>NZ_JANRHM010000005.1:0-196841 GCF_024733785.1 Barnesiella sp. ET7
TACCCCCGATGCGCCCACTCGGTCATCCCGCGCTCCGACGCGGGATCCAGAGAATACCGGCCTTGGTCAGCCGACCTTTTTATAATCACCTTTTTTAGTTTACCCAATCGCCTCCGGTGTGGTCACCCAGTCATCCCGCACTCCGATGCGGGATTCAGGAATATCGGCAAAAGTCATCCCGCGCTCCGACGCGGGATCCAGAGAATACCGGCAAGTTTACTCGTAAGATTCTCTTTCCTGGACCCCGCATCGCTGTGCGGGGTGACACGGTTCTCGACGCGGCATCCAGGATATACCCGCTGTTTATACCCAAAGAAAATAGCCGGCAGTACCGTCCGGGCCAGTAGGGACGCACGGCCCGTGCATCCAGAATCTCCCTTTTCTTTTCCCGCAAAAGAAAAGGGAAGCCAAAAGAAAGCTCCCGGCTGATGTCCGAAAGCTGAAAAATGACTGCGAGGCCCGGGGAAAAAGAACTCGCCGGGCTCGCTTTGCAGCAGCCGTTCGGCAGGCTTTACTGCCTCGGGCACTTCGATTGATTCGCCCCGGCTCAAACATCTTTTTCCCTTGTTCGTCCCTCTCCGCCATTTTTCTTTCTGCTTTCTCCCATAGGCCGGAGGACTTCGCGCTTTAGTCATCGCCCCCGACACGGTCATCTGGTCATCCCGCACTCCGATGCGGAATCCAGGGAATACCGGCAAGTTTACTCGTAAGATTCTCTTTCCTGGACCCCGCATCGATTGTGGGGTGACACAAAAGAAGCGCCGCCGCTGTTATCGGGCCGAGTTGGTCGCAGGCTGCGCCATCGTCGGGGCTGCGGAACTCGCCACAGGCTCAGACACTCCTCGTCCTCTATCCATCTTTGGCTTGCCCACTCCCTGCCCGATAAAGGCGGAGTTTTGCGACTCTTCTATCTTTCTTCATGTGGGGCATGGCAATTGTACTTTCTGTATAGTTGATAAAATCTATTAAATATATTTATCGCGGTTGTCTTACTCTGAAAATATGTTTACATTTACAAATAAATTGTGAATTATTTATTTTGAGCATATAGATACCATGAGAAAGAGATTTCTGTTTCTGTTGTTATTTTGTTTTGCACTGATGGTATGCCGGGCCAAGGATAGCCGCGTAGTGGTGGGGGCCGAGCGTACGGGCGAGTATTATCCGGCGTTGAAGGGGCAGCGGGTAGCTGTCTTTTCGAACCACACGGGGATGGTGGGCGACCGCCATCTGGTGGATATGCTGGTGGCCGACGGTGTGAATGTGGTGACGATATTTTCGCCGGAGCATGGTTTCCGCGGCGATGCCGATGCGGGTGAACATGTGGCGGGATCGGTCGATCCCAAGACGGGAATAAAAATCAGTTCGCTGTACGATGGCAAGTCGGGCCGACCGTCGGACGAGTCGATGCACTCGTTTGATGTGCTGCTGGTCGATATTCAGGATGTGGGGCTTCGCTTCTATACTTATTATATTTCGATGGTGAAGTTGATGGATGCCTGTGCCGAGTTTGGCCGCCCGGTGATTGTGCTCGACCGGCCCAATCCGAACGGGCACTATATCGATGGACCTATCCTCGACATGAAGTACAAGTCGGGGGTGGGGTGGTTGCCTATCCCTGTGGTGCATGGCATGACGCTGGGCGAGTTGGCCCGCATGGTGAACGGTGAGCATTGGCTGCCCGAGGACCGGGTGTGCGACCTCACGGTGGTTCCTTGCCTGAACTACACGCACCAGACGCACTATGTGCTGCCGGTGCCTCCGTCGCCCAATCTGCCGAATATGCGTGCCGTCTATCTCTATCCCTCGACCTGCTATTTCGAGGCTACGCCGGTGAGTCTGGGGCGGGGTACCGACTGGCCTTTCCAGGTGTATGGTCACCCTAACATGAAGGGGTATGACTTTTCGTTTACGCCGCGCAGCGTACCGGGTGCCAAGAATCCGCCGCAACTGAACAAGAAGTGCTATGGCGTGGACCTGACGGGGCTTACCGACGAGGAGATTTGGGCCAAGGGGCTGAATCTCGAGTATGTGATCGATGCCTATCGCAACCTCAATCTGGGCGACCACTTCTTCCGCTCCTTCTTCGAGAAACTGATAGGTGTGGATTATGTGCGCCGAATGATCGAGGAGGGCAAGTCGGCCGACGAAATCAAGGCCATGTGGCACGACGATGTGGAGAAGTTCAGGGAGCAACGCCGTCCTTATCTGTTGTATGAAGAGTAATAACCGTAAACTTAAATAGCTGAAACACATGACACCCGTAGTTGTCTTAATCACCATTTTCGCTTATTTTATCGTCTTGTTCGGCATTTCGTATGTGGTAGGTCACCGGGCCGACAATCAAGGTTTTTTCGTGGGCAATCGCAAGTCGCCCTGGTATGTGGTGGCCTTTGCCATGATTGGTTCCATGATTTCGGGGGTGACCTTCATCTCGGTGCCCGGTATGGTGGCCGCCAGCGGATTCTCGTATTTGCAGATGGTGCTGGGGTTCATCGTGGGGCAGTTGCTCATCGCCTACGTGCTGGTGCCGCTGTTCTACCGCATGAATCTGGTTTCGATTTATGAGTATCTCGAGAACCGGTTCGGCCTTTCGTCGTATCGCACGGGGGCCTGGTTTTTCTTTATTTCGAAGATGTTGGGCGCTGCCGTGCGCCTCTTTCTGGTGTGTGTGGTGTTGCAGATGCTGGTCTTCGAGCCGCTACATCTGCCCTTTATCCTGAATGTGATTTTCACCGTAGGGCTGGTGTGGCTCTACACCTTCAGGGGCGGAGTGAAGTCGCTCATCTGGACCGATACGCTCAAGACGGTGTGTCTCATCGTTTCGGTGATACTCTGCATCTACTATATCGCCAGCGACCTGCACCTCGACCTGGGTGGAATGTGGCAGACGATACGCGGGTCGGAGATGTCGCAGATGTTCTTCTTCGACGATGTGAACGACAAACGCTATTTCTTCAAGCAGTTCCTGGCCGGTGTCTTTACGATGATTGCCATGAACGGACTCGACCAGGATATGATGCAGCGCAACCTGAGTTGCAAAAACTCCAAGGATTCGCAGAAAAACATGATTACGAGCGGCATCGCGCAGTTCTTTGTCAATGCCCTCTTCCTGATGCTGGGCGTGCTGCTCTATGTCTATGCCGCTACCGAGGGGATAGCCGTTCCGCAGAAGAGCGACGAACTCTTCCCGCTGATAGCCACGCAAGGCTACTTCCCGTTGATTGTGGGTATTCTGTTTGTCGTGGGTCTCATCTCGTCGGCTTATTCGGCTGCGGGGTCGGCCCTGACGGCGCTTACCACCTCGTTTACGGTCGATATTCTGGGCGTGAAGGGGAAGAGCGAAGAGCAGGTGGTGCACTTGCGTAAACGGGTACATATCGGCATGGCCGTGGTGATGGGTGTGGTTATCTTCATCTTCAACCTGTTGAACAACACGAGTGTCATCGACGCCGTCTATACGTTGGCCAGCTATACCTACGGGCCCATTCTGGGACTCTTTGCCTTCGGTATCTTTGTGAAGGCACAGGTGCGCGACCGTTATATCCCGCTGGTGGCCATCGCCTCGCCGGTGCTCTGCTTCATTCTCGACCGCAATTCGCAGGCCTGGTTCGGCGGTTATTCGTTCAGCTACGAACTGTTGATTATGAATGCCCTGTTTACCTTCATCGGGCTGTTGCTGTTGATTAAGAAACCAGTAAAAGCATAAAGACATGAAAAAGATTGTCGGGGCTCTCGTGGCGGGAGCGCTCTCTCTCGGTACGGCCGTCTGGGGCGGCGAGTGGATACGGGTGAACCAGTTGGGCTATCTGCCCGCTTCGCCCAAGGTGGCCGTCTATATGAGCGACGAGGCCATCGACCTGGAGTCGTATGCATTGGTCGACGATTGTACCGGTCAGGAGGTGATGCGTTTCGACACCCCTCGGGCTGCGGGCCTGTGGGGCCGGATGCAACGCATGTATCGGCTCGACTTCACCGCCTGCAATCGGCCCGGTACCTATCGGCTGAGGGCCGGCGATGCCCTCTCGCCTCGCTTTGTTATCGGCAATCGGGTGTACGACGGCACGGCCGACTTCATCCTGCGCTACATGCGTCAGCAACGCTGCGGCTTCAATCCCTTCGAGCGCGACAGCTGTCACACCCACGACGGCTATATCGTCTATCACCCCACCCGCAGTGGCCAACACATCGACGTGCGGGGCGGCTGGCACGATGCGAGCGACCAGTTGCAGTACGTGACCACCTCGGCCAACGCCACCTATCAGATGATGTTTGCCTACCTGAAGAATCCCGGAGCGTATGGCGATGCCTACGATGCCAACGGCCTGCCCGGGACCAACGGTATCCCCGACATCGTCGACGAAATCAAATGGGGGCTCGACTGGCTCAACCGCATGAATCCGTCGAAAGGCGAGATGTATAACCAGATAGCCGACGACCGAGACCACAAAGGGTTCAAACTGCCTTCGCAGGACGAGATAGATTACGGTTGGGGCAAGGGGCTGGGACGCCCCGTCTACTACTGTTCGGGCGAGCCCCAGGTGCGGGGCGAGTTTACCAACGCCACCACCGGCGTGGCCAGTACGGCCGGCAAGTATGCCTCGTGTTTTGCGCTGGGGGCCCGGGTGCTGGCCGACTTCTATCCCGCGATGGCCGATACGCTGCTGGCCAAGGCCCGCGACGCCTATCGTCACGGTGTGGAGCATCCTGGTGTGTGCCAAACGGCATCGGTGGTTTCGCCCTATATTTACGAAGAGTGTAATTGGACCGACGATATGGAGCTGGCTGCTGCTCAACTCTACCTCTCGACCGGCGAGCCGCAGTTCCTGAACGAGGCGGTCGAGTATGGCCGATTCGAACCGGTAACTCCCTGGATGGGGGCCGACAGTGCCCGCCACTATCAGTGGTATCCCTTTATCAACCTGGGCCATTATCACCTGGCCGGGGTGGACGACAGCCGCGTGAGCCGCGAGTTTACCCGCAACCTGCGCAGCGGCCTGGAGCGGGTGCGAGAGCGGGCCGAGGGGAATCCTTTCCTCAACGGGGTGCCGGCCATCTGGTGCTCCAACAACCTGACGGTGGCCGTGGCTACCCAGTGCCGGCTCTATCGCGAGTTGACGGGCGACGACCGTTATCGCGAGATGGAGGCGGCTCTCATCGACTGGCTCTTCGGCTGCAACCCCTGGGGCACGAGCATGATTACCGAGTTGCCCTTGTGGGGCGACTATCCCATAGACCCTCACACGCCACTCATAGCGTTGGGGGCAGGTACGACCGTGGGCGGACTGGTCGACGGGCCGGTCTATGCCTCGATATTCAACAACCTGCGAGGAGTTCGTCTCTCGCGCGAAGACCCTTACGCCCCGTTCCAGTCGGCCGAGATTGTCTATCACGACGACATGCAGGACTATTCGACCAACGAACCCACGATGGACGGCACGGCCAGCCTCAGCTATCTGCTCTCGTCGTTGCAGCAGGAGGGAGCCGAGGCCGCAGGGCCCGACCGCAACGAGTATGCCTGTGGCGGCATTGTGCGCACCGACCGCTCGAAGCGGCAGATTTCGCTCGTCTTCACGGCGGCCGACAAGAACGACGGCGCCCGGCGTATCCTCGAGACCTTGCAGCAGTGCGGTGTGAAAGGCTCGTTCTTCTTTACGGGTGAGTTTTACGAACGATTCCCCCAAACCATTGCACAACTGATACAAGCCGGCCACTACGTGGGGGCACACAGCGACGGGCATCTGCTCTACTGTGCTTGGGAGCGTCGCGACTCTACGCTGGTAGACCGGCAGCAGTTCGAGAGCGATATGCAAGCTATCTACGGCCGCATGAGCCGGGCCGGTATCGACCCGTCACAGACGCGCATCTTCGTCCCGCCCTACGAATACTACAACGAGACCATCGCCGCCTGGGCGCGGGGCATGGGGCTGCGCATCGTTAACTTCACCCCCGGAACCTGGACCAATGCCGACTATACCACCCCCGACATGACCAACTATCGCAGTAGCCGGGACATCTACAACCGGGTGATGGAGGTCGAGAAGCGCGAGGGGCTCAACGGCCATATTCTGCTCTTCCACCTGGGGACCGATGAGCGTCGCACCGACAAGTTCTACGACCGTTATCTCGAGCGGCTCATCCGCACCTTGCAGAAGAGGGGTTACACCTTTGTCGCCTTGCCCGAAGCCGTGGGGGAGTGAGATACCTGATTGTAGGTAAATATGGACCTCTTTCTGCCTGTCGTATTGGATTGTAAGATAAAAAGCCCTACCTTTGCGTCTTTAATAATCGAAAGATTATGAACAGGCTGCTCCGTTCCATAGCGAAATACTTTCTCCCTGTATTGTTCATTTCATATATAGGTTGCATTTCGCTGTTTACCCACACGCACGTGGTAAACGGGGTGACCATCGTGCACTCGCACCCCTACAATCCCAAGGCTCATCACGGCCACACCACTACCGAGTTTCAACTCATACACGCTTTGTCGCATCTCACTACGGCCGAGCCGTCGGTGGGGATGCTGCTTTCGGCTGTGCTGTTTGCCTTTTCGTGCCGGTTGCTCTATCCGGCTACCCGCTTCGTACGCACACTCAGGCAGTGGGGGGCTCACGGGTTGCGTGCTCCGCCCGTTTCGATTCTGTAAAATAAGAGGAAACAGAAGGTTTACTCCTGCTCTTGGCGAGTGGGGGATGGATGAGTCTTAACTATTCAGAATCGAAAAAAATGAAGAAATACATTATTTTATGCGTGATATGCCTGTGGCATATCGGCGTGAGTCGTGCCGAAACGGCAACTCAGAAAACATTGGATATAAACATTGTGGGCCATGTGCTCGACAAGCATACGCGGGAACACCTGCCCTACATCACGATTTCGTTGAAGGGGACCACCGTGGGGACGATGACCGACGGTTCGGGTCACTACTTTCTGAAGAATTTGCCCGAGGGCGATTTCGTGCTCGAGGCCTCGTCGGTAGGTTATGAGACGGGCCGGCGGAAGGTGTCGCTGAAAAAGGGTGTGACGCTGGAAATCGATTTCGAAATCGAGCCGAGTGACGTGGCACTCGACGGCGTGGTGGTTTCGGCCAACCGCAGCGAGACTACGCGGCAACTGGCCCCTACGCTGGTCAATGTGCTGAACATAAAGACCTTCGAGAATACCAACTCCGGCACGTTGGCCCAAGGGCTCAACTTTCAGCCGGGTGTGCGGGTCGAGAACGATTGCCAGAACTGCGGCTTCCAGCAGGTGCGCATCAACGGGCTCGACGGTCCCTACACACAGATACTCATGGACTCGCGTCCCATCTTCAGTGCCCTGTCGGGGGTGTATGGCCTGGAACAGATTCCGGCCAACATGATTGAGCGGGTAGAGGTGATGCGGGGCGGCGGTTCGGCTCTCTTTGGGTCGTCGGCCATTGCGGGTACCATCAACATCATTACCCGAGAGCCGTTGCGCAACAGCGGTTCGCTGGCACACACAATCACCTCGATAGGAGGTAGCGGCAAGTTCGAGAACAACACGTCGCTCAACGCCTCGCTCGTGACCGACGACAACAAGGCGGGGCTCTATGTATTCGGGCAAAACCGGCAGCGTGCCGGTTACGACCACGACGGCGACAGCTTCACCGAGTTGCCCGAGCTGAAGGGGCAGACGCTGGGATTCCGCTCTTACCTGAAGACCAGCAACTACTCCAAGCTTACGCTGGAGTATCACCACATCAACGAGTATCGCCGGGGTGGTAACCTGTTGAACCGTCCGCCCCACGAGGCCGATATTGCCGAGCAGTTGAACCACTCGATCAACGGGGGAGGACTCAGCTACAGCCTCTTTACTCCCAACGAGAAACACCGTATCAATCTCTACGCTTCGGCCCAGCATATCGACCGCGACAGCTATTACGGCACGAAGCAGAACCTCGATGCCTATGGCGAGACCAACGACCTGACGGTGGTGGCCGGTGGACAGTATATCTACAGTTTCGACCGCTGTCTCTTCATGCCGGCCGACCTGACTGCCGGTATCGAGTACAACTACGACAAGCTGCGCGACGAGATGAAGGGCTACAACCGCACCACCCGCCAGGAGGTGCATATCGAGAGTGCCTTCCTGCAGAACGAGTGGAAGAACGACCGCTGGAGTTTCCTCGTGGGCGGACGGCTCGACAAGCACAACCTTATCGATCACGTTATCTTCAGTCCCCGGGCCAATGTGCGTTTCAACCCCACGCCCAACGTCAACCTGCGGGCCAGCTATTCGTCGGGTTTCCGGGCTCCGCAAACCTACGACGAGGACCTGCACGTGGCTGCCGTAGGGGGCGAGGGGACTATCATCCAGCAGGCGGCCAACCTGAAGGAGGAGAAGTCGCACAGCGTGAGCCTCTCGGCCGACATGTACCGCCGCTTCGGAGCCTTCCAGTGCAACCTGTTGCTCGAGGGGTTCTACACCCGGCTCAACCATGTGTTTGTGCTCGAGGAGGTCGGGTTCGACCAGACCCACAACGCTAAGGTGAAGGAGCGCCGCAACGGCAAGGGGGCCGAGGTGGCCGGTGTGACCGTCGAGGGCAAGGTGGCCTATCTCTCGCTCGTGCAGCTGCAGGCCGGTGTCACCTGGCAGCGGAGCCACTATACCCAGCCCGAGCAGTGGAGCGACGACGAGTCGGTGCCTGCCGAGCGTCGTATCTTCCGCACCCCCGACTGGTATGGCTACTTCACCGCCACCTACACCCCGGTGAAGCCGTTGAACATTGCCCTCTCGGGAACCTACACGGGTTCCATGCTGGTACAGCACATGAAGGGCTACATAGCCAAAGATGTGGCGGTGACTACCCCCGACTTCTTCGACATGACGGCCAAGGTGTCGTATGACTTCTCGCTCTACAAGGCCATCACGTTGCAGGTCAACGCCGGTGTGCAGAATATCTTCAACGCCTATCAGCGCGATTTCGACCAGGGTAAGGAGCGCGACTCGGGCTACATCTACGGTCCTTCGATGCCCCGCAGTTATTTTGCCGGTATGAAGCTGATGTTCTGAGGTGATTATCAGTTAGATTCATAGTTCTTATTCAAAGGGCTGTGTCCAAATTTTTCGGTTTGGGCACAGCCTTTTTTAGGATTGAAAGGCAGGGATTGTGATAGAACCAAAAAGGATGGATAGATTTTCTTGGTTTATTTTGCATATTTAATAATATTATACTACTTTTGTAATATACATATTTAAATAGTTCAAAAAACAAAATATTCCGACAGCGGTTATACCATAAGAACACGGAAAAGGGGGATATGCAACGATAACTAATCAATTATGAAAAGGGGGCTGCTGTTATCCATATTGGGCGCATTGACGATAGGACTGCTTCATGCGCAAGAGGCTCGGGAGACCGCTTTCCCCCGAGCTACCTATCCCGATTATGTTGTATTCTTGCCTCAGAGCGAGATTGACTCGGTCTATTATTCCCACAATACATCGATTATCCCGGTTGTCTTTCGGGTCAACAAATACGACCTGGTGCCCAATCGCCAGCTCGACAGCATCGTGCAGGTGCTGCACCGGATACAGGTCGACCCGGCCGTGCGTATTGCCTGCGTATGGATAGGCGGTAGTGCGTCGCCCGAGGGACCCAAGGCCTGGAACTACCGGTTGGGCGAATACCGTTCGCAGGCATTGGCCCGCTATCTGGCCAAGGAGGCAGGGTTCCCGCGCGACCAGATGGAGGTGGTGAATCTGTGGGAAGACTGGTATTCGTTTGAGGTTGCCCTCGAGAACGGGGCACAGATACCCCACAAGGAGGAGGTGATGAAAATCTTGCGTACCGAGCCCGACAACGAGCGGCGCAAGCGGAAAATCATGGCTCTCGACAAGGGGTATACGTGGCATCGGATCATTCGCGATGTCTTCCCGCCCTTCCGCAATGCCCGCATGGCCATTGTCTGTTACGAACAGCCTCGCGACCTGCCGGCCGAGCCCCAGCTGTTGCCGCTCTGCGACGGCATACCGGCCCCCCGGCCCGTACAGCCGGCGGCGGTAAATCCCGTATCGGTGGCCGAGCCCCGCAAGTGGCACCTGGCCGTGAAGACCAACCTGCTCTTTCTGGCAGCCGCCACGGCCAACGCCGGGGTAGAGGTGGAGTTGTGGCCGCACGGCACACTCGATATACCGGTATGGTACTCGCCCTACGACATTACCCCCACGCGCAAATTGCGTTTACTGGCTACCCAGCCCGAGCTGCGCTGGTGGCCGGGCCAGGTGATGCAGGGCCATTTCATCGGGTTGCATACCCATGTGGTCGGGTTCAATGTCGCCGTCAACGACAAGGGTCGCTACCAAGACCCCAACCATGCGTTGTGGGGCATGGGTCTCAGTTATGGATATGCCCTCTCGTGGGGCAAGCAGAAGCAGTGGGGTGTCGAGTTCAATATCGGTGTCGGGTTTGCCGAGTATGACTACGATGTATATCAGAATCGGAAGGACGGGCAACTGTTCCGTTCGGGTTCCGATTTTTACTGGGGAGTAACCCGGGCCGGAATCAGTTTGTCGTACAAGTGGGCTTTCCCCCGCAAGAAATAGGAGGGTAAGAGTTCTATGAAAAGGAATCTGTCTTATATAGCAATACTTATATGTCTCTTGTCGCTGGGGGTTACAGCCTGCGATGAGACCATACACGAGTATCCCCGCACGAACGATGTGCGGGTGCTGGTCGAGTTGAATGCCGATCGCATGCCTCCCTTCTATTATAAAAGTATGATTTACGACGAAGAGGGAAACAGCACCGTGCAGGAGCTTCCGCATGTGTCGGCAATGCCCTACGTCCCCGACGAACGTCTGTGTGCCCGCTTTATAGTCGAACTCTACAAGCTGCCGTCGGCCGGAGCCTCGGTCGATAAGGGTATCCTGGTCGATCGGCGGGAATTTTCGGTCGACCGGTTGGCTCAGCCTCCGCAAGATACGCTGGCTTTCCAGTTGCCTCAGGGCTACTACCGGGTATTGTCGTGGGCCGATTATGCCCCCGAAGTCCGGGTGAGTGAATGGCATTTCGATACCCAGCAGTTGAATGCCGTGAGAGAGAATATAGACCACACGCCAATGGTCAATCACCATAAGAATGCGGCAGCGGGTAGTTGCGACTTCTCGGTAACCGTAGGGCGATATGGCGAAGAGATTTCGGTCTCTACGCCGGGCAGTACGGCGACGGCAACCCCCTCGGGAGAGCCGCTGGTGCCGGTCTACATGAAGCGTCCTTCGGCCCGGTTCCATCTGTGGGCGACCGACTGGAACGAGTTTTCGAAAAAACGCAGTCGGGCTTCGGTCAACAACCTGTTGGTGCGAGTCGTATATAAACAATATGTAGGGGTAGGATACAATGTCGAGAGTGGTATGTTGAATGCCTTTATAGAGTCGCGTACGATGGAGATGATGCCGCCCGACGAACCCAGCGGCGGTGAAGTGCTGCTGGCCTATGACTATGTGTTGGCCAACGACGGTCGCGAAGATCATGTGCTTGTCGATATATTTATCTATAATACGGATGGCGAGGAGATAAACCACTATCAGAATGTAGATATACCGCTCTACCGCAACCACGAGACCGTGTTGCGGGGACCGTTCCTGACCAAGAAGATAGGTAGCGGCAATATAGGTATCGACGACGATTTCGACGATGAGTTTGTGGTGGTCATACCCGATTGATTTGATTGGAATAGAAAAGACAGTTTAGTTATATTATAATTTTAATAGTTCTGTTATGAGAAAGTATCATTATTTAATGGGAATGGTGTTGCTGGGACTGGCAACCAGCTGTTCCGAAGTGATGGATGAGCCGGGATTGAACCCCAACGGCGATGAGATAACGCTTCGCTTTGAGGCTCCCGAAGCTTTACAGATTACGCGTGCCGTACCGGGGACTAACAGTGGTCAAGGGGGATTGGTGAATGTAGACTGGAGTCAGTATGACTTGCGTTATCAGGTAGCCGTTTACTCCGAAGACGGTTCTACGCTGCTCGCTGAGCCTCAGTTGAAGACGGTCGATACCTACGGACCGGTTACCTTCAACTTCAGACTGACGCCCAACAATACCTACAAGTTTGTAGCCTGGGCCGACTTTGTGCGCCAGGGCGAGACGGCCGACTTGCACTACAATACGGCCGATTTTACCCGCATTGCCATACAGGATAGTGTGGATGCCCAGTTGAATGACGAGAGCCGTGATGCCTACTTCCTGGCCAAGAATGTGGCCGTGTCGCAAACCTTCGGTGAGACGATGACGCTGAAACGTCCGTTTGCCAAGCTGCGGGTAGTGACTACCGACTGGGCTTCGAGTGGTGCCAAGATGCCCGACAACTTCAAGGTTTCGTATCACGATTGCACCCGGTTTGTCGAGCTGAACGCCGTGACGGGCGAGGCTTCGGGCGGTGCCGATGCCGACGCGTCGGTGGTCTATACCGCCACCTTGCCGCAGGATGCCTCGGGCGACAAGTTCTACGAAGGGGGCTACGACGCCACGGCCAACAACCGTACGCTGTTTGTCGACTACCTGATTGCCAATGATGTGCAACAGGCTATTCACTTCAGTGTAGATTGGTTGCAGGGTACGGAGTCGATTCTTACCAAAGACTTTACCACCAACATACCCATACAGCGCAACTACCTGACGACGATTCTGGGTAACCTGCTCACTGTGGGCGGCAGCGTGACTATCGATATCGAGGAGGGCTTTGTAAACGAGTGGATCGACGGTGCCGAGTGGTGGCAATCTTCGCCCGTGACTCCGGTGCAACCCGCTCTGGAGGAGACTCGTAATGGCGGTCAGACCGTGAGAGTCTATCGCATCAGCACCCGCGACGAGTTTGCCTGGCTGCCCGACCACATCTACGACATGGTTACCGAGACCTATACCGATACCGACGGCACGGAAAAGAGAAGAGCTACCGTTACGACCATTCTTCTCGAGAACGATATAGACATGAACGGTGTGGACTGGAAACCCATCTATACCACCGGAGAGAACACCTATACGGTCGACGGTCAGGGCCACGTGCTGCGCAACTTCTCCATGAACGGACAGTTTGGCGCCGTGTATGAATACAAGTTGGGCCCCTTCGTGCTGTTTACCTATCATGCCTACACCGGCGTATGGGGTAAATTTGAGGGTGTGATGAAGAACCTGACCTTCGAAAACATCACCATCAACGGTTTGGCCAACAGTGAGGTCGATGTCGATACCGACGGTAACCCCGTAGACCACAGCAAAGAGTATGCCTACTTTGCCGGTTGTATCGGATACACCGGAGCCAATTACAGTACGGTGGTAAATATCGAGAACGTACAGGCTCGTCACGTACGCATCAAGGCCTCCGACGGTTTGCAGACCCAGAATGTGGGTGGCCTCGTCGGTTGGATTGGTGTAGGAGGCGGCAATACGTGGTTGAAGAATTGCTCGGTCGACGATGTGACGATAACCGGTTATCAGGCTGGTGGTTTGGTAGGTCAAGTGGTTGGTGGCCGCGGTGTGGCATTTACCAATTGCAGTGCCGAGAACGTGATTATGCGTATGCGTCGTGGTTTCGCAAGGTCGGACATCTCGGGCTTCATCGGCCAGTTCAACGACGGTGCCGGCTCTAAAATCGAGTATTGTACCTACCCGACGAATGTGCAGTATATCGACGATGCTACCGGTCTCGTAGACGAAAGCTACGAACCTGCCAGTCCTTACTATGGCTATTGCGACGGCAAGACTACGCCCACGATTGTCGAGTAACCGCAACAGGGCCTCAGTGCAGGCCCGATGATACAAGAAATCCCGGCTCATTCGTGAGTCGGGATTTTCTGTTTATATCGATGTGCAGCAGTGGCCCGTCAGTCGAGGGTGATCAGTTCGTAGCTCTGGGTGCCCAGTCCTATCTGCTCGCCATACTCGAGGGTGTGCATGCCGTGGCGCGAGTCGATGCGCTCGATCAGGTGCACCTTGCCGGGGTCGCTCGAGGCACGCACCAGGTCGGTGCAGGCTTTGTCGAGGGCCACGGGGTCGAGCGAGGCCAGTATGCCGATGTCGCCCATCCGGGGCGCTTCGGGCGAAGCGTCGCAGTCGCAGTCGACCGAGAGGTTGTTGGCTACGCTGATGTAGAGAATTTTGTCGCCGCAGTGGTCGGCTACCGATTTGGCCGCTTCGGCCATCGACTCCAGAAAATCGTCCTGGGCAGGCAGGTTGCTCCAAGGGTTACTTTTGGTCTTCCCGGCCGAGTGTATCCAGGCCTTTCCGCCCGACGAGGCGATACCTATCGACATGTTTTTGATGGCTCCGCCGAATCCGCCCATGGCATGCCCCTTGAAGTGCGAGAGGATGATGGTGAAGTCGTATTGCGGGTAGTGAGCCCCCACATAGTTCTCCTTCAGGTGTTTGCCCCCTTGTACGGGCAGGGCTGCCTCGCCCTCGGCATCCATGATGTCGACCGGTGCGATGGCTGTGAAGCCGTGGTCGGCAGCCGCCTTCAGGTGGTTTTCGGTATCGGCCCGTCCGCCGCCGTAGGCAGTATTACACTCGACAATGGTACCGTTTACCTTTTGCACAAGCGTTTGAATGAGTGAAGGTTGCAGGAAGTTGTGCCCGCCCGGTTCGCCGGTCGAGAGTTTTACGGCCACTTTGCCGGTAGCTTCGCGGCCCAGGGCTTCGTAGATTTTGACCAGATTCTCCGAAGAGATCTCTTTGAACATGTACACGCGAGCAACCTGTTGCTCTCCCTGGGAGGGCTGTTGCTCCTGATTCTGAGCCTGTGTGCTGCAACTGATGCCGGCCATGACCGGGAGAAATGCCCACAAGGCCATCGAGATGAATTTGGATTGCATAGGCTGTATTGTTTAGGGTTTAGAAGTTCAGATTCACACCGGCCATGACCGTAGCCCGTGGCATGGGGTAGCCGGCATTGATTTCGTAGCGCTGGGCCAGCAGGTTCTCGCCCCGGGCCCACACGTCGAGCCAGCGGTTCACGCGGAACGAGGCGTTGAGGTTCCACAAGACGAACTCCTCGGTCTGAGGGTTGTCGCCTACCGTCGTGTAGAGGTTGTCGATGTATTGCACGCCGGTCGATACGGTCCACCGCTTGTGGGTGTATTGGGCTCCAGCGTAAAGTTTGTGTTCGGGAGCACCCACGACGGGATTCTCCATGTGCAGGTAGCTGTAATTGGCCTCGACCGACCAGTGCGGGTCGATGCGGTAGGCTATCTCGCCCTCCACGCCACAGTTCTCAATCTTGCCGGTGTTCTGGTTCAGCATGCCAGTGCCGTTGGGGTTGGGCAGGGTGACGATGAGGTTTTTGCCGTCGATGTAGAAGAGGTTGATGCCGTAGGTGAGGCTATTGTCGAGCAGGTGTTGGGCCCAGGCCAGTTCGTAACTCCACATCGACTCGGGCTTCAGGTCGGGGTTCTGGGGTGGGAACATGTACATCTCGCGCAGGATGGGGTAGCGGAAACCCTTCGAGGCCGAGGCCTTCAGTTCGATGGTACGGGGCAGGTGGAACGAGAGTCCGGCTTGCGGTATCCACTCGGTACCTACTCGCGAATGGTGGTCTACGCGCACACCGGCATCGAGGGTGAGCCAGCTGCCCATGTCCTGGCGGAAGTCGACGTAACCGGCCAATTCGTCTTCGTGCTTGTCGACCAGGTCGCTCGTCGTGCCCGCCTTCTCGCCGCTCACAAACTTGTTCCAGGCATGGCCGCCGTAGCGGAACCAGTCGAAGCCCACGGTGATGCGGTTGCCCGGGAAGAACTGCGTGCTCTGGTAGAGCGACAGGCCCATCATGTTGTCGAACGAGAGGAATCGGCTCTCTTGCGGGGTCTCTCCTTTCGAGGGTGTATAACCGTCGTTAATCCAGTGGTTGCCCCAGTTGTAGAAGAAGCTGGCGGCACCCGAGGTTTTCTCGTATTTGTTTTCCACGGCAAAAGAGGTCATGCCGCGGGTGATGCTCTGGTCGCCGTCGAGTAGCGGGGCGCTCACCGGGCCCGGATAGGAGGCGTTGAAGTGGGTCACGTTTACGTCGCCGCGCAGGTTCCAGTTGTCGGTAACCCGATAACCCAGTTTGGCATAGCCGCCATACTGTTCGAAACCCATATCGGAGCGGTGGCCGTCGGTGCGGTTGTACGAGCCGCTGATGAGGCTCGTGAACCGACCCTTTCGGATGCGGTTGGTCACTTCGCTCTGCAGGGTGTTGAACGAGCCGTATCCCAGGTTGACGTTGGTCTTTACCCCCTCTTCGTGCAACTGGCGGGTGACGATGTTGATTACCCCGCCCATGGCGTTCGAACCGTAGAGCACCGAGGCCGGGCCGCGCAGCACCTCCACGCGCTCGGCCAGGAACGACTGGTAGGCGTCGGAGATGGGGTGCCCGAAGATACCGGCATATTGCGGGTGTCCGTCGATAAGTACCATCATCCGGCCCGAGCCGCCGCTCAAGCCACGCAGGGCTATGCCGCCGGCTGCACCGTTGGATACGCCGTAGCCCATGATACCCCGTGAGGTGATGAAGAGCCCGGGCACCTGCTGGGTGAGTATGGGCAGTACCGAGGGTTGCATGCTCTGCTCGATCTCCTGACGGTCGATGACCGAGACGGTGAGGGGCAGATGCCGTACGTCGGTCTCGTTGCGGGTACCGGTCACCACCACTTCGCCGATGTGAATCGGGTCGGAGGGTTTTCCGGCCATGGCCAGGTAGGAGTTAGACAGCGAGTCGGTTTGTGCCGAAGCGATTCCGGCAAAGCATAGAAACAGGGGTAAAAGTTTTGTCCTCATTCGTTTATACAAATCTTCTTGATTGTTTTACAAATTGTTTATTCGGGTGAGATGAGCCCGGCGATACCTGGCGCGTTTTCACAGCGCGGCACCAGAGGGTACCTTGCAGGGACTCTCTTCTTTCTCTTTCATGTTCGTTTTTTTGTCTTTGCGAGACTGTGTCAGTAGCCAAATCGTTGAGCGGCCCGTTGCATCGACTCGACAATCTGCACGCCAAAGGGGCAGCGCGTTTCGCAAGCGCCGCAGGCAATGCACTCCGAGGCATGGTGCTCGAGCGCCTTGTAGTGTTCCCGTACGGTTTCGGGAATCTCACCTTGTGCAACAGTCAAGTTGTAGAATTTGTTCACGGCGGCAATGTCTATTTTCGACGTGCAGGGGGCACAATGGCCGCAATACATGCAGTGTCCGCGCCACGAGAACCGGTCGAGATGGGTCATCACCGCGGTGTAGTCGCGCTCTTCGGGCGATGCCTGGCACCAGGCAATGGCGGCAGCCATCTCGTCCTGAGTCTTGCATCCCAGCATGACGGCAGCCACGGCGGGGCGGGTAAGGGCGTAGTCGATGGCCTGTACGGGGGTGAAGGCACAACCGAAGGGCGAGTTTTCCTGGTCGAGCAGGTCGCCGCCGCCGAAGACCTTCATCACGTCGATAGCTACCCCTTCGCGTTCGCACAAGGCATAGAGCTGCTCACGGGCCGGGTCGATGTTGTGCAGGGCCCCGGCGTAGCTCTGCTGATCGAAGAGTACATCTACATCTTCGTTGGGCGGGAGCAGGTCGTAGCAGGGGTTAATCGAGAAGAGCAGCACGTCGATGAGGCCCGTCTTTACCGCCATGCTGGCCACGAGCGGGTTGTGGCTGCTCATGCCTATGTGGCATATCTTGCCCTCGGCCTTCAGCCGTTGGGCAATCTCGATAATCTCGTGGTCGAAGACCGTGTGAAAATCCTTCTCGGCATCGACGTAGTGAATCATGCCCACATCGACATGGTCGGTGCGCAGCTGCTTGAGCAGGGAGTCGAACGACTCGATGGTCTTCTTCGGGTCGCGGGTGCGCAGGTACTGGTCGTTCTCCCAGGTGGTGCACAAGTGTCCCTGTATGACGAAGCGGTCGCGGCGGCCCTCCAGTGCCTGCCCGATGTGGTCGCGCAGGTCGGGGTTCGACGAGTAGATGTCGACAAAGTTGATGCCCCGGTCGATGGCAAAGTCGAAGTCGGCCTTCACCTCTTGAGCGCTTTTGTTGATAAAGCCCTCACAGCCGAGGGCAATGGCACTTACCCGTATGCCGGTACGTCCTAATGTGCGGTATTCCATAAGCGAGTTTAAAATTCTTTACCTTGTTTCAGTTCCTCGACAAAGCGGTCGATTCGGTGCAGTTCCTTGGGTATGTTGATGCTTTGCGGACAATGAGATACGCACTGCCCACATCCGATGCAGTGGTTGGCCTGGCGCAACTTGGGTACGCTGCGGTCGTAACCGATGAGGAAAGCGCGGCGCGCTTTGCGGTAATTTTCGTCTTGCGACGAGGCCGGCACGTTGCCCTCGTTGATGCACTTGTTGTAGTGGAGCAGAATAGCCGGTATGTCGAGCCCGTAGGGGCAGGGCATGCAATACTTGCAGTCGTTGCAGGGGATGGTGGGGTAGCGCAGCATCAGTTGTGCCGTCTCTTCGAGGAATTTCAGATCGGCCTCGGTGAGGGTGTCGAGAGGCGAATAGGTGCGCAGGTTGTCCTGCAAGTGTTCCATGTAGGTCATGCCGCTGAGCACGGTGAGCACATCGGCGTGAGAGCCGGCAAAACGGAATGCCCACGAGGCCACGCTCGACTCGGGAGCCTGTTGCTTGAGGGTGGCGGCAATGTGGTCGGGTACGTTGGACAGGCGGCCGCCCAACAGGGGCTCCATGATGATGGCGGGGATGTGTCGTTTTTCCAGCTCGGCATAGAGATATTCGGCATTGACGTTATTGCCCGAGGCGTGGCGCCAGTCGACGTAGTTGAGCTGTATCTGCACGAAGTCCCAGTGCACGGTCTCGTGCATGGCCAGCACCTCGTCGAAGACAGCCTGGGTACCGTGGAACGAGAATCCCAGGTTGCGGATGCGGCCGGCCTTGCGCTCCTCGACGAGGTAGTCGAGCATGCCGTTCTCGATGTAACGGGCCCGGAAGGTCTCGATGCCGCCGTTGCCGATGGAGTGGAGCAGGTAGTAGTCGATGGTATCGACCTGCAGATTCTCGAACGACTTGCGATACATGGTGATGGAGTTCTCGCGGGTGTAGTTGGAGAAGTTCGACAACTTGGTGGCCACGAAATATTTGTCGCGCGGGTAACGCTTGAGGGCGATACCGGTCGCCTTTTCCGACCCGCCCTGCATGTAGACGGGGGAGGTGTCGAAGTAGTTCACGCCGTGGGCGATGGCATAGTCGACCAGTTCGTTGACTGCCTCCTGGTCGATGGTGCTGCTGGTGCCGTCGGGCGAAGGGATGCTGGGCAACCGCATCATGCCGTAGCCGAGCAGCGATACCCGGTCTTGTGTCTTGGGGTTGGTGCGGTAGGTCATCTGGTCGGTGGGGACTTCGGTGGTGGCCGTGTGGGCTGCCTCCTGCCGGTTTTTACAGCCGGGCAGTACGGCGGCCGAAGCGAGGGCCGTGCCGCCTACCACTTTCAGAAAGTTGCGGCGATTTATATTTTTGTTCGATTTGTTTTCCATTGTCTCCTCGTTTTTTTTTGAAGGGTTAGATGATGCGGTGTTGTTTGTGGCCTTCGACATAGATGGCACTGAAGGGGCGGGCCGGGCAGAGGTTCTCGCAGGTACCGCAGCCGATGCAACGCTCGGTGTTGACGACTGGAATCTTGGGTGAGTCGGCCACGGCGGGGTCCGAGGCCACCATCTGGATGGCACCCACGGGGCAGTGGCGGGCGCAGTTGCCGCAGCTCACGCCGTCGGTCAGGGGTATGCAGTTGGCTTTCACCCAAACGGCATGCCCTATCTGTATGCTCGACTTCTCGGCTACGGAGATGGGACGGATGGCGCCGGTGGGGCACACCTCGGAGCAGCGCGTGCACTCGGGGCGGCAATAGCCGCGCTCATACGACATCTCGGGCTGCATGAAGGTCATCAGGTTGCCCGAGGGGCGCAGTACCTGGTTGGGGCAATTGGTGATGCACAGTTGGCAAGCGGTGCAATGCTGGGCCAGATGCGAGGCGCTGAGCGAGCCCGGCGGAGTGATGGGGGTAGCCCGTTTGGGTATCTTTTTCTCTTCGATAGCAGCCAGACCGCCATCGACCTTCATCTCCTGTGCTTTCAGCAGGGCACTTCCGGCCAGTACGCCGGTGAGGGTCAGGAACTCCCGGCGGGAGTTGTTCCCCTTTGCCTCGGGAGCGGGAGCTTTCGCTTCGGCCGTCTTTTTGTTTTTCGGCAGTCGGGTGCGGGGCACGTAGTGAATGGCGTGTTGGGTGCAACGATTGAGACAATCCATGCACACTACGCAGCGGCTGTAGTCGATAGCATGATTTTTGGCATCGATGCACGAGGCTTTGCAGTTGCGGGCACACGACTGGCAACCGTTGCATTTGGTCGTGTCGATGGCGGGGCGGAAGAACGAGAACCGCGACAGCAACCCCAGCGTGGTGCCCACCGGGCAGATGGTGTTGCAGTAGGTGCGGCCGTTGCGCCAGGCCAGTACGACGATGACTACCAGGGTGACCGCGGCTACGATGAGCGAGGGGAGGCTCTTGAGCCAGACCTCGGTCGAGTAGAAGGCATAGCTGTCCATGCGCTCGGCCACGAGGGCGAGCAGGTTGTTGCCCCACCGGTATATCGGGGCAAAGAGGTTGGTGGCTATGCGGCCGTAGGCGCTGTATGGAGCGATGAGGGCGGCCCAGGCGGTTAACCCGGCTACCAGCATGGCGATGAAGATGACCAGCACGCCGTAGCGCAGCCACGAGAGGGCCGGCGAATAGCGGAACCGATGTTTCTTGCGCTTGCCGACCAGCCACGAAACGATGTCCTGGAATACACCCAGGGGGCAGATGACCGAGCAGTAGATGCGCCCGAAGAGCAGGGTAAGCACCACCAGCAGAAGGATGACGCCCACATTCAACGCCAGCACGGCCGGGAGAAACTGTATCCGGGCCAGCCACCCGAACCACAGGTGCAGCGTGCCCGTGACGTCGAGAAACAGCAAAGTGATGAGGACGAAGCAGATAGTTGCAGCGACTATTCTGATTTTTCGTAACATAGAAGTTTGTTTTACTATTAAATACTGTGTGTCGTGATGACGATTTCTTGTCTGGAAATCACCTACGAAAATACGCAAAGATTTTCTATTTCGAGGAGCATCGGTCCGGGAAAAACACACTTTTTTGCCTGAATTTTTCTCGTGCCGGGCCGGCGTAAAACCTTTCGGTCGAGCCTTCTATGCCGTGCTGTCTCTCTTTATCTTGCGTATCGTGCCCCCCTGAGGGGGTCGATGGCAAAGGTAGTGCGGGTATGGCGCATGCGAAATAGACAAATTACAGATAGTTGTACCCGTTTTACAGATTGTACCTCGACCGGGTGGTTCGGCGGGTGTTCCCGGGTAGATTGTAGCCACGGAAAAAGCGTGTATGTATATGAGAGAAAGATATATAGAAGAAAAATATTTCTGTTTTTTTTTGAGGAAATCGCTACAGATACCGAATCTTTTTGTACCTTTGCGCCCCGAATGGAGTATATTGCTCCATGTATCTGATGAGACCAAACATAGCCAATCGCATTTATAATTTTCGTAGTGGAGTATTGACAAAACTCGATTCGTTTCACCAATGGGGAATGGCCAATTCCGATTGATCAATAGCTACGGTCAATACATTCTTTTTTAGTTAATCCTACATTTTTAATTCATAATTTTTTTTACGAATGAACAAATTCTATTTGTCCATAGCGGTGCTGTGTGCATCGTTATGTGCAGGTGGTGCATGTGCTCAGGAGCCGGTCCGTCGGGTGTTTACGCTGGACGAGATTTTCGACCTGGCCGATCGCAACAGCAAGACACTGCGCCCCTCGTTTACGGCAATCGATGAGGCTCACGAGGCGGTGAGAGTCGCCAAAAACGACCGCTTACCCGACATAGATGCCTCACTTTCTTTTAGTTACTTGGGCGATGGAACCCTGATGGAGCGTGATTTCACGCAGGTAGAACGGGCTCCGATGCCTCACTTGGGAAACAACTTTGCACTGGAGGTTTCGCAAATCATCTATTCGGGTGGAGCCGTTTCGAACGGTATCGCCATAGCACAGTTGCAAGAGCAGAATGCCCGGCTCGACTGGGCCAAAGACCGCAACAAGGTGCGTTTCCTGCTGGCGGGTTACTACTTCGACCTCTTCAAGCAGCTCAATCTGATCAAGGTTTATGAGCAGAATATCGAGCAGACCAAACAGTTGCTCAAGGATATACGGGCCAAGCAGGGCGAGGGTCTGGTGTTGAAAAACGACATCACCCGCTACGAGCTGCTGCTCTCGGACCTTGAGTTCACCGTCGTGCAAATCAAGAACACGCTGGGTATCCTCAACCGCAATCTGGTTACCAACCTGGGGCTCGACGAGTCGGTATGGATCGAGCCCGACACCACCCTGCTGTCGCGCACGCTGCCCATGGGCGATGCGGCCTACTGGCAAAACGAGGCGATGGAAAACTCGCCCGAACTGAAGCAGTTGGCTCTGGCCGTGCAGATGAACAAGCATCAGGATAAAATCGTGAAGTCCGACCGCCTGCCCAAGATTGCCCTCATGGCCGGCAACCATTTCGACGGCCCTATCACCATCGAGGTTCCTCCCATCAACAAGAATTTCAACTACTGGTATGTAGGCGTAGGGATAAGCTACAACCTGGCCTCGCTCTACAAGACCAACAAGGCGGCCAGCCGCAGCAAGCTGACCATACGCCGCACGCAGGAGCGATATGACGATGCGAGCGAACAGACCGGACTGGCCGTGCAGGCGGCCTATGTGCGCTATGTCGAGGCATACGAACAGCTGGTTACCCGCAAGAAAAACGTAGAGCTGGCCGGCCAGAACTACACCGTCATCGCCAACCGCTACAAAAACGAGCTTGCGCTCATCACCGATATGCTCGATGCGAGCAACTCCAAACTCTCGGCCGAGGTACAGCTGGCCAATGCGCAAATCGACATTGCTTTCAATTATTACAAACTTCTTTATTTAACAGGTACATTATAAATCGTTTACAGCTATGAATAAGAAATCACGCAAAATAGTATTCAACGTCGTGGCCATCGCCTTGCTGGTGATAGGTTTTGTATGGGTCTGCTCGCGATTCGTCCATCTGGGACGGGTCGAGTATACCGACAATGCGCAGGTACGTCAGCACATCGTGCCGGTAAACAGCCGGTTGCAGGGCTTTATCAAGAAGATTTATTTCGAGGAGTATGAGCCGGTGCACAAGGGCGACACGCTGTTGCTCATCGAGGATGCCGAGTTCCGCCTGCGGGTGGCTCAGGCCGAGGCCGACTACCAGAATGCGCTGGCCGGCCGCAGCGCCATAGGTACGGCCGTATCGACGGCCCACAACAACCTGGCCGTGTCGGATGCCGGTATCGAGGAGGTAGAGGTGCTGCTGAAGAATGCCGAGAAAGACTACGAGCGTTACAAGAAGCTGCTTTCCGAAGAGGCTGTGACGCAACAGCAATACGACGGGATGAAGACCAATTACGAGGCCTTGAAGGCCAAGTATGAGATGCTGGTGCGGCAGAGACGTTCGGCCTCGCTGGTGAAGGATGAACAGGCGCAACGCCTCGACCAGAACGAGGCTGCCGTGGCGGTGGCCGAGGCGGCTCTCGACCTGGCCAACCTGAACTTGTCGTACACGGTGGTGCTGGCTCCCTGCGACGGGGTGACTTCGCGCAAGACCATTCAGGAGGGGCAGCTCATCCAGCCGGGACAGACGCTGGTGTCGATTGTCGACGAGGCCGAGACGTGGGTGGTCGCCAACTACAAGGAGACCCAGACGGCCCACATTGCCAAGGGGATGCCGGTCGACATGACCATCGATGCCATTCCCGGGGTGGTCTATAAAGGTCGGGTGCAGTCCATCTCGAAAGCTACGGGTGCCCAGTATTCGCTGGTACCGCAAGACAACTCGGCCGGCAACTTCGTGAAGGTCGAGCAGCGTATCCCGGTGCGTATCGTCTTTTCGGAGGAGAACTCGCCCGAGGATATGGACAAGCTGCGGGCCGGATTGAACGTAGAGTGTGAGGTAAAGTATCGCGACCATGACTCCGCTCGATGACTTGATGCGCCGGGTGCCCGCCTTCAAGGAGTGGGTGCCCATGTGGGCGCGGGTAGTGTCGTTTCTCTTTTGCATTCTGGTGTTCCAGTGCTCGGGGGGTATCTACCTCTCGTCGGTGAGCGAGATGATGGGGGCCACGACGCTGATGCAGGAAGATATACTCATGGCCGGTTATGCCTCGTTTATCGGCATTACGATGATTTTCCCCGTCCTGTTCCGGCTGAAATTCAGGTTGCCGACACGCACCATTCTGCCCATCGTGGCCGTGGGGCTTATCGTGGGCAATATCATCACGATGAGCACCGACAACCTGATGGTACTGGCGATAACCTGTTTCTTCACGGGAGTGTTGCGCATGTGGGGAACCTTCGAGTGCTTCTCGTCGATACAGTTGCGCATCACCCCCACGCGTAACTTTGCCGTATTCTTCCCGGTTATCTACCTCACGGTATTTGGCTGCATACAATTCTCGGGGCTGGTCACCACCTACCTCACCTACTTTTACAGCTGGCACTACATGCACTACCTGGCCGTAGGGCTGTTGCTGGTGGTGATTGTCCTCTCGCAGTGGCTGCTGCGCAAGTTCTATCTGCGTCCGCCGTTGCCGCTCTTCGGCATCGACTGGCTGGGTGCCGTGCTCTGGAGCGTGGTGCTGCTGCTCATCGCATTTGCCTTTAACTACGGCGACTATTACGACTGGTTCGACTCGCCCTACATACGGCTGGCACTGGTGTGTGCGGCTCTGTTTCTCTTCCTGAGTCTGCAGCGCATGTGGCACATACGTCACCCCTATATCGAGCCCGAGACCTTCAAGTACCGGCACTTCGGCACGGTGGTGCTCCTCTTCTTCGCCCTCAACTGCCTGTCGGCCACCTCGACGGTGCTGCAAGGAGCCTTTACGGGAGGCATCCTCCACTACGATTCGCTCAATGCCATCTCGCTCAATGTACCCGGTCTGCTGGGTGTCGTAGCCGGGGCACTCCTGTCGCTACTGCTCCTGGCCCGCTGGCAGATGAGTTACAAGACGGTGACCTTCATCGGGTTTGTGCTGATGGTGGCCTATCAGTTGGTGATGTACTTCTTGATTTCGCCCGACATGAATATCGAGCGGCTCTACCTGCCGCTCTTCCTGAAGAATGCGGGCAATGTGATGATTTATGTGACCCTGACTACCTATCTGTCGCAGATTGTGCCCTTCCGGCACTTCTTTCAGGCCCTTTGTGCCGTGGGTTTCGTGCGCGAGGGGATAGGCGGCCCCATCGCTTCGGCGCTGGTGGCCCGGGTGTTCAAGATGGCGATGCAGTCGAACTACTACACCCTGGGCGGCTCGCTCGATGCCGTGAACCCGCTCACGGGGCAGGTACCTTTCTCGGCCTACTTCGGCGAGTTGCAGTGGCAGGCTACGCTGGTCTCGATCAAGCAGGTGTTCGGCTATGCCGTGTTGCTGGGTATCCTGTTCCTCATCGTGATACTCTTCACCCGGTATGCGCGCATTACGCATCGTGTCAAGCTCTTCCGCGTGCCGGTCGTAGGCCGGCTCTTTGCCATCAACCTCTCGCACGAGCGGATGGAAGAGAGTGAACAAGCCGAACGGTAATGACGCTTGAATGATTCAGATAAAAACACAGCCCGCTTTTTGGCGGGCTGTGTGCGTAATTGAAATGTCGATATTGAATTACTCTGTGGCAGGCTCGGACTGTACCTCCAACTCTTCGTCGTCTTGTTCAATCTCTCTCCTCAGCTCTTCGAGAACCTTTCCCTTATAGGTGAAATATTTGGCCCCTTGATAGGTGCCCGACGTATTGCGCTTGTCTTCGGGCATGAAAGTCCCTACAAAGGGCGAGAGTTTATAGATGCGGCCATCGTATTCGATGGAGTTGTCGCTGGCTACTTTTACCTGTATACCCGTGGGAATGAATGTAATATATTCGCCAATAGGAATACCGACCAGACTGAACCGGAAGCGTTCGCGCTTGACTACTCTCTTGTTGTTGGTTGGGGGGCAGTCGTTACCCGGTTCTTGAATGGGCCTGTTGTCGCGATACTCTGTGATGACAGCGTCGTCGATGGTTTGGGCTATGTCCTTGAATATGTCTAAAGCAACTTGTGGCGGCACATTGAAAAACTCTCTGTTTTGGCGAATCCGTAGGTCGGTTAATCGGTCTATGGTTTTGTGTACGAGCTTTTCGACCTCGTTGAATTTTACGGTCTTGATGGTCGCATAAATCTCGAAAGGCAATGGCACGGCGGTATTATCCAGTTCTTTGGAGCGAATATCGACCGGGCGGGCACTCTTCCCGATTTTGACCCAGTCTTCACGAAAACTGGGATTGGTCAAAATATATACATATCCGGGTTCTGTCGTGGTATTCATATTGAATAAGGCTTTGCAATAACAGTAGTGAGAGGGGGTGCAGACACAAGTGAAGACTCACCGGTTCCATTGGGTTGACTATGCCGAACCACATCCTCTCTTTTACAAAGATAGCGATTTGAGGGTAAAGATTTAGGTTATTTGTAAAAAATATCATTTCGAGCAGGATCTCGGCCCTTCGCCGCAAGTATAAATAAGTTTAAAGACCGGGTAAGAGCCAGCCGGTTAAGCCGGTTTTTGCGTAATTTTGCAGTTGTTTTGAAATATTACCAATTATGAACGGGAAGAGGAGTAAGGCAGAGTGGCTGCGGCGCTATGCCAGTTTTGTAGTTATTCTTTTTGTAATCGCTTTCGGTACCTCCTTGTCTATACGGGCCAACCTGGGCTCGTCGCCTATATCGGCTCCCCCCTATATCTTGTCGTTGGTCCCGGGAGTGAACCTGACGATGGGGCAGCTCACCATCTGCATGCACGTGTTTTTCATCACCATTCAGATTCTGTTGCTGCGCCGTAATTTCGAGGCCCGGCAGTATACCCAGATTCTGGTCTCTTTCCTGTTCGGATTCTATACCGACCTCACGATGTGGTTGACCGGTTTCCTGCAAATCCCCTTCGACATCAACCCCATGATAGGTTATCCCTTGCGATTCATCGAGCTGCTCATCGGTGGTGCCGTGTTGGCATTCGGCATTGCGTGCGAGGTGCGTTGCGACTCGCTGATGCTGGCCGGTGAGGGGCTGCCGCTGGCCATATCGAAGTTTCTGAAAAAGGATTTCGGCAAGGTGAAGATCTGTTCCGATACTTCGCTGGTGCTCATCGGTACGATATTCATGTTCATCTTCTTCGGTCGCTGGAGCTGGGAGATGGTTGGTGTAGGTACACTCGTCTCGATGTTTTACGTGGGCTTTATGGTTCGGGTATTCGCCCCGCACATCGGGTGGCTCGACCGCATCTTTATCCCCAAGGCCGAACGGCAGGCTGCTGCGATTGTGGCTGCCGACGAGTGGAGCGGCAACCGCATCATCACCATCGCCCGCATGTATGGCAGTGGGGGCAATGCCGTGGGCGAGGCTGTTGCCCACCGGTTGGGCTGCCCCTGTTACAACCGGCAGATTATAGACCAGACGGCCCGGGAGATGGGCTACTCGACCGACTTTGTGGCCCAGACCGAGCAGAATCTCCCCACCAGCCGCCTGTGGGAGTTGATATTTGCCGATAGCGGTATACCCGCCTCGATGAACCCCTCGAAGGACGATGCCATCTATGTGAACCAGAGCCGTACCATCCGTGAACTGGCTCATAAGGGCGAGTGTGTCATCATCGGCCGGTTGGGCAACTGGATTCTCCGCGACGACCCGCACGTGCTGCGTGTCTTCATCACCTCGGGCCGAGACTTTGCCGTGAAGCAGCTGGTCGACAAACTCCATATTTCGCCCGAAGAGGCTGCCCGTAAAATCGAGCGGGTGAATACCGGTCGGGCCAATCACTACTGGCACTACACCGGCAAACAGTGGACCGATATTGCCGGCTACGACTTGGTAATCAATATCGAACGTACCGGCATCGATGGAGCCGTGGATATGATTCTGCGTGCTTTCAAGAATGTGAAGTAGGGGAGGGTCTAGTAAATATCTCTTCGCTTTTGATACTTGTGCAATCTGTTTTTTTGATTGTAAGGGAGTCTTCTGTATCGGTTACGGAAGGAGATTCCTTTTGTTTTGTTACACCCCTTTGGCTACCTGAAAAAAATAAATAGAGCTGAAAATCAAATGATTAACAGCTCTATGCAGTACCCGAAGGGGGACTTGAACCCCCACAGCCGCAATGGCCAAAGGATTTTAAGTCCTTCGTGTCTACCATTCCACCATTCGGGCAGCCTTGGAGCGAAAAACGGGACTCGAACCCGCGACCCCAACCTTGGCAAGGTTGTGCTCTACCAACTGAGCTATTTTCGCAAATGCGATTGCAAAGATAAAATGCTTTTTTGGTTCTGCAAAATTACGACTCGAAAATCTGTTCCCGTCCGACATTCCCCGTGTGGTGAGGTGACCCGGCCTCACAAGCGAAGTCCGGGCGCACTGTACCGGGTGTGCAGGTTAGCGGAAGATGAGCTGCCCGCCGGCGGTACCGTAGGGAGCTATCTGGTAGCTTTGCAAGAAGTAGCGACCGTCTTTGGCGGCGCCGGTCATGGGGCCGCCGGTCGAGATGTCGTAGGTAGAGCCGCACTTGGGGCAACGCAGGCAGAAGTTGTCTTCGTCGAACTCGATGCGGATGTTGGGATTGATTTCGACAGGGCAGCAGAGGTCGTAGACGAAGGGGATGGCGTGCTCGTTGGTCACGAGCATGAGTCCTCCGTAGCCGGTAGCCGAGGAGAGGTTGTAGGGAAATCCGGCGGGGAGTTTCTGGCTGAGGATAAAGCGGCGGTGTATGAAACTGCCGCTTACGCCATACTGGTCCCACATGGCCTGGCTGGCAAACTCGACCCGCACGGCTGCGGCGGGTATGCGGTCGCGGTCGCCTCCGTCGCAGGCAACGGCGGCCAAGGCGAGCAGGAGCAGGAGTATGTGTTGCAATCGTTTCATTTCAGTATCTCCTCTATCATTTCGGTTTCGGTGTCCGTGAGCGACAGGGCCGTGGTGGCGTGCAGGTTGTCCTTCAACTGGTCGAGGTTGCGGGCGCCCACGATTACGGTGCTCACCTCGCTTTGGCGCAATACCCAGGCGAGGGCCAGTTGCGAGAGGGTTTGTCCCCGCTGGTCGGCTATCGCTTTCAGCCGGGCCACGCGAGCTATCTTTTCGGGGGTGACATCGGTTGTCTTCAGATACCCTTCGGGGCGGGCGGCACGCGAGTCGGCCGGGATGCCGTTCAGGTATTTGCCGGTGAGTATGCCTTGGGCCAGCGGCGAGAAGGCTACGACGCCTATACCTTTGGAGGCGCAGAGTTGCAGGTGATGCTCCTCGACGTGGCGGTCGAACATGTTGTAGCGGTCCTGATAAGCCAGGCAGGGTACACCGGCGGTGTGCAGGTAGTTGAGGGCATAGAGCAGCTTGTCGATGGGGTATTTCGAGAGCCCGATGTAGAGCGCTTTGCCCTGGCGCACGATGTCGACGAGGGCCTGCATGGTCTCGTCGATGGGGGTAACCCCGTCGTAGCGGTGGCTGTAGAAGAGGTCGACGTAGTCGAGCCCCATTCGTTGCAGACTCTGGTCGATGCTGGCCATGAGGTTCTTGCGCGAGCTGTTGCCTCCATAGGGGCCGGGCCACATGTCGTGACCGGCTTTCGAGGTGATGAACATCTCGTCGCGGTGGGCGGCGAAGCACTGCTTCATCATGCGGCCGAAATTGGCCTCGGCGCTGCCGGCGGGCGGTCCGTAGTTGTTGGCCAGATCGAAGTGGCAAATGCCATGGTCGAAGGCATATTTGACCATCTCGAGTTGGGTGGTATACGAGTCGATGTGACCGAAGTTGTGCCAGAATCCGAGCGAGATGACGGGCAGTTGTATGCCGCTGTTTCCGCAACGGCGATAAATCATGCCGTTGGTGTAGCGGTCGGGTTGCGGTTGGTAATCCATAGGCCTATGAGTTTTGGCGACCGAGAAGCCGGGCTTCGGCCTCCTGGGCGCGAGCGAAGTCGAAACTGGCGACCGTCTGCTGCATGAGGGCGGTGATGCGGTCGTTGCACAAGTTGCCCATGCTGCCTTCGTGGGTGTGGACGATGTGCTTGTCGGGGGTGAAGTGCCCGGCCTCGATCTCGAGCCCCACCTGCTTGTAGGCATCGCGAAAGGGGACACCGGCCTGTACGCGGCGGTTCACCTCCTCGACGCTGAACATGAGGTTGTAGCGCGGGTCGTCGACGATGTGGGTGTTGACCTCGATTTGCGACATCATCTGGTTGACCATGTGCAGGCAGTCGTCCAGTTCGTCGAAGGCGGGGAGGAACAACTCCTTGATGATTTGCAGGTCGCGGAAGTAGCCCGAAGGCAAGTTGTTGGCTATGAGTGTAATCTGGTAGGGAAGGGCCTGCAGCTTGTTGCATTTGGCCCGGGTCAGTTCGAATACGTCGGGGTTCTTCTTGTGGGGCATGATGCTCGAGCCGGTGGTAAAGGCATCGGGCAGCTTGATGAAGGCGAAGTTTTGCGAGTTGTAGAGGCAGGCGTCGAAGGCCAGTTTGGCCAGCGTCGCCGCTATCGAGGCGATGGCCGAGGCGACGATGCGCTCGGTCTTGCCGCGTCCCATCTGGGCATACACCACGTTGTAGTCCATCGACTCGAATCCCAGCAGGTCGGTGGTGCGGGTGCGGTCGAGGGGGAACGACGAACCATATCCGGCAGCCGACCCCAGCGGGTTGCGGTTGCACACCCGGTAGGCGGCTTGCATGACGATGAGGTCGTCGACCAGGCTCTCGGCGTATGCCGCAAACCAGAGGCCGAACGACGAGGGCATGGCCACCTGCAGGTGGGTGTAGCCCGGCATGAGTACCTGTTTGTACCGTTCGCTTTGGTCGATGAGCGTATTGAACAGCGTCTCTACCCCCTCGACGGTATGTTGCAGCCGGGCCCGGGTGAAGAGCTTGAGGTCGACCAGCACCTGGTCGTTGCGCGAGCGTCCGCTGTGTATCTTCTTGCCCATGTCGCCCAACCGGCGGGTGAGCATCAGCTCGACCTGCGAGTGCACATCCTCGACCCCCTCTTCGATGGTGAATTGCCCCGACTGGGTTTCGGCGTAGATGTGTCGTAACTCGGCGGTCAGCTTCTCCAGCTCGTCGGCCGAGAGGAGCCCGATGGATTGCAGCATGTCGATGTGAGCCAGCGAGCCCAGAATGTCGTAGGGGGCCAGATAGAGGTCCATCTCCCGGTCCCGGCCTACGGTGAATCGCTCTACGTCGTGATTGACCTGTACCGATTTTTCCCAAAGTTTCTGTGCCATTCGAGTTACGTTTTTAAGATTCTACAAATAGATTGCGGGCAGACTACCTCCTGATTATTGCTCGTAGGGGAGCACCACCAGCATGTCGGCCATTTTGTCGACCCCCTCTTGCAAGGGTTTCGACACCATGGGCTTGATGAAGGGGTTGAGGTCGGCCTTGACGGTGACGCGCGACGCGGTTTCGCTCTCGCCGGTGGGTACGAACTGTATCCACAGGTTGAGGGGCAGCGGCGAGTTTTCGGCCTCGAACTTGATGGTCTTGTTGGGCTCCCGGTTTACGATGCGGAAGGTGACCGAGCCGATGGGGCTCACCTCGATCGAGAGGCTGTCGCTGTCGTATCCCGTAATCTTGAGTTTGTTCTGGTTTTCGGGCGCATTCAACACGCTTTGGAAGCGGTCGAGGTTCGAGAGGTCGGAGAGCAGGGCATACACCTTCTCTACGGCGTGGGCAATCCGCACCGTTTTACTTTCGAAACTGCTGGTCATACGGCGGGCGTGTTGTTGGGACCTTGCCAGCTCGAGGGATCTTTGCGCCACTCTTGCAGAGTCTCGAGGTCTTCGGGTTTGATATAGTTGGTCTCGAGAGCCGTCTCGAGCATGGCGTTGTAGTTGCTCAACGTAATCAGTTCTACCTGAGCGGCCTTGAACTTGCGCGTGGCAACGGGGAAGCCGTAGGTGAAGATGGCTACCATACCGATGACTTCGCAGCCGGCGTTGCGGATGGCTTCGACTGCTTTCAGACTGCTGCCGCCGGTCGAGATGAGGTCTTCGATAACGACTACCTTTTGTCCGGGAACCAGGTTACCCTCGATGAGGTTCTCGAGTCCGTGGTCTTTCGGTGCCGAGCGCACATATACATAGGGCAGCCCCAGTGTGTCGGCTACCAGTGCACCTTGGGCAATGGCGCCTGTGGCTACGCCGGCAATGGCATCGGCCGAGCCGAAGTTTTCCATAATAACCCGGCAAAGTTCTACCTTGATGAAACTTCTCACCTCGGGGTAGGAGAGGGTACGGCGGTTATCGGTGTATATGGGTGAATTCCAGCCCGATGCCCATACGAAAGGATTCTCGGGTTGCAGTTTGATGGCTCTGATTTTTAAGAGTTTCTCGGCCAGTAATCGTTCTACCGTTTTCATGACGAATAATATTTAGGATAATCGAAAGACAAAGGTAAGAAAAATAGCAGATAAACGGCCGAATGGAATCTAAAAATATGAAAATATTTACTGCGCGGCAGCCAGGGTGAGGCAACTGATGCGAGGCTCGCCGTGGGCGTGGAGTGCTTGGGCGCAGGCCAAGAGGGTGGCGCCGGTGGTCACCACGTCGTCGACGAGCAGGATGTGGCGGCCGGTCAGGTCGGGAGCCAGCCGGGCGTCGTAGGCCGAGTGGGTGTCGAGCCAGCGGTCGTAGATGCCCTTGCGGGTTTGCGAGTGGGAGTCGCGGGTGTGCTGCAGCCAACGGGTGCAGAGTTCTATGCCGGTGGCGTGTGCCACGCCGCGGGCTATCCATTCGCTCTGGTTGTAGCCCCGGCGGCGCAGTTTGGCGGGATGCAGGGGCACGGGTACCAGTGTGTCGATGCCGTCGAAGAACCGGTGCGGCTGTAACTCGCGGGCAAAGATTTCGCCCAGTACGAGGCCGCACCGTTTGCCGCCGTGGTATTTGATGTGGTGTATCAGTTGCCTCACGTCGCCCGGGGTGGTGAAGTGGAAGAAGGCGGCGCATCGCTCGATGGGAATCTTGCCCAGAAAGAGCTGGGCCATGGGGCTGAGTGGGTCGAGGTGGTAGCCGGTGCGGGGCAGGCGGTGCAGGCAGCCGGTACAGAGCCCCCGCTCGTCGCGGTTCATGGCCCGCAGGCAGACGGGGCAGAGGCGCGGAAAGAAGAGGTCGAGCAGGTCGTCGAGCGGATGGAGCCGTTTCATGGCACGACCTGTTTTAATGCGTTGAAAATAAGTGTTGATTCGAATCCCCGGGAGGTGGCGAAGCGGAAGAGTTTGGCCCGTCGGGCTTCGGGGTCGTCGTCGCGAATCGAGCGCGATTTGGCTTGCAGCAGTTCGAGCAGACGGTCGTTGTACTGCTCCTCGTCGAGGGTGGCGAGGGCGTGGTCTATGTCGCTGCCGTCGATGCGTTTCTGCTGCAGGGCGTAGCGCATCTTGATGCGGCCCCATCCCGAGAAGCGGAATTTGTCTTTGACGAAGGCCACGGCGTAACGTTGCTCGTCGATAAACCGCTCTTGCACGAGCCGGTCGATGATGGTGCGGCTGTCGGCTTCGGTCACGCCCCATCGGGCCAGTTTTTCACGAATGTCGGCCGTGCAGTGTTCGGCCGATGAGCAGAGGGCGGCGGCCCGGTGCAGGGCTTCGGGGGGTGTCAGTATCTTAGCCATGAGCGTGAGGTTTTACGGCCGATGCAAACCGGTCTTTGTCGTAGAGGTCGTGTATGATGCGTATCTGTTCGTAGCCCTGGCGCTCCAGCATGCAGGCGCAGGCGGGGCCCTGAGCCTCGTTGATTTCGAAGTAGAGGCGGCCGCCGGGCGAGAGCAGGGTGAGACCGTCGCGGGCTATCTTGTCGTAGAAGAGCAACGGGGTCTCGTCGGGGACGAAGAGGGCTTCGTGCGGTTCGTAGCCCAGCACGTTTTCGCTCATGGCCCGGCTTTCGCTCCGGCAGATGTAGGGCGGGTTGCTCACGATGAGGTCGAGCGAACCGGGCGTGAGTTGCGAGAGGTCGTAGTGGAGGATGTCGCGCTGGTAGAAGTCGACCGTCACCTGCTGGAGCTCGGCGTTGCGGCGAGCAATCGCCAGGGCCTCGGGCGAGAGTTCCCACGCTTCGACCCGGCATTGGGGCAGCTCCCGAGCCAGGGTGACGGCAATGCAGCCGCTGCCCGTACCCAGGTCGGCGATGCGCAGCGGGCGGCTGCGGTTCTCGTCGATGATGAGGCGCACCAGCTCTTCGGTCTCGGGGCGGGGAATGAGCGCGCCGGGGGCGATGTAGAAGCGGCGGTCGCAAAACCAGGCATAGCCCAGAATGTACTGGATAGGCTCCTGCCGGGCGAGCCGACTGGCTATCTCCTCGATTTTTCGGTGCATATCCTCAGATAAAATCGTATCTTTGCGGAGCAGTATATCGGTAGGGGTATAGTCGCACAGTGCCTCGAAAATCAGCCGGATGAAGCCGTTGATTTCGCCGGGCGGATAGATGCCCTGGAGGGTGTGGCGCAGGAGGTCGATACTCGGTTGCATGTTGACAGTTGTTAGGAACCGAGGCGATACAGACCCGTAAAACCTGCTGCCGATGGCTGCCGTGCCGGGGTGTCGCTGTCTCGGTGTGTGGCAAAGGTAAATAAAAAAGTTCAAGATATGGATAGAGATGTAGATTCTGCTTTCATGCGCCGGTGCCTGCAACTGGCTTCGCTGGGGCGCGGCCATGTGGCTCCCAACCCCATGGTGGGGGCGGTGGTGGTGCACGAGGGGCGCATCATCGGCGAGGGGTATCACCGCTGTTTCGGCAAGCCTCATGCCGAGGTGAACGCCATCGCCTCGGTGGCCTACGAGTCGCTGTTGCCCCAGTCGACCCTGTATGTATCGCTCGAGCCCTGCTCGCATTACGGGAAGACACCGCCCTGTGCCGAACTGATTGTGGCCAAACGCATTCCGCGGGTGGTCGTGGGGTGTCTCGACCCCTTCCCGGCCGTGTCGGGACGAGGTGTTGCCCGGCTGCGCGAGGCGGGTATCGAGGTGGTTACCGGCGTGCTCGAGGCCGAGTGTCTGGCGTTGAACCGTACCTTTATGACCTTTCAGACCCGCCACCGCCCCTTCGTCACCCTCAAGTGGGCGCAGAGCAGCGACGGGTTCATCGACCGGGTGCGTGAGCCGGGTGAACCGGCGGCCCGTATCTCGGACGATGTCTCGTCCGTGTGGGTGCACCGCCTGCGGGCCGAGGCCGACGCTATTCTGGTGGGAACCCGCACGGCCATAGCCGACAACCCTTCGCTCACGACGCGCCTCTGGCCCGGACGTTCGCCACTGCGCATCGTGCTCGACGAGCATGCCCGCGTGCCGGCCGACCGGCAACTCTTTACCGACGGCCTGCCTACGCTCGTGGTGACCGGCCCGGAGACCGACTACCCGGTGCTGCCGTCGTCGGTCGAGGTGGTGCACCTGCCCTTTGGCGAGGCATTGATACCGGCCCTGCTCGACGAGCTATATCGTCGTCGCCTGCAGCATCTCGTAGTCGAGGGTGGGGCTGCTCTGTTACAGTCGTTTATCGACGCGGGCTACTGGGACGAGGCCCGTGTTGAGACCGGCCCCCTCGTGTTGGAGCAGGGTGTGGCCGCCCCGTCGATGGGTCGGCTACCGCAACAGACAGAGTGGTGCGGCCGGGCCCGAATCGAGTGGTACGAAAATAGGTAAAAAGCAACCGTTCACCCGGCGAATCGTGCGGTTTGTCTAAAATTGTGCGTGCGGCCTTGCTGTTTTTGCTATTTTTGTTTCACGGAAACCGGATGCGGTTGGGCATAACAAATTCGAAGTGTTTGCCCATACGTTCACCTTTCGCCATTTTGAACTCGGAAAAGCCTAAGCGACAAGTAGAGGCTTATCCATAAATAATTATAATTATCGGAGTTTGTAGTATGCAAAGAAAAAAATGTTGCTAAATTTGCCGATTGTAACTGCAAACTTGTAACGCATATCAGTTGATGAAGACGCAAAAAATATACTTTTTTCTGTGTATAGCCGCTCTGTTTTTATCTGGCATTTCGTGCAACTCTACCGATGACGAGGAGATAACCTATACCATCTCGGAGAGTGTGCGGGTTACCAGCTTCTCTTTGGCAGCCAACGACTCGGTGTTGGCCAATCTCGATACCGTATTCTTCACCATCGACCTGAACGGTGGGCAGATTTTCAATGCCGACTCCCTGCCGGTGGGTACCGACGTATCGGCCTTGATTGCCAACATTTCGTTCGACAACGTGGCACAGGCAAAAATCATCATGGATCGCGGCGATGCCACCAAAAACGATACCATCGACTATCTGGCTTCGCCTACCGACTCGATTGACTTTACATCGAAGGTGTCGCTGGTAGTGACCGCTCAGAACGGGGTGACCGAGAAGTGGTATTCGCTGAAGGTCAACGTGCATCAGATGGACCCCGACTCGCTCTACTGGAACGCCCCCTTCGGGGTGAAGCCGCTGCCGTGTGGCGAAGGTGTTGCCGTGACGGCGCAGAAGGCGGTCTACTTTAAGGGGAAAGCCTATTCGTTTATCGAGTCCAATTCGACCTGTACCGTATATGCGACCGACGACCCCTATGCCGGCGAGTGGACCTCGCAGCCGTTGAGTGCCTTTACACCCAATGTGCAGTCGGCTCAGGCGACCGACGACGCCCTCTATATGTTGGACCAGAGCGGAGTGCTCTATCGCTCGGAAGATGGTGCGAACTGGACCGCGACGGGCCAGAGTTTCTACTCGCTGGTAGGTTCGTGGAAGTCGCGCGTGCTGGGTGTCGTCCTGGACAACGGGGTCTACAAGCACGACTGTTATCCGCGTCCCGAGGGTTTCACGCCCTATCCCGTACCCGAAAACTTCCCCATCACGGGCAGCAGCCAGATGGTTACCTTTGTGTCGGAGTACGACCTGAATACCCCCCAGTCGATTATGATTGGCGGCCGCACGGCCAACAACAGCCTGACGGGTGCCACCTGGGGCTACGACGGTGAAGCGTGGGCGCAGCTCGCCGGGTCGATAAAGCCCTGCGAGGGAGCGCTGCTCTTCCCCTATTTCACCTTTACGACCAACCAGTATTGGATTACGACCCAATACACCTCGTGGATTGTCATCGGCGGCCGCACGGCCGACGGGGCATCCAACTCGGTATATGTCTCGGTCAACAACGGCAATACGTGGACCGCAGCCCCCGAATCGCTGGCCATGCCCTCCTATATCAATCCGCGGGCCTTTGCCTCGGTGCTGGTCATCGGCTCTGACTTCAGCGCTTCACAGAAGGCATCGCCGCTGTGGCGATTCATGCCCGTGCGTCAGGTAGCCGGCATGGCCACCACGCGAGCCAACGACGATTACAAGATTCCCTACATCTATATCTTTGGTGGAGAAAACAACTCGGGTACCGTCTACAACCAGATATGGCGGGGCGCGATAGGACGCCTGCGGTATCCGCCTATACCTTGATAGCGATGGGGGAGAGTGAACGGGACATATACTTTTCATCGGATTATTCCGTTTTATGTATGTAGGCATGTAAAAATGGCGCGCACATGAAAAGAATAATTCCGATATTAGTGATGTTGATCAGTTGCACGGCCGCCGTGTCGGCACAAGACTACCGCTTCGATGCGGGTCTGGCCGGAGGCATAAGCTGTTATATGGGCGATGCGAACCAAGTGTCGCCGTGGCACCGGCCGGGAGTGGCGGTGAGCGGGGTCTTCCGCTTTTTGCTCAACTACCGGTGGGCTGTCAAGACCGATTTTTCGGCCATGCAGTTTTCGGGCGATACCCGCGACTTCGACAACCGGTTTCCCAACGGGAGCGACTATTCGTTCGAGAGTTGGCAATACCGGTTGGGCGGACAGATAGAGTTCAACTTTTTCAACTACGGAATGGGTTACTCCTATCTGGGTACCAAGCGCCTGTCGCCCTATTTGCTGGCCGGGGCCGGTGTAGGATATTCGACCGTCGAGAGTGGTTACGTGAGTGTCGACGGTTCGTTAGGAGTAGGGGTGAAATACAAGATAGCCCCGCGCTGGAACATAAGTTTGGAGTTTGCCATGCACAAGACGTTGGGCGACAGCTTCGACGGCAAGTCATTGAGCGACCCCTACAATATAAAGAGTAGCGTGCTGAAGAATACCGATTGGTTTTCAACGACGTTGTTTTCGATCACGTATGAATTTGGCCGCAAGAAAGAAATTTGTAACAACGATAATCGTTGAAAAACATGACATACGCAGAGCAGATAAATCGTACTCGTGTGCCTAAGCACATCGCCATTATCATGGACGGCAACGGCCGTTGGGCCAAAGAGCGGGGACTGGATCGCTCGGAGGGCCATCGCAAGGGACTCGACGTAGTCCACGAAATTACCGATGCCGCCGCCGAGGTGGGGGTACAGTACCTTACGCTATATGCCTTCTCGACCGAGAACTGGAACCGGCCGCAAGCCGAGGTCGACGCCCTGATGGCTCTGGTGGTCTTCGGTATCGAACGCGAGACCCCCGGCATGATCGAGAAGGGGGTGCGCCTGTCGGTCATCGGCGACATAGACCGTCTGCCGGCCGACGTCAAAGCCCGTCTGTTGAAGTGTATCAGCGACACCTCGGGCGGGAAACGCATCGTCTTGAATCTGGCTCTCAGCTACTCGTCGCGGTGGGAGATTGCCCGTGCCGCCCGCTGCATTGCCCGGGAGGTCGAGGCCGGTCGTCTGGCTGTCGACGACATCACCGAGACAACCCTCGATCGCTACATGACCACGGCCGACATGCCCAACCCCGATTTGCTCATCCGCACCGGCGGCGAGATACGCCTCAGTAACTTCCTGCTGTGGCAGTTGTCCTATGCCGAGTTCTATTTTACCGAGGAGTATTGGCCCGACTTTACCGGCGAGAGCCTCTACCAGGCCATTGTCGAGTACCAGTCGCGTGAACGTCGGTTCGGCAAAACGAGTGAACAACTATAAATGAAGAATTTGAACTTGAAAATACAGTATAATATGCCTTTAAGGTATCTGGCCGTCTTTTTGACATTGTCTTTGTGTTCATGGGCGGCAATCGCACAGAATGAAGAGAAGCTCGACACGATATACAACCCCAAAGTTGTCTACTCGGCTATTCCGCAGAAATACGAAATTGCCGGTATTACCGTGACCGGTGCACCCAACTACGAGGACTATGTGCTCATCGGTTACTCGGGGCTCGAGGTGGGACAGGTAATCGAGATTCCCGGTAACGCCATTACCGATGCTGCCAAGAAATTCTGGCGGCAGGGCCTCTTCTCCGACGTGGTCATCAAGTTGACCAAGACCTATGGCGACAAGGCGTGGATCGAAATTCAGCTCAAGCAACAGCCGCGTATCTCGCAAATCAATTACCACGGCCTCAAGAAGAGCGAGCGCGAAGATCTGGAGATGCGTCTGGGGCTGGTGAAGGGTAACCAGATTACCCCCAACATTGTCGACCGTGCCACTTCCATCATCAAGAAACATTTCGAGGAGAAGGGCTTCAAGAATGCCGAGGTAAACATCCGGCAGACCGATGACCTCACCCACGAAAACGAGGTAATCGTCGACATCTACATCGACAAGAAAGAGAAAATCAAAGTTCACAAGATATACATCGAGGGCAACCAGGCTCTCTCGGACCGGAAGATCAAGTGGGCTATGAAGAAGACCAACGAGAAGGGCAACCTGCTCCACCTCTTCCGTACCAAGAAATTTGTCGAGGAGAACTACAAAAACGACAAGAACCTCATTATCGAGAAGTACAACGAGCTGGGCTACCGCGATGCAACCATCGTGAGCGACAGCGTGGTACGCTACAACGACAAGACCGTCGACGTCTACCTCACCATCGACGAGGGCGACAAATACTACATCCGCAACATCGACTGGGTGGGCAACACCATCTATCCCTCGGACTACCTCTCGGCCGTGCTGGGCATGAAGCCGGGCGATGTCTATAACCAGAAGATGCTCAACAAGCGGACCATGGAGGACGAAGATGCCGTGGCCAACCTCTACATGGACCGCGGTTACCTCTTCTTCCAGCTGGTGCCCATCGAGGGGAATGTACAGAACGACTCCATCGACCTGGAGATTCGCCTCTTCGAGGGTCCGCAGGCCCGCATCAACAAGGTGGTCATCAACGGTAACGACCGTCTGTACGAGCACGTTATCCGTCGTGAGCTGCGTACCAAGCCGGGCGAACTCTTCAGCAAGTCGGACCTCATGCGTTCGGCCCGTGAGATTGCCCAGACCGGTCACTTCGACCCCGAGACCATGGACATCAAACCCGAGCCCAACGAAGAGAACGGTACGGTAGACCTTATCTACAACCTCGAGTCGAAGGCCAACGACCAGATTGAATTCTCGGCCGGTTGGGGCCAGACGGGTGTAATTGGTAAACTCAGTCTCAAATTCACCAACTTCTCCATCAAGAACCTGTTGAACCCCAAATCGTTCAAGGGTATTATCCCGCAGGGCGACGGACAGACTTTCACCATCAGTGCGCAGACCAATGCCCGCTACTATCAGCAGTACAGCATCTCGTTCTACGACCCCTGGTTCGGTGGCAAGCGTCCTAACTCGTTCCAGTTCTCGGCCTATTACAGCCGCCAGACCGGTATCGAGAGCTCGTTCCTGAGCAATGCCTACAACAGCATCTACAACAATGCGTTGTATGGCGGTTATTATGGAGGTTACGGCAGCTACTACAACAACTATTACAACGACTACTACCAGAATGCCTACGAGAATGCCCTCGACCCCAACAAGTCGTTGCAGATGGTGGGTGTGTCGTTCGGCTTCGGTAAACGGTTGGAGTGGCCCGACGACTACTTCACCTTCATGGCCGAGCTCGGTTACCAGGCCTATATCCTCAAGAACTGGGAGTACCTCTATTACATGCAGAACGGTACGTCGCACAGCTTCACGCTGGGCCTGACCTTGGGACGTAGCTCTATCGACAACCCCATCTACACCCGCCGCGGTTCGCAGTTCACCCTCTCGGCCCAGTTCACGCCGCCCTATTCGCTCTTCTCCAAGACCGACTACAAGAGCCTCTACGAAAGCTCGTCGCGAGCCGACCGCGAGAAACTCTACCGCTGGATCGAGTATTACAAGATCAAGTTCAAGAGCCGTGTGTACACGCCGCTGAACAACTCCGACAAGTATACGCTGGTGCTCATGGGTCGCGCCGACTTCGGTTTGCTGGGTGCCTACAACCGATACAAGCAGACCCCCTTCGAAACCTTCTATGTGGGTGGTGACGGTATGACCGGTTCCTACACCTACGCTACCGAGACTATCGGTTTGAGAGGTTACGACAACGGTTCACTGACGCCTTACTCCGACGGTCGGGCCTACACCCGCTTCTCGATGGAGCTACACTTCCCGTTCCTGTTGCAACCCTCGTCGACCATCTACGGTTTGGCCTTTGTCGAGGGTGGTAACGCCTGGACCCAACTCGAGAATTTCAATCCCTTCTCGCTGAAACGGTCGGCCGGTGTGGGTGTGCGCATCTTCCTGCCGATGATTGGTCTGATGGGTATCGACTGGGCCTACGGTTTCGACAAGGTGCAGGGCGAACGGGGCGGAAGCCACTTCCACTTCATCCTGGGTCAGGAATTTTAATTTGTGAAAAAACAGATATATTTTGTGTTAAATGCTCTAAAAGGATGGCGCGGTTTACCAGAATCGCGCTATCTTTATTTTTCGGAGACTGTGGTGATTGGTTCGGTCTCTCCCCGAGAACGTAGAAATGTATAACTAAAACCCTGAAATGTGATATGAAAAGAATAGTTCTTTTGGCGATCGCGGCGATAGCCTTTGCCGCTTCGTCGGTAGCCCAGAAATATGCGTTGATCGATATGGAGTATATTCTCAAGAACATACCTTCGTACGAGATGGCCAACGAGCAGTTGAACCAGGTGTCGCAACGCTGGCAAAAAGAGTGCGACGACAAGGCGGCCGAGGCCAAGACCATGTATCAGAACTACCAGTCGGACCTGGTGTTTCTGACCGAAGACATGAAGGTGAAACGCGAAGAGGAGATTCGCGACAAGGAGACCGAAGTGGTAGAGTTGCGTCGGAAATACTTCGGCCCCGAAGGCGAACTGTTCAAAAAACGCGAGAGTCTGATGAAACCTATCCAGGACGACATTTACAATGCCATCAAGAAAATTTCGGAGGAGAAAGGCTACTCGATGGTTATCGACCGAGCTTCGTCGCCCAATATCATTTTTGCTTCACCCAAGATAGATATTAGTAATGAAGTGCTCGCAAAGTTAGGATATTCAAAATAATTGCGTACTTTTGCACTGTTATTCGTAACTAACAATAAAAACAAAAATATAGTATGATCAAAAAACTTCTTTTTGCTGCTGTGTGCTTCTGCTCGCTGAGCTTCATGGCACAAGCGCAACAGGCCCTTAAATTCGGTACCGTAAATTCTCAGGAGATTTTCATGCTGATGCCCGAGAAAGCAACTGCCGAGAAGACTCTTCAAGATATTAACAAGAAGTATGAGGATGAATTCATGAAGATTCAGGAAGAGTTTACCAAGAAATATAAAGAGTATATGGCTTTGGGCGACACGATTCCCGAGACAATCCGTGCCCGTCGCATGCAAGAGGTTCAGGATTCTCAATCGCGTATCGAGAGCTTCCGCGAAATGGCCGCTCAAGATATCCAGAAACAACAGGAGGCCCTCTTCGCTCCTATCCAACAGAAACTGATGGACGCCATCAAGTCGGTAGGTGCCGAAGGCAAATACACCTATATCTTCGACTTGGCCTATCCTATTGTCATCTATCAGGGCGCACCCAGCGAAGATGTAACTCCGTTGGTAAAAGCCAAATTGGGCTTGAAATAATTATTCCCTCGTCGAGGGACTGTATAAAAGGGTGATAATGTAACTTATCATCCTTTTTCCATATATACGGGAACAGAGATGAATGTAAACAAAGAGCATACGACGATGGGCCCCATCGGGGTCTTCGACTCGGGTTACGGCGGCCTCACCATACTCGAGCAGGTGCGTCGGGGATTGCCCCAGTACGACTACCTATATCTGGGCGATAACGCCCGGGCGCCATACGGTACACGTTCGTTCGAGATTGTCTATGAGTTTACCAAGCAGGCGGTGCTGCACCTCTTCGATCAGGGGTGTTCGCTGGTGATACTGGCCTGCAATACGGCTTCGGCCAAGGCGCTGCGCAGCATTCAGCAGAACGATTTGCCTCGCATTGCTCCCGATCGTCGGGTGCTGGGGGTGATACGCCCCACCGTCGAGGCGCTGGCCGAGCTTACCCGCACCGGCCACATAGGTGTGTTGGCTACGCCGGGTACCATACAGTCGCGATCGTATGAGATGGAAATCAAGAAGATGTACCCCGGTTACGAGGTCTACGGACAGGCTTGCCCCATGTGGGTTCCGCTGGTCGAGAACAACGAGGCGCAGGGTCCCGGTGCCGATTACTTCGTGAAGAAGTACATCGACGAACTGCTGGCCCAGTCGCCCGCCATCGATACGGTGGTGCTGGGGTGCACCCACTATCCGTTGTTGCTCGATAAGATCAGGAGATATCTGCCCCCGTCGGTATCGGTGGTGGTACAGGGGCCGCTGGTAACCGACCGGTTGGCCGACTATCTGCACCGTCACCCCGAGATCGAAACCCGTTGCTCGAAGGGTGGCCACTGCCGCTACCTCACCACCGAGGCAACCGGCAAATTCTCCGAGGCGGCTACGCTCTTCCTTCACGAGCCGGTAGAGGCCGAACACATTGTATTGGGATAACTGAAAAATATTTTATGACTATGGCAAAGAAAGAGACTCTGCCGGGTATCCGGCTCAACAAATACATCAGCGACTCGGGCTTCTGCTCTCGCCGGGAGGCCGACAAACTCATTACCGACGAACGGGTCACCATCAACGGCCATCTGGCCACACTGGGCAGCCGGGTCGAAGAGGGCGACAAGGTGAAAATCGACGGCGAACCGCTGCACTACATCCCCATGGAACAGCGCGAGTACAAGTTGCGCCGTTACGGGGCTTCGTCGCGCCGCAACAGCTCGTTCGGGGCCGAGGCTGCCGAGGAGCGGTCGACCCACCGTCCGGCGCGCAATCGGGCTGCAGAGGGGCGCGAGAGCGATTCGCAAGGCGGGCGTCGCACCCGTCATGCCGCTCCGGCTGCTGCTCACGAGTCGGGCCGTCGCAGAGCACAACCGGCCAAACCTCGGGCCGAGCGTGTCGACAAGAAAGATGCTGCCGGGCGTAGTGCTTCGGCCGACCATACACGGGGCCGGGGCACAACCTCCAAGAACCGTCCCGACGAGAAACGCCGTCGGGGCTGATGGCCATGAGGCCGTGCCGGTTTCCGATGTGGAGAAGGGCGGCCCTTGAGCCCCCTTGTGCTGCGAAACGAACCTATACGACAATCCCCCTTGCCTGTGAGCTACATGCTTCCGGCAAGGGGGATTGTTTTTTTTATCTTGAGATCTCCTTTTCCTTGAGAAGAAAGTGGCTTGCTTAGACCAGCCATTTAACCAGCAGGTAACCACCGCCCACCAGCCAGATGAAGAGCCCGAAGGCCAAAATGAAAGGTTTGGCTCCTGCCTGTTTGAACTTGTCAATGCTGGTCTCGGCGCCCAGTGCCGTCATGGCCATGGTCAGCATGAAAGTATCGAGGTATTCGATGGCTCCGTTCAGGGGAATGTCTTTTACGGTCGGGGCATCGAAGAGGTACTGGAGCAAGGAATTCAGGCAGATGATGCCGATGAATCCGAAAGCAAACCAGGGAATGGTAATCTTGCTCTTGGCCACTGTGCCGTCGGCTGATACTTTTTTACGTCCGGCAAGGGCGAAGCTCATGATGACCAATACGGGGGCCAGGAGCATGACACGAATCATCTTGGTGATGGTGGCTGTACCGGCAATGCCCAGCGTATCGGTGGGGTCCATCGCATTGCCTGCACCGGCAACGTGGGCCACTTCGTGCAGGGTACTTCCCGTGTAGATGGCTACCTGGGTATCGGACAGACTGGAGAGCAGTCCTGAGCGGTACATGATGGGGTAGAGGAACATGGCAATGGTTCCGAAAATGACTACGGTAGACACGGCGATGGCGGTCTTATGGCCTTCGCACTTGATAACCGGCTCGGCACCGAGTACGGCAGCTGCACCACAGATGGCACTGCCGGTAGAGGTAATCAGGGCGGTGTCTTTGTCTATCTTCAGCAGCTTGCCCAGGAAGATGCCCAGGAAGATGGTGCCGCAAACGATGATGCTGTCTACCAGAATGGCCGGGAGACCTACGGCGGCCACATCGGTCAGCGTCAGGCGGAAACCGTAGAGTACGATACCGGCGCGCAGAATCTGTTTCGAACAGAATTTGATACCCGGCACCCAGGTCTCGGGCAGCCGGTTGCGCAAGCTGTTGGCGTAGAGCATGCCCAATACGATACCCACGATGAGCGGACTGAGCGAGAGATTTTTTATAAACTGGATCTCGGCGATGTAGAAAGCCGAAAACGAGAAGAGTACAATCAATAGAATACCATGAAGTACGTTTCCTTGTTTTTCGCTGATCATAACAGTTGAATATTAGAGTGTTTTGTTTTGTATTATTGACTTGAGCGGCGAAACAGACCGGGCCGTTTCCCGGGGAAAACACATTTACCCGTCGGGTGGTTTTCCGGTTTCGCGCTGCAAAGGTAGGTTTTTATTTCAAAAGTTATGATTTCTTTGTAGTTATAATCTATAACCAGAGGTTATGCCCCGCCTGCTCCCGGGTTAAACGCACCGAGGGGCTGCCCGCAAAGGCAGCCCCTCGGTGTATGGGTTGAAGGGTAGGGGTTACTCCTCTTCGTACCAGGTCGAGTACATCAGGTAGTTTTTGGCAATCTTCTGGTTGATTTCCTTCGACTGTTCGGGATCGACCATCTTGATGAATTTGGCCGGAGTCCCGCCCCAGAGTTCGCCCGGTTTGATAACCGTCTTGCTCAGCACTACTGCACCGGCAGCCACGATGGCGCCTTCGCCCACTACGGCATGGTCGAGCACGACCGAGCCCATGCCTATGAGGGCTCCGTTGTGTATGGTGGCTCCGTGTATGGTCACGTTGTGGCCTATCGACACGTCGTCGCCAATCTCGATTGTCGATTTTTCGTAGAGGGTATGCAGTACCGCACCGTCTTGAATGTTCACCCGGTTGCCGATGCGTATCGAGTTGACATCGCCCCGCAACACGGCTCCGAACCAGATGCTGCATTCGTCACCGATGACGGTATCGCCTATGAGTACGGCATTGTCGGCCAGGAAGCAGTTCTTGCCGACCTTGGGGGTAAAGCCCCGCACAGATTTTATAAGTGCCATATCGAATCTATTTTTTTAGTTTGTATCCGTTAGATAGATGTAGTCTTACGGTGCAACCATTGCTGTTCCTCCTCGTTGAGCATGGGGCTGAGGCGGTCGTATACCATTTCGTGGTAGTTGTTGAGCCATTCGATCTCCTTCTCGGTCATAATCGAGAGGTCGAGCGCCTCGGTGTCGAAGGGGAAGAGAGTGAGGGTCTCGAAGCGGTAGAACATGCCGAACTCGTTCTGGTAGTCGGGAATGGTGAGAATGAGGTTCTCGCAACGGATGCCATACTCGCCCGTGCGGTAGAGACCCGGTTCGTTCGAGGTAATCATGCCCGGCATGAGCGGGGTGGGGTTCTCTTCGAGGCGGATGTTTTGCGGTCCCTCGTGCACGTTGAGGAAGTGGCCCACGCCGTGGCCTGTGCCGTGCAGGTAGTTGAGGTGGTCGTCCCACAGGAAGTGACGGGCCAGAGCATCGAGCTGCGAGCCCCGGGTGCCTTGCGGGAAGTGGCAAGTGGCCAGTGCGATGTGCCCCTTCATTACCAGCGTGAAGTCGCGTTTCTGCCGCGGCGAGAGGTTGCCCAGCGAGATGGTGCGGGTGATGTCGGTCGTGCCGTCGAGGTATTGGGCACCCGAGTCGATGAGCAGGAATCCGCGGCGGGTAATGGTGGCGTTGCTCTCGGGGGTAGCCGTGTAGTGGACGATGGCGCCGTGCTCGTTGAAGCCGGCGATGGTGGCGAAGCTCTCGCCCACGTAGAGGTTCTGTTGCGAGCGGAACTCACGCAGTTTTTCGGCTACGGTAATCTCGGTCACTTTGCCGCTGTCGATATTCTGTTCGAGCCAGCGGAAGAAGCGAACCAGAGCTACACCGTCGCGAATCATGGCCTCGCGGGTGCCGGCCAGTTGAGTCTCGTTCTTGATGCTCTTGAGCAGGGCAATGGGCGATTGTCCCGACACGGAGGTGGCGTTGAGTTTATTTAATAAGGTATAGTTGATTTTGTTGGTGTCGACGAATACCTTTTTTTCGACCGGCAGAGAGCCCACGAAGTCGAAGATGCTGTCGTAGGGCATGATTTCGACGGCATTCTTTTTCAAGTATTGGCATACGGTGTCGCCAATCTTGTCCTGGTCGATGAAGAGGATGCGGCGGTCGTCGTCGATATAAGCGTAGCAAACCACCACGGGGTTGCACTCCACGTCGTTGCCGCGGATGTTGAAGGCCCAGGCAATCTCGTCGAGAGCAGCCAGCAGCAGCGCCTCGGCTCCGGCTTGGTGCACCTGCTCCATGATGCGGTTCATCTTGTCGGCCACCGACTCGCCGCTATATTTCTCCTCGTGGATGAATACCTCGTTTTTGGGAATCGAGGGACGCCCCTCCCAAATGGTGTCGAAGGGAGTGAAGTCGGAGACGAAGTGAAGTCCGTGACTCTCGAAGTTCTGTTTCATCTTGGCGGCTTGCGAAGCCCCGAACAGCGTACCGTCGATAGCTACGGTAGCCCCTTGCGGCAGAGTCTTCAAGAGCCATTGTTCGATGGTGGGCGTATCGGGTAACCCCTCTTTGAAGAGCTCGAAACCCGAGCCCTCGAGTTGTTGCGCTGCTTGCAGGAAGTAGCGAGAGTCGGTCCACAGTCCGGCCTGATTGGTGGTTACGACAGCGGTTCCGGCCGATCCGTTAAATCCTGAAATCCAGGTGCGTGCAGCCCAGTGACTGGCATAATACTCGCTTTGGTGCGGATCGGTCCCCGGTATGATAAACGCGGTAATACCGGCTTTGCCCATCTCTTCGCGCAGGGCTTTCAGTCGGGGTAATGTCGATTTGCTCATAATATCTCTTTTTTATATGTGTGTCTTGTCCCTATCCGAGCGGTAATTCCCGGCATCGGCCTGAGCGGAAATCGTTGTATCGAGCCCTTGCCGGTATTATCGTTGCCCGAAAGAAAAAAAATCATTTGCCTGTAAAGGTAGTCATATTTGAGAAAATACGAAGATAAAAGCGTGTGAAAATATTGGAACGAAGATGAATGTCTGGCGGCGCCCCTTTCTATAAATTTTATGGATAAGGTGTATTTTAGGGGTCGAAAGTTTTGCTAATCACAAAACAATCTATAATTTTGCACCGCAATTGTTCAAAAGGAAATAAATAAACTAATATCTAAATAATTATGATTATAGTTCCAGTAAAAGAAGGCGAAAACATCGAAAAGGCTTTGAAGAAATTCAAACGGAAATTTGAAAAAACAGGTGTAATAAAAGAATTGCGTAACCGTCAGGCATTTGAAAAACCGTCGGTAACGAACCGTAAAAAGATGATGCGGGCTATCTACATCCAGAAGCTCCACCAGAACGAAGAGTAATTTTTTTATTGCCGGCAGGTATTGGATTTTTCAATAATTTCCCTTATATTCGTAGCGTAAGTAAAAGCTACGAGTTATGCTGGTCGAATCGTTTTTAAGATATATCCGGTATGAGAAGAATCTTTCTACTCATACCGTATTGTCATATAAAAACGATTTGTTTCAGTTTAAAGCGTTCCTTGAAACCCTCGAGCCCGGGTGTGAGCTGCAACAGGTTACCCCCGAGCAGGTGAGGGAGTGGATAGCCTCGTTGTCTGAGGATGGGCTTACGGCTCGCAGTATCTCGCGCAAGGTCTCCTCGCTTCGGGCGTTCTATCGTTATCTGGTAAGTCAGTCGGTTGTGGCGGGCAGTCCGGTAAACGATGTACGGGTACCCAAGGTGAGGAAGAAATTGCCGGTCTATTTGCGGCGCGATACCATGGACGAGTTGCTCGACGACGTGTCGTATGGCGATGACCTGGAAGGCGTGCGCAACAAGTTGATCATCGAGATGTTCTATAATACCGGCATCCGTCGGGCCGAGCTGATAGGCTTGAAAGACGAGGATGTGCGCGAAGGAGAGATAAAAGTGACCGGTAAACGCAACAAGCAGCGGTTGGTCCCTTACGGAGCCGAGTTGGCCGAACTGATAGCCGACTACCGTCGGATGCGTAGCGAAGCCGGGTTGGGCGATGCCGAATACTTCTTTATAAGGAAGAACGGAGAGCCCCTCTATCCGCAACTGGTCTATCGGGTGGTGAAACAAGCCTTGTCGCAGGTGTGCACCCTCGAGAAGCGAAGTCCGCACGTACTGCGTCATACCTTTGCCTCGGTCATGCTCAACAACGGAGCCGGGCTCAACAGTGTCAAGGAACTGCTCGGGCACCATTCATTAGCTTCAACCGAAGTATATACACATATCACGTTTGAAGAACTGAAACAAAGTTATAACCAGGCTTTCCCCCAAAGAAAGCCATAAAAAAAGGAGGTAATATGGAAATCCGTATTCAAGCTATTCATTTCGACGCATCGGAGAAGTTGGAAAAATTCATTCAGAAAAAAGTTTCCAAACTCGAACAATATTACGATGGCATCATTGCCGTAGAAGTTTCATTGAAGGTGGTAAAGCCCGAGACTGCGCAAAATAAAGAAGCGGGCATAAAAGTATTTGTGCCTCGCAACGAGTCGGTATTTTCGAGCAAAGTGGCTGATTCTTTTGAAGAAGCGGTCGATGTTGCTATCGAAGCTCTCATCAAGCAACTCGTGAAGTTGAAAGAAAAGATGAGGGAAAAATAAAAAAAAAGCTCCGATATTTTTGTAGTTTAAAAATTATGCCTAAATTTGCACCCGTTTCTCACCGATATGAGCTGTGAAGAGCGGGTGCAAAATTGTCCCGAACGAAGAGCGGAGTGAGATGAGAGGGCGGCGGCTCTCGATGAAAAACGAAAAGACTGAAAGGGGCAAATACCAGAGTGGCCAAATGGGGCAGACTGTAAATCTGCTGGCTTACGCCTTCGGTGGTTCGAATCCATCTTTGCCCACAAGAAAGAGGCGAAAACGGTACGATGAAAAGCCGTCGGTTCTCCGGGTCGAATCTCCCACAGGTGTTGAAGTCGATCTTTCACTCGAAAAGAAATATTGCCAATGTAGCTCAGGGGTAGAGCACTTCCTTGGTAAGGAAGAGGTCACGGGTTCAAATCCCGTCATCGGCTCCAAGTTTTTAGAACGCTAATCAATTTTATAAAAAAATACAAAACTATGGCAAAAGAACAGTTTCAACGTACCAAACCCCACGTAAACATTGGTACTATTGGTCACGTAGACCACGGTAAAACGACCTTGACCGCTGCCATTACGATGGTACTCGCTAAGAAGGGTCTTTCTGAAATGCGCTCGTTCGACTCGATCGATAACGCACCTGAGGAAAAAGAGCGTGGTATTACGATTAATACTTCGCACGTAGAATATGAAACTGCAAACCGCCACTATGCACACGTTGACTGCCCGGGTCACGCCGACTATGTAAAGAACATGGTAACCGGTGCTGCTCAGATGGATGGTGCAATTATCGTGGTTGCAGCTACCGACGGTCCTATGCCCCAAACTCGTGAGCACATCCTGTTGGCTCGTCAGGTAAACGTTCCCCGTATCGTTGTATTCCTGAACAAATGTGATATGGTTGACGACGAAGAGATGCTCGAACTCGTTGAAATGGAGATGAGAGAGTTGCTCAACGCCTATGAATATGATGGTGACAACACACCTATCATTCGTGGTTCTGCCCTCGGTGCCTTGAACGGTGAACCCAAATGGGAAGAGAAAATCATGGAGTTGATGGATGCCGTAGATACTTGGATTCCTCTGCCTCCGCGTGATGTTGATAAACCCTTCTTGATGCCTGTTGAGGACGTATTCTCGATTACTGGTCGTGGTACTGTTGCTACGGGTCGTATCGAGGCCGGTCGCGTAAAAGTTGGCGACGAGGTACAAATCCTGGGCTTGGGTGCCGACAAGAAATCGGTTGTAACCGGTGTTGAGATGTTCCGTAAGATCCTCGACGAAGGTGAGGCTGGTGATAACGTAGGTCTGTTGCTCCGTGGTATCGACAAGAACGAAATCAAACGTGGTATGGTAATCTGCCACCCGGGACAAGTAAAACCCCACTCGGAATTCAAGGCTCAAGTTTATATCTTGAAGAAAGAAGAAGGTGGTCGTCACACTCCGTTCCACAACCACTACCGTCCTCAATTCTACATCCGTACGCTTGACGTAACGGGCGAAATCACTCTCCCCGAAGGTGTAGAAATGGTAATGCCTGGTGACCACGTAACTATCAACGTGAAACTCATCACTCCGGTTGCTTGCGACAAAGGTCTGCGTTTCGCAATCCGTGAAGGTGGCCGTACGGTAGGTTCGGGTCAAATCACCGAAATCTTGGACTAATCGCATAGCGAATTAGCTTAGATAAAATTACAAAAATCAGCCCTCATTGCGGGGCTGATTTTATACGGGTCTAGCTCAGTTGGTAGAGCACTGGTCTCCAAAACCAGGTGTCGGGAGTTCGAGTCTCTCGACCCGTGCAAAACTGAATGAAACAATGAAGAAATTGAAAATACTTGCCGATATCCAGGATTCTTACAATGAACTGGTTCATAAAGTATCTTGGCCGACCAAATCGGAGTTGGCAAATAGCGCTGTAGTGGTTATGTTCGCTTCCCTTATTATCGCTATAGTGATATTTGCAATGGATCAATGTATTGACAAAATCATGCACCTTATTTACGGAGGTTTTTAATTAGGGAGGTAAATCAATGTCTGAAGAAAAAAAAGGCTGGTACGTTCTGCGTGCCATTAGCGGAAAAGAGAGCAAGGTCAAAGAAGTTCTTGATGCCGAAATCAAGAATACTGATCTTGGCAATTACGTATTTCAGGTCTTGATACCTACCGAAAAAGTCTACACCGTACGTAACGGCAAAAAAGTGGTAAAGGAGAAAAACCTTTACTCGGGTTATGTTTTTGTGGAAGCCATCTTAGTAGGCGAGGTTATTCACCACCTGCGCAACACCACCAACGTCATCGATTTCCTGGGTGGAAAATCCAATCAACCGGAGCCCCTGCGGCCTTCGGAAGTTAATCGTATGTTGGGGGCAGTAGACGAGATGCAAGAGGTGGGCGACGAGCCCGCCGTTGTATATCACGTAGGCGAAACGGTAAAAGTAAACTATGGCCCCTTCAACGGCTTTAGCGGAATTATCGAAGAGGTGAACAACGAGAAGAAGAAGCTGAAGGTGATGGTGAAGATCTTTGGTCGCAAGACTCCGTTGGAACTGGAAAATTCGCAAGTAGAGCGGGAGTAATACAAGAGGTTACGCGCTTGTATGAATCCTCGGTATTTTAATAATATCAAAATTAAAAACAATGGCTAAAGAAATTGCTGGACAAATCAAATTACAGATTAAAGGTGGTGCAGCAAACCCCTCTCCTCCCGTAGGACCTGCTCTGGGTTCCAAGGGTATCAACATCATGGAGTTTTGCAAGCAATTCAATGCCCGTACCCAAGACAAGGCCGGTAAGATTTTGCCGGTTGTCATCACCTATTACAGCGACAAGTCGTTCGACTTTGTTGTAAAGACGCCTCCCGTTGCCATCCAGGTACTGGAAGCTGCCAAAGTAAAAGGTGGTTCGGCCGAGCCCAATCGTAAGAAAGTGGGTGAGATCACTTGGGATCAGGTAAAAGCAATCGCCGAGGACAAAATGGTTGACTTGAACTGTTTTACCGTAGAATCGGCCATGCGCATGGTTGCTGGTACAGCTAGAAGTATGGGTATCACCGTAAAAGGGGAATTCCCGGTAAATAACTAATAAACTTCAATTGAAATGGGTAAACTGACAAAAAATCAAAAGTTAGCTTTAGCAAAGATTGAAGCAGGGAAGGCCTACTCACTCAGCGAGGCATCTCAGTTGGTGAAGGATGTAACCTTTACCAAATTCGACGCATCGCTTGATATTGATGTACGCTTGGGTGTTGACCCTCGTAAAGCCAATCAAATGGTACGTGGCGTCGTTTCGTTGCCTCACGGAACCGGTAAGCAAGTGCGTGTATTGGTGCTCTGTACGCCCGATGCCGAGACTGCAGCCAAAGAGGCTGGTGCCGACTACGTAGGATTGGACGAGTATATCGAGAAAATCAAAGGCGGTTGGACCGATATCGACGTAATCATTACGATGCCTGCTATCATGGGTAAAATCGGTGCTCTGGGACGTATCCTCGGCCCTCGTGGTCTGATGCCTAACCCCAAGAGCGGTACGGTAACTACCGATGTGGCTAAAGCTGTAAAAGAAGTAAAACAAGGTAAGATCGACTTCAAAGTCGACAAGAATGGTATAGTACATGCCTCCATAGGTAAGATTTCGTTTGCTGCCGACCAGATTCGCGACAATGCACGTGAGTTTGTTTCGACCCTGATCAAACTGAAACCGACTGCTGCTAAGGGTGCTTATATCAAGAGTATTTATCTTTCGAGTACAATGAGCCCGGGTATCAAGATTGATCCCAAATCAGTTGACGAGAACTAAAACATGGAATTATGAGAAAGGAAGATAAAGGCACTATTATTGCACAAATAGCAGATACTGTAAAGGAGTATAGCTGCTTCTACCTCGCCGAAACCGCTACGTTGAACGCCGAGAAAACGAGCAATCTGCGTCGCGCTTGTTTCAAGGAAGGTATCAAAATGTTGGTTGTAAAGAACGCCCTGCTGCACAAGGCTCTCGAAGGTCTCGATGCCGACTACTCGCCTCTGTATGGCGCTTTGAAGGGTTCTACAACGATGTTCTTCTCGAATGTGGGTAACGCTCCGGCCAAACTGATCAAGGAGTTCAGAAAAACCTCTGAAGACCTCGTATTGAAAGCCGCCTATGTAGAAGAAAGTTTCTATATCGGCGCCGATCAGTTGGATACGCTGGTTGCCATCAAGAGCAAAAACGAACTTATTGCTGACGTTATCGCCCTCTTGCAGTCTCCTGCCAAGAATGTGGTATCGGCTCTTCAGTCAAGCGGTTCGACTATTCATGGAGTATTGCAGACTCTATCAGAAAGATAACTTTTTATACACAAACATTATTACGAATAATAACATTTAATTCATACAAAAATGGCAGATTTGAAAGCTTTTGCAGAACAATTAGTTAACTTGACCGTAAAGGAAGTAAACGAACTTGCTCAAATTTTGAAAGACGAATATGGTATTGAACCTGCTGCTGCAGCTGTTGCTGTTGCTGCTGCTCCCGCTGCCGGCGGAGCTGCTGCTGAAGAAAAAACATCGTTCGATGTTGTTCTGAAAGCTCCGGGTGCAAACAAACTGGCTATCGTTAAATTGGTGAAAGAACTCACCGGACTTGGCTTGAAAGAAGCTAAAGACCTCGTAGACGGTGCTCCCAACAACGTAAAAGAAGGTCTTGCTAAAGCTGATGCTGAAGCTCTGAAAAAACAACTCGAAGACGCTGGAGCAGAAGTTGAACTTAAATAATATATCTGGTAATCAGATAGGTTGGTTAAGAATCATCTTAGTCGGTGATTCTTAACCTTTTTGTGTATATATTTTTAATTAAGTTCACTTAATCCATTCTATAAATGTCTTCTACAATAGGTAAACCACGCGTAAATTTCGCTTCAATCAAAAATCCGCTTCCTTATCCGGATTTCCTTGAAGTTCAGTTGAAGTCGTTTCAAGACTTTTTGCAACTCGACACTCCGCCTGAAAAGAGAAAAAACGAAGGTCTTTTCAAGGTCTTTGCCGAGAACTTTCCCATTGCTGATACGCGCAACAACTTTGTCCTCGAATTCCTGGACTATTATATCGACCCGCCCAGATACACCATCGAAGAGTGTCTCGAGAGAGGGTTGACATACAGCGTACCTTTAAAGGCTAAACTGAAACTATACTGCACCGACCCCGATCACGAGGATTTCGCTACGGTAATACAAGACGTTTATTTGGGCCCCATCCCTTACATGACGGCTAAGGGTACCTTTGTCATCAACGGTGCCGAGCGGGTAGTGGTATCGCAGTTACACCGTTCTCCGGGTGTCTTCTTCGGACAAAGTACGCATGCCAACGGTACCAAACTTTATTCGGCTCGTATCATTCCGTTCAGAGGATCGTGGATTGAGTTTGCCACCGACATCAACAACGTGATGTATGCCTATATCGACCGGAAGAAAAAATTGCCCGTGACCACGCTGCTGCGTGCCATCGGCTTCGAGACCGATAAGGACATTCTCGAAATCTTCGGTCTGGCAGAAGACCTCAAAGTCTCCAAGACCAACCTGAAAAAAGCCATCGGTCGCCGCTTGGCCGGTAACGTGGTGAAGTCGTGGGTCGAAGACTTTGTCGACGAGGATACGGGCGAGGTTGTTTCTATCGAACGTACCGAAATCGTGATTCCTCGTGAAACCGTCCTGGAAGAGTCGCACATCGCCGACATTCTCGAGTCGGGGGTTCAAAACATCCTTCTCCACAAGGAAGGCGGGAATACCTCGGACTACTCGATTATCTTCAACACCCTCCAGAAAGACTCCAGTAACTCGGAGAAGGAGGCCGTGCTCTATATATATCGTCAGTTGCGTAACGCCGAGCCGGCCGACGAAGCCAGCGCTCGTGAGGTGATAACCAACCTCTTCTTCTCGGAAAAGCGTTACGACCTGGGCGAAGTAGGACGTTACAGAATAAACAAGAAATTAAACCTCTCCACCTCGCCCGACGTGAAGGTGCTCACCAAAGAGGATATTATCGAGATCATCAAATACCTTATCGAGCTTATCAACTCGAAGACCGATGTCGACGATATCGACCACTTGAGCAACCGTCGTGTGCGTACTGTGGGAGAGCAATTATACAACCAGTTCGGTGTCGGGTTGGCCCGTATGGCCCGTACCATCCGCGAGCGTATGAATGTGCGCGACAACGAGGTATTCACCCCCATCGACCTGATCAACGCCAAGACGATTTCGTCGGTAATCAATACCTTCTTCGGTACCAACGCCCTGTCGCAGTTCATGGACCAGACCAACCCGTTGGCCGAGATTACCCACAAGCGCCGTATGTCGGCCCTGGGCCCCGGCGGTCTGTCGCGTGAGCGTGCCGGTTTCGAGGTGCGCGACGTGCACTATACCCACTATGGCCGTCTGTGTCCTATCGAGACGCCTGAGGGTCCTAACATCGGTCTGATTTCGTCGTTGTGCGTATATGCCAAAATCAACGATTTGGGCTTCATCGAGACTCCGTATCGCAAGGTGAAAGACGGCAAGGTAGATTTGTCGCCCGAAGGTGTCGTATACCTGACTGCCGAAGTGGAAGAGGGTCAGATTATTGCCCAGGGTAATGCCCCGTTGAACGACGACGGTACCTTTATCCGCAATCGGGTAAAAGCTCGTTTGGGTGCCGACTTCCCCATTGTATCGCCCGACCAGGTGAACCTGATGGATGTGTCGCCTACGCAGATTGCTTCGATTGCCGCATCGCTCATCCCCTTCCTCGAGCACGACGATGCCAACCGTGCGTTGATGGGATCGAACATGATGCGCCAGGCCGTACCTCTGTTGCGCTCCGAGGCTCCTATCGTAGGAACCGGCATCGAGGGCCAGTTGATACGCGACTCGCGTACTCAGATTATGGCCGAAGGCGAAGGTGTAGTCGAGTTTGTCGATGCTACGGTTATCCGCATCCGTTACGACCGCACCGAAGACGAAGAGTTTGTAAGTTTCGAAGATGCCGTTAAAGAATACAAGTTACCCAAATTCCGCAAGACCAACCAGAGCACCACGATCGACCTGCGTCCTATCTGCCACAAAGGCGACCGTGTGAAAGCCGGCGATATTCTCACCGAGGGTTATTCGACCGAAAACGGTGAGTTGGCTCTGGGCCGCAACCTCAAGGTGGCCTTCATGCCTTGGAAGGGTTACAACTACGAGGATGCCATCGTGCTGAACGAACGTATGGTTCGCGAAGATATCCTCACCTCGGTTCACGTCGACGAGTATTCGCTCGAGGTACGTGAGACCAAGCGCGGTATGGAAGAACTTACTTCCGATATTCCCAACGTGAGCGAGGATGCTACCAAAGATCTCGACGAGCGTGGTATTATCCGGGTAGGTGCCCAGGTGAACCCCGGCGATATTATGATCGGTAAGATTACGCCCAAGGGCGAGTCCGATCCTTCGCCCGAAGAGAAACTGTTGCGTGCCATCTTCGGCGACAAGGCCGGCGACGTGAAGGATGCTTCGTTGAAAGCTACCCCCTCGCTGAAAGGTGTCGTTATCGGTACCAACCTCTTCTCGCGCGCCATCAAGAAGAAAAAATCGAAACTCAGCGACAAAGCCATCTTGCCCAAACTCGACGAAGAGTATGAAGAGAAGATGAACGGCTTGAAGTCGATACTTATCGACAAGCTGCTCGTGCTCACACAAGGCAAGGTTTCGCAGGGTGTGAAAGACTTTATGGGTACCGACATCGTGCCCAAGGGTACCAAGTTTACCCAGGCTGTTCTCAGCAAAATCGACTACACCTCGGTACAGGTGAGCAAGTGGACGACCGATGCCGCCAAGAACGACTTGATTCGTGCCACCATCATCAACTACCTGAAGAAGTACAAGGAGTACGATGCCGAATTGCGTCGTAAGAAATTCGACATCTCGATCGGCGACGAGCTCCCCTCGGGTATCGTGCAAATGGCCAAGGTATACATCGCCAAGAAACGTAAGATCAGCGTGGGCGACAAGATGGCCGGTCGTCACGGAAACAAAGGTATCGTGTCGCGTATCGTGCGTCAGGAAGATATGCCGTTCCTGGCCGACGGTACTCCCGTCGACATCGTGCTGAACCCGCTGGGTGTGCCTTCGCGTATGAACTTGGGACAGATTTTCGAAACCGTTCTGGGTTGGGCCGGTGCCGAGCTGGGCGAGAAATTCGCTACGCCTATCTTCGACGGTGCCAGCCTCGACGACCTCAACGCCTGGACCGACAAGGCCGGTCTGCCTCGCTACGGTAAGACCTACCTCTACGATGGTGGTACCGGCGAACGCTTCGACCAACCGGCTACGGTAGGTGTCATTTACATGCTGAAACTGGGCCACATGGTCGAAGACAAGATGCACGCCCGTTCCATCGGTCCGTACTCACTCATTACGCAACAGCCGTTGGGTGGTAAGGCACAGTTCGGTGGTCAGCGTTTCGGTGAGATGGAGGTTTGGGCACTCGAAGCCTTCGGTGCCGCTCACGTGCTGCAAGAGATCTTGACCATCAAGTCGGACGATGTGGTAGGACGTTCGAAAGCCTACGAGGCTATCGTCAAAGGCGAGCCCATGCCTACGCCCGGTATCCCCGAGTCGCTGAATGTGCTCTTGCACGAATTGCGAGGCCTCGGTCTTAGTGTCAACTTAGAATAAAATAAAATCCAAACGGTCGGGCCGTCGCCCTGTGCGGCGGCCGGGCCAATAACTCTTTATACATTAAACATTTATGGCTTTTAGAAAAGATAACAAAATAAAGAGTAACTTTTCGAAGATTTCGATTGGTTTGGCTTCGCCCGAGGAGATTTTGGAGAACTCGAGCGGCGAGGTGCTGAAACCCGAAACCATCAACTACCGTACCTACAAACCCGAGCGCGACGGTCTGTTCTGCGAGCGCATCTTCGGTCCGGTAAAGGACTATGAGTGCCACTGCGGAAAATATAAACGCATCCGTTACAAGGGTATTGTCTGCGACCGATGCGGTGTCGAGGTGACCGAGAAGAAGGTGCGCCGCGAACGTATGGGTCACATCCAGTTGGTTGTGCCTGTGGCCCACATCTGGTATTTCCGTTCGCTGCCCAACAAGATTGGGTACCTGCTGGGATTGCCCAGCAAAAAACTCGACGCCGTTATCTACTACGAGCGTTACATCGTTATACAACCGGGTCCTCAAACCGACCTGGCCACTTACGACCTCCTTTCTGAAGAGGAGTATCTGAACATCATGGATTCGCTCCCCCGCGAAAACCAGATGCTCGAAGATACCGACCCCAACAAGTTCATCGCCAAGATGGGTGCCGAGGCCATCTACGACCTGCTGTGCCGTCTCGACCTCGACGAACTCTCTTACGAGCTGCGTCACCGCGCCAGCACCGACGGCTCTCAACAACGCAAGACCGAGGCTTTGAAACGCCTGCAGGTCGTTGAGTCGTTCCGTGCTTCGAAGGGCCGCAACCGTCCCGAGTGGATGATCTTGAAGGTAATCCCCGTGATTCCCCCCGAACTGCGTCCGTTGGTTCCCCTCGATGGTGGACGTTTTGCCACCAGCGACCTCAACGACCTCTATCGCCGGGTTATCATCCGCAACAACCGTCTGAAACGATTGATGGAAATCAAGGCTCCCGAGGTGATTCTGCGCAACGAAAAACGTATGTTGCAAGAGGCTGTCGACTCGCTGCTCGACAACTCGCGCAAGTCGAGCGCCGTCAAGACCGAGGCCAACCGTCCGTTGAAATCGCTCTCCGACAGTTTGAAAGGTAAACAAGGTCGTTTCCGTCAGAACCTGCTCGGTAAACGTGTCGACTACTCGGCCCGTTCGGTTATCGTCGTAGGTCCTGAGCTGAAGATGCACGAATGCGGTCTGCCCAAAAACATGGCAGCCGAACTTTATAAACCCTTTATCATCCGCAAGCTCATCGAGCGCGGTATCGTCAAGACCGTGAAATCGGCCAAGAAGATCGTGGATCGCAAGGAGCCCGTCGTATGGGATATTCTCGAACACGTGATGAAGGGACACCCCGTGCTGCTGAACCGTGCCCCGACATTGCACCGTCTGGGTATCCAGGCTTTCCAACCCAAGATGATCGAGGGTAAGGCTATCCAACTGCACCCGCTGGCATGTACGGCATTCAACGCCGACTTCGATGGTGACCAGATGGCCGTGCACTTGCCTCTGGGCAACGAGGCTATCCTTGAGGCTCAACTGCTCATGTTGGGTGCGCACAACATTCTCAACCCGGCCAACGGTGCACCTATCACCGTGCCTTCGCAAGACATGGTTCTGGGTCTGTACTACATTACCAAACTGCGTCCCGGTTCGCTGGGCGAGGGGCTGAAGTTCTATGGCCCCGAAGAGGCCGAGATTGCCTACAACGAAGGTAAGGTTTCGTTGCACGCTCCCGTATCGGTAGTGGTGAAAGATGTCGACAAAGACGGCAACATCATCGAGCACATGGTCGAGAATACTTCGGTAGGCCGTGTACTGGTGAACCAATACGTACCTCAGGAAATCGGCTATGTAAACGAGATTCTTTCGAAGAAGTCGTTGCGCGACATCATCGGTAAGGTAATCAAGGTTTGCGGTGTGACCCGTTCGGCACAGTTCCTCGACGACATCAAGAATCTGGGTTACTACATGGCCTTCAAGGGCGGTCTGTCGTTCAACCTGGGCGACGTGCTCGTTCCGCCTGAAAAGGAGACTTTGGTAGCCGAAGGTAATGCCGAGGTTGAGCAGATTATGAACAACTACAACATGGGTTTCATTACCTACAACGAGCGTTACAACCAGATTATCGATACGTGGACACACGTCAACTCGCGTCTGTCCGACATCCTGATGAAACAGCTTTCGGCCGACAACCAGGGATTCAACTCGGTATTCATGATGCTCGACTCGGGAGCCCGTGGTTCTAAGGACCAGATTCGTCAGCTCTCCGGTATGCGTGGTCTGATGGCCAAGCCGCAGAAGTCGGGTGCCGAGGGTGGTCAAATCATCGAGAACCCTATCTTGGCCAACTTCAAGGAGGGTCTGTCGGTGCTGGAGTACTTCATCTCTACGCACGGTGCTCGTAAGGGTCTTGCCGATACCGCCTTGAAAACAGCCGACGCCGGTTACCTGACCCGTCGTCTGGTCGACGTAGCCCACGATGTGATTATTCACGAGGAGGACTGCGGAACCCTGCGCGGATTGGTTTGCACCGAAATCAAGAACAACGAAGAGGTAGTAGCCTCGCTGGGCGAAAGAATCCTGGGCCGTGTATCGGTTCACGATGTAGTGAACCCCCTCACCAACGAGATTCTGGTTCACGCCGGCGAAGAAATAACCGAGGCTATTGCCCAGAAGATAGAAGAGTCGCCTATCGAGCAAGTCGAGATTCGTTCGGTGCTCACCTGCGAATCGAAGAAAGGCGTCTGCGCCAAGTGCTACGGCCGCAACCTGGCCAACAACCGCATGGTTCAGAAAGGCGAGGCTGTGGGTGTGATTGCTGCACAGTCTATCGGCGAGCCGGGTACACAGCTGACACTGCGTACATTCCACGTCGGTGGTATCGCCTCGAATATCGCTGCCGTATCGAGCGTAAACTCGCGTTACGACGGTATCCTCGAAATCGAAGAGCTTCGTACCGTAGAGAGCGTATCGGATAGCGGCACGAAGGTACAGATTGTCGTAGGTCGTCTGGCCGAAATGCGTATTATCGATCCGCACACCAAGATGGTGCTGATGACGGCCAACATTCCTTACGGTTCGAAGTTGTACTTCAACAACGGCGATACCGTGAAGAAGGGCGACATGATTTGCGAATGGGACCCCTTCAACGCCGTTATCGTTTCGGAGGTTGGCGGTAAAGTCAAATTCGAAGCCGTTGAAGATGGTGTTACCTATCGTGTAGAATCGGACGAACAGTCGGGTTTGAAAGAGAAGATTATCATCGAGTCGAAAGACCGTACCCGTGTACCGTCGGCTCAGATTCTCGATGAGAACGGACAGGTAATCAAAACTTACGCTCTGCCTGTGGGTGCTCACCTGATGATCGAGGATGGCGATACGATTAAGACCGGTGAGGTATTCGTGAAGATACCGCGTGCCGTAGGTAAGGCCGGTGATATCACGGGTGGTCTGCCTCGTGTAACCGAGTTGTTCGAGGCCCGTAACCCGTCCAACCCTGCTGTCGTTTCGGAAATCGACGGCGAGGTTATCTTCGGTAAAGTGAAACGTGGTAACCGTGAAATCTCGGTGGTATCGAAGACCGGCGAGACGAAGAAATATCTGGTACCGCTGTCGAAGCAGATTCTGGTTCAGGAGAACGACTATGTACGTGCCGGTACGCCCCTCTCCGATGGTGCCGTTACGCCCTCCGACATCCTGGCTATCAAAGGCCCCACGGCTGTACAGGAATATATCGTGAACGAGGTTCAGGACGTATACCGCATGCAGGGTGTGAAGATCAACGACAAGCACTTCGAGGTAATCGTTCGCCAGATGATGCGCAAGGTACAGATTCTCGACCCGGGAGATACCCGCTTCCTCGAACAGCAGATTGTCGACAAACGCGATTTCATGGACGAGAACGACCGTATCTGGGGCAAGAAAGTGGTTACCGATCCGGGCGACTCGCAAACGCTCAAGGCCGGTCAGATTGTAACGGCCCGCAAGCTGCGCGACGAAAACTCGGCGCTGAAACGCAAAGACCTCAAGCTCATCCAGGTGCGCGATGCTATCCCCGCAACCTCCGAGCAGATTCTGCAAGGTATCACCCGTGCCGCTCTGCAAACGTCGAGCTTCATGTCGGCCGCTTCGTTCCAGGAGACGACCAAGGTGCTCAACGAGGCTGCCATCAACGGCAAGGTCGATACGCTCGAGGGTATGAAGGAGAACGTCATCTGCGGTCACCTCATCCCGGCCGGTACCGGTCAACGCGAGTTCGACAAGCTCATCGTAGGTTCCAAAGAGGAATTCGACCGTGTGTTTGCCAACCGCAAGAACGTAACCGACTTCTCCAACTGATAACGAGCTGAACATTATAGCATAAAGGGAGCGACTCCATACACGGGTCGCTCCCTTTTTTTATGCCCGGCAGCAACAGCCCGAGTTGTTGCATGCTGTTGGAGGTGGGTTGGTTGATAGTTCGGCAATCTTGTCCTATTTAGAAGCCGGCTCTTGCCGGTGGCGTAAAAAGATATACCTTTGGCCCGTATGAGGATAGTGTATTTACCGAAGAATAGATGCCGGAATGTAGTCTGGTTGCTTCTGCTGCTGACGATTACGTCGTGTAACTTGTTGGAGAGCAGTCCGTACGATGCCCGGGTAACGGGCGACACCGGCATCAATGCCCGCAATGTGGCCCGTATCGAGAAGGCTCTGGACGGAAAGAGCAGTTTCAGGTTTGCGTTTATCAGCGATACTCAGCGATGGTACGACGAGACCGAGGCTTTTGTCGCGCATCTCAACAGTCGCGACGATGTCGACTTTGTGCTGCATGGAGGAGATGTCTCCGACTTCGGGGTTACTGAGGAGTTTCTGTGGCAGCGCGACATACTCAATGAACTGAAGGTTCCCTATGTGGTGCTGTTGGGCAATCACGACGTGTTGGGCAACGGAGTGCAGGTGTATCGTAGGGTCTTCGGGGAGGAGAATTTCTCCTTTATGGCCGGCGATGTGAAATTTATCTGCCTCAACACCAACGCCCTGGAGTTCGATTATTCCAACCCGATACCCGATTTCTCCTTTATCAAGGCCCAGCTCAAGGATGATAATCCGGCATATCGTCGCACGATTTATGCCATGCACGTGGCGCCGGGCGACGAGCAGTTCAATAATAATGTAGCCGATGTCTTTCATCTCTATGTGAAGTTGTCGCCCGGGATTCTGTGCGGCCTGTACGGGCATGGGCATACGTTTGCCGAAGCCGATAAGTTTGGCGACGGTATAATCTACTACGAAACGCCCTGTATCGGGAAGCGTTTCTACCTGATGTTTACGATAAACGCGGAGGGATACAGTTATGAACCGGTCTATTTTTAACCGATTGATGGTGACTTTGTCGCTTCTGTGCGTATGGATGTCGGCTCATGGTGAGACTCCGACCGAGCTACCTGCATACGATTATCGGGTAGAACAGTATCGGTCGGGATGGAATCGTCTGGTGCCTCGGTATGTCAAGTTGCAGACTGGAGGCCTGATGGGGGCCGTTTCGGTGGGTACGGGCTGGAATTATGGGCGCGATCACTGGGAGACCGATTTCATACTGGGGCTGATACCCAAGTTCAGCGACGACCATGCACGTGTCTCTCTCACGCTCAAACAGAATTATTATCCGTGGAAAGTGCAGTTGGGCAACTCGCCTTTTACCTTCGAGCCGTTGTCGTGCAGCTTTTTCGTCAATGTGATTATGGACCGGGATTACTGGGTGAGTCAGCTCGACAAGTATCCCAATGGTTACTATTGGTTCTCGACCCGTGTACGAATGAATTTGGGGTTGGGGCAGCGGTGGACTCTGCGTATTCCTGAACCCCGCCGCAAGTTTCATCGCTCGGTTTCGTTTTATTACGAGTTCAGTACATGCGATATGTATGTAACCAGTGCCATAACCAACCGCTACATCTCTTTTTGGGACATATTGCGCCTCTCGTTGGGTGTTAAGTTTCAGATTCTGTGACTCCACTATCGGTCGCCCAGCGTGTGGTCGATATAGAGGTTGCGGTTCGACAGGGTGATGAAGGGTTCGATTTCGTGCGAAACCATCATGATGGTGGTACCCCGGCTCGAGAGTTCACGCAGAATTTCGACCATGCGCACTTCGAACTGGCGGTCGATATACGACGAGGGTTCGTCGAGAATCAGCATCTCGGGGTGCGAGATGAGTGCCCGGCCAAACAAGGTGCGTTGCAACTGTCCACCCGAGAGTACACCGATGGTTTTCTCGCGCAGGGCCGTTATCCCCATGAGGTCGAGCATGTGGTCTATTTCGCGCCGCTCGACCGACTTGGGGCGTTTGGTATTCTTGCCCATCAGCCCCGAGGCTACAACCTCTTCTACGGTGATGGGGAACCGGCTGTCGATGCTGTTTTTCTGGGGCAGATACCCGATGTCGAGCGAGGGGACCTGTCGGCCTCCTTCGAAGAAGTAGATAGCTCCCTGTGTAGGTTTCTGCAAACCAAGTATGGTGCGCAGCAACGAGGTCTTGCCACCGCCGTTCGGTCCCGAAACCAGCAGGAAGTCGCCCCGGAAGATGTCGAGGTTGATGTCTTCGAGCACACTCTTGTCGCCATACGAGAGCCACAGGTTCTCGATGGCTATGATTTTATTCTCCAGCAATGGCATTGGTGATGTTTAAAAGTTCTTCACTCCAGTTATAGCTGAGCGGGTTGATGGAAACCACTTTCGCACCAATCTCTTGAGCAAACGATTCGGCCTGTTTGGCGTCGAATTCCTGTTGGATGAAGATTACCTTCACGTGATTCTCTTTAGCCACGTCGATTGCTTTTTTCAGATAGAAAGCCGAGGGCTCCTTGCCATTGTATTCGAGGCTGAGCTGGTGCAGATTGTAGTCTTTGGCCAGGTAGCTGAGCGAGGGGTGATAGATGGCAAACATGGTTCCGCTTACGGGTGTCAGTTTGCGGGTCATCACCGAGTCGACCTGGTTTATCTCGGCCAGCAGGGCTTCGTAGTTCTGGCGGTATACCTTCTCTCCGCTGGGGTCGAGGCTCACAAAGGCGTCGTACATGTTTTTGGCGATGATACGAGCATTCTTGGGCGAGCTCCAGGTATGAGGGTCGGCATCGAAGTGGTGATGGTGATTGTCACTGTCGTTGTCGCTGTGCTCGTGAGTGCCCGAGAGAATGTTGATACCCTCGGAGTTGTCGAAGATTTTCATGTGCGGATTGTTCTGTTCCAACTTGTCCATCCAGGCCAGTTCAAATCCGATGTGCCCGATTTTGAAGTAGGCAATGCTCTTGCCCAGATGCACGAGGTGCGAAGGCGAAGGGTCGTAAGCCTCGGGATTGCTGCCCGGAGGCACGATGCAGTTGATGTCGAAACGATCGCCTGCGATCTTCTCGGCAAAGTACTTCTGAGGTTGTATGGTTACAGTGACAATCTTTTGTTCTTTGTTTCCGGTCGAGCACGATACGGCTATGAGTGTGAGCAGTATACATGCACAATATTTCAAAAATGAATGTTTCTTCATAATAAAGTCTTTTGCCTCACGGCACATTTTTGTACAAAAATAGTATAATATCATTAAGATTCCTTCTTTTCGTTGCTATTTAATATGTTAAATTCGGCTTTTAACATTTTGCCAATCAGTCGGTCAGCTACGGCTTGTAGGTTGCAGGCGGTTCCGGCTTCACTCTACGCCGTAGACTCGGTTGTGAATGCGGGTCACTACCGCGTCGAAAACGTGGTCGAGGTCGATTGCTCCATACGACATGAGGTAAAGTTCCAGCGAATGACGGTCGGGCGAGTAGGGGGGCTGGGTATAGGGTCTCGTGGAGAGAACGAAGCCCAACCGCTGGTAGAATGCGATACGTCGTCGACTCAGGTCATCTTCGGGTTTCTCGACTTCGAGCACGGCGGGTTTCCCGAGCTGTTCCAGCAGAGCAGTCATGGCTGCGGCACCATAGCCGGCACCCCGGCATCGGCTGTCGATGGCGAAGTGCTCCATATAGGTAAAGTCGCTCCAGGACCAATAGGAGATGAATCCGATGGGATGCTCCTCGTCAGACAGCAGCGCAATGGCAAAGTCGTCGTTCTCTCGCAACAGACGCACGACCTCGTCGAAGTCTCTCCGCTCGTCTGGAGGGAAAGACTCGGTATAAATATGCTCGATAAAGTCGAGAGCCGAATCGTTATCGGCACGGACTGGTGAGATTCGTATCATAGTAGGTTGGGGTTATAAGTGGATACAAATATAATAGATTTAAAGGAATCTTTAAAAAAAATAGAACTATAAAGTTTCTCGAACCCGTCTCGACAGGCGTTTAAATGGGATAATCGGTGTATGTAACGAAATAGAAAACAGTCTGTATTTTTGCCACTTAATAATCCCCTGTAGAGGCTGTTTGGTAAATGAAAATTGGAGAAATAGTTTCAAATTGTAACTTTTTTGGAGCCGATGTATCGGTCAAAAATCTTTAATACGGAATACTTCCTGCAAAATTAACAGGATAGATAATCGAAACCTGTAAATTTATTACTATCTTTGCTCTCAAAATAATAAAACAGTTGTAAAAAATCGAAAAAAAGAACCATGGGACATCATCAGTTAGACGAATTGGACTATAAAATTTTGAAACTCATTGCAGCGAATGCACGCATTCCTTTCCTCGAAGTGGCACGGGAGTGTAATGTTTCGGGAGCCGCCATTCATCAGCGGGTACAAAAATTGACCAACCTGGGAATCCTCAAAGGATCGGAATACATTATAGACTCAAACAAGATCGGGTTTGAAACGTGTGCCTATATGGGGTTCTACCTGAAGAATCCGGGCGACTTCGAGCACGTGGTGGAGGAGTTGCACAAAATTCCCGAGGTGGTCGAGTGCCATTTCACGACCGGACAGTACGACATGTTTATCAAACTGTTTGCCCGGAACAACCAGCACCTGCTCGAGATTATCCACACCAAGCTGCAACCCATCGGGCTGTCGCGCACCGAGACGTTGATCTCTTTCCGCGAGATATTCCGTCGCCAGCTTCCTATCGACGAGGTGGAAGACCTGGATTGAGAGCGTCAAAAAAAAGAGTTGAGCGAAATTGAATATACGAGCCCGGTTACACTCCACGGAGAGGAGTTGAACCGGGCTTTGTTTTCGCACACAGCCATTCCGGATTCTGCCGCTCCGCTGGTTGTGTTCCCCTCTGTCAAACAGGGACTCGGTAGTTTGTGCGGATAGTTGTGATTTTTTACTCGGGCGATAAACCATCTTACCGCTATTTTTGTACCTTTGCGGGAGTGTGTTGCCGGGCCCCGTACGGGCTGGACCTCGGAGCGAATCAAACGCCCGGGCGATAAGTCTGCAGCCGCCTCGGAGAGGCATCTAACGAATATAATGATAAGGATATATATTTGTACGAGAAATGAAAGAAGTTGTAGTTAGTGGAATACGCTCCACGGGAAATTTACATTTGGGAAATTATTATGGTGCCCTGCGCAATTTTGTGAAAATGCAGGAAGAGAACAAGTACAACAGTTATTTCTTTATAGCCGACTGGCATGCTCTCACTACGCATCCCGATCCCAAGACGCTGCATGAGAATGTGCGCGACATCCTTTGCGAATATCTGGCTGCGGGGCTCGACCCCGAAAAATCGACTCTGTTTGTACAGAGCGATGTGCCCGAGATACCGGAGATGTATCTGCTGATGAATATGCACGTGGGTATCGGTGAACTGATGCGTACGGCTTCGTTCAAGGACAAGGCCCGCAAGCAACTGGGCATCAAGTCCGATAGCGATGAGGATGTGGAGCACGAGATTATCGGCAACAACACCAACAAGCGGGTGAATGCCGGATTGCTCACATACCCTACGCTGATGGCGGTCGATATTCTCATTCAACACGGTAACTATGTACCGGTAGGCAAGGATCAGGAACAACACCTGGAGCTGACGCGCCGTTTTGCCCGTCGGTTCAACTCGACCTACGGGGTCGAATATTTTGCCGAGCCGCAGAATTTCAACTTCGGCTGCGAGCCTATCAAGGTGCCTGGTCTCGACGGCTCGGGCAAGATGGGTAAGTCGGAGGGCAACTGCGTCTATCTGATTGATGACGAGAAGACGCTGCGCAAGAAAATCATGCGTGCCGTGACCGACGAGGGCCCCAAAGTACCCAATTCGCCCAAGGTAGAGGCGGTCGAGAACCTCTTCACGTTGCTCAAAATCGTCTCTTCGCCCGATACGGTTGCCTACTTCGAAGAGAAATACAATACCTGCGAAATCCGTTACGGCGACTTGAAGAAGCAACTGGCCGAGGATATTCTCAAGGTGACGTTGCCGATTCGGGAGCGCTTCCTCGAAATTCAGAACGACGAGGCTTATCTGGCCCGTGTCGTGAAGATGGGAGCCGAGAAGGCTCGTGCAACCGCCTCGAAGACCTTGCGCGAGGTGCGTGAAATTATGGGATTCAAGCCTTTCTAACCCAGATATTCCGTCGCTATGGAACATCATCACCACCATCACCCGGCCCCCGATTTGCAGAAGCTCAACCGGTCGTTTATCATCGGTATCGTGCTGAATGTGCTCTTCGTCGTGGCCGAGGCGGGAGCCGGTTTCTACTACGATTCGCTGGCTCTGCTCTCCGACGCCGGTCACAACCTGAGCGACGTGGTGAGCCTCGTCCTGGCCCTTTTCGCCTTGCGTCTTTCGCTGGTGAAACCCTCGTTGCAGTATACCTATGGCTACAAGAAGAGTACCGTGCTGGTATCGCTGCTCAATGCGGCTATCTTGTTCGTGGCGGTGGCGGTGATTCTCTACGAGAGTATCGACAAGCTGCGTAATCCGGCGCCGCTCGACGGTAGTGCCATTGCCTGGGTGGCTGCAATCGGTATCGTGGTCAACGCCTTTACGGCCTACCTCTTCTTTGCCGACAAGTCGAAAGACCTGAACGTCAAGGGGGCCTACCTGCACATGGCGGCCGATACGCTGGTGTCGGTGGGTGTGTTGATTTCGGGTGTAGTGATTAAATACACGGGTTGGAATATCATCGACCCCATTATCGGTATTGTGGTGGGTCTGGTGATTCTCTACTCCACCTGGCATCTGCTGCAGGAGAGCCTGCGCCTGGCGCTCGACGGCGTGCCCGAGGGTATCGATGTCGAGCGGGTCGAGCAGGTGCTCTCGTCCGACCCCGACGTCATCAACGTGCACCATCTGCACATCTGGGCCATCAGCACTACGCAAACGGCGCTCACGGCTCATGTGGTGGTGTCGGACATCATGCGCATGCACGAGGTGAAACATCGCTTGAAACAGGCTCTGCACGAGCTGGGTATCGACCATGCCACCTTCGAACTTGAGGTTAAGGAGGAGCATTGCGACGGCCATTGCGACTGTTGCGACGGGGATACCAATTGCGACAACGACACGCAACCCTATTTGTAGCGATAGATAAAATCGAAGATACCACCGGTGGGAGGAAATCGGGCTGGCTGAGCCCCTTTTCTCCCGCTTTTTTTGTGCGTGCGATGAGGTTTACAGTTTGTAGACTCCGCCCGGCAATGCCTTGACCACCCCTTTGAACTCCAGCTCGACCAGCACCGACAGCAGTTGCGACAGCGGTTGGTTCAGCTCGACGGTCATGCGGTTTATCTGCCCCTCGCCCCGGGCCTTCAGGTAGTCGACAATCGGTTGCTCTTCGTCGGTAAGGTCGGGAAAGAGCGAGCGTTGCACCGCCTCGCGTCGGGGTACCTGCCAGCACATGGCTTCGACGAGGTCGTCGGCCGAGGTGATGAGGGCCGCCCGGTTGCGGCGGATCAGGTGGTTGCAGCCGGCCGAACTCTCGCGGTGAATGTCGCCGGGCAAGGCAAAGACGTCGCGGTGATAGCTCTCGGCAATGCCGGCGGTGATGAGGGCGCCACCCTTTTCGCGCGACTCGACAATGACTACGGCGTCGGCCAATCCCGCCACAATGCGGTTACGGGCCACGAAAAAGGCCGGATGCATGGCGTGGTAGCCGGGATACTCGGTGAGCAGTCCGCCGTGGGCAACCATCTCGGCCGCCGTGTTGCGGTGGCTCGAGGGGTAGATGTGGTCGAGCCCGTGAGCCAGCACGGCTACCGTGTCGAGCCCCTGCTTCAGGGCCGCGCGGTGAGCACAGATGTCTATGCCGTAGGCCAGTCCGCTCACGATGACGAGATGGGGAAAACGGGCTGCCAGGTCGCGAATCATCGCCTCGCAGAAGCTGCGCCCGTAGTCGGTGGCCCGGCGGGTACCCACTACGCTCACCACCTTGGCGGCGTTCAGGTCGGCCGTACCCCGGTAGTAGAGCAGCGGCGGCGCATCTATGCAGTCGACGAGCCGGTGCGGATAGGCGGGGTCGGTAAAGTAGAGCGGGGTGATGTTCCCCTTCTCGATAAACTCCATCTCCTGTCGGGCTGCCTGCAGGGCTGTGCGGCGGGCATCGTCGTGGAGTATTCGCCCCGTGATGCCCGTCATCTGTTGCAGTTGGGCCTCGGGCAGTTCGAAGAACAGAGCCAGGCTGTCGACCGTCTCGTGGATGTGCTGGGCCAGCGACTTGTTCATGCCCTTGATGCGCGAGAGCGCGATGCGGTAGAGAAGCTCTTGTTCCATGATGAGGGGGAATGATTGGTTGGTCGGTTACTCTTGTTGCAGGAATCGTTCGAAGTAGGGTACAAACTCCTCGCCGCGGGTGATGCGTCCCTGTGTGGTGCACACCGTCTCGACCACCGCCTTGATGCACAGTTCGCCCGATACCTTGTAAATATCCTGGTAGAAGACAAACTTGATGCCCTCGCGGCGCATGTAGAGTTTGCTCACGAAGCGGTCGCGGCTGCGCAGCGGTATCTTGTAGTTGATTTCGATACGGTTCACTACCGGGTCGATGCCCCGTTCGCGCATCTCGACGAACGAGATGCCCGCAGCCGCCAGAAACTCGTGGCGGGTGTGCTCGAGATAGTGCTGGTAGTTGGCGTTGTTGACGATGCCTTCCATGTCGCACTCGTAGTCGCGCACCTGCATCTCCAGTTCGAAAATATATTGTGACATAATCTTTCGGTATTTGTTCTTTGCAAACTTACGGAAAAAATGAAGAATTTTCCCTATGTTTGTAAAAAATCAAAGCCATGTGTAGACGGTTGTTTCTCCTCATTCTCTTGTGTGTGGTGGCCGGGATGCCGGCCTGGGCCTGTACCTCGGCAGTCGTTTCGGGGCGGGTGACCCCCGACGGACGTCCGCTGTTGTGGAAGCATCGCGATGCCTCCGACCTCAACAACCGCATCGTGCGCTTCGATGCCGTCAAGGGCCAATTCTCTTTCGTGGGGGTGGTCAACGGCACCGACACGTTGGCCCGCGAGGTGTGGACCGGCTACAACAGCGTAGGGTTTGCCGTGATGAACACCGCCTCGTATAACCTCAAGAACGACACCTCGTCGCTGGCCGACCGCGAAGGGGTGGTGATGAAGCGGGCCTTGGCCGTGTGCCGCACGGTCGACGACTTCGCCCGCCTGCTCGACGAGTGGCCCCGGCCCATCGGGGTGGAGGCCAATTTCGGGGCCATCGATGCCGAGGGGGGAGCCGCCTATTTCGAGGTGAACAACTACGAGGTGACCCGCTACGACGTGGCCGACGCTCCCGATGGCTATCTGCTGCGCACCAACTATTCGATGTCGGGCCGCCCCGACGAGGGGTTCGGCTATATCCGCTACGACAATGCTGCCCGACTTTTTGCCCCCGTGGCAGCACAAAAGGCCATTACTCCCGAGTGGCTCACCGGCGTCTGCTCCCGTTCGTTCTATCATACGTTGCTGGGTCGCGATTTATCGGGCGACAACTGGGCGGTCGATCAAGATTTCATTCCCCGGCGCAGCACCTCGGCCTCGCTGGTGGTCGAGGGGGTGAAGCCCGGCGAGTCTCCGGCGTTTACGACAATGTGGACCGTACTGGGATATCCTCCCTGTTCGGTGGCGTTGCCGGTGTGGCTCGGCTGCAACAGCGGCGTGCCTGCTTTGTTGCAGGCCAGCGGCGACACATTGCGTGCCCCCTTGTGCGAGTGGTCCAATGCGTTGAAGCGCGAAGCCTTCCCTATCGAGCGCGGCAGCGGGTCGCACTACCTGCACATGGCACGCCTCTTCCGCCCCGATGGTAGCGGCATGACCCAACAACTGCTCGGTCTCGAGAAGGAGGTCTATGCCCAAAGCCGCATCCTACTCGACGGGGCCCGCCGCTCCGGCTCGTGGAACGACCGGCAGGTCGAACGCACGATGACCCGCATCGAGCAACAAGTCTCGGCCTTTTTTCAGAAAATGTTGAACAGCGGGAGCCGATAAATCTCTTTCCCGAGAATATTCCTTTTTGTAGACCGTCCCGCCCGGATATTCCTGGATACCACATCCGTGGTGTGGAATGACAGACAAACCGTCCTCGCGTAGCGCGGTATGTCTGCAGTATGTCACCCCGCACTCGATGCGGGGTCCAACCCCGGGCTGCAAACGGGGAAATGCCGCAGACAGTATTCTCTGGATTCCGCATCACGGTGCGGAATGACCAAACCGCCGTGTCGTAGCGCGGTATGACATACGATGTAGAGAACTCCCAATTACGGCTTGTTAATCCACAAAGAGGCACTTCTTTTACAGCAGGCAGATACCAGCCTGTGACACCATTGGTATTGTCTATGACACAGAGCCCTCGGAATAAAAAGTAGTGTCCGCCATGCAGTATTTTTGCATTTTGGGTATTTAATTATATAGAGAATAGAGTTTATATGGAATAAGGAACAGGAGTATTGGTTGTCAACGTCATAAAAACTTTATTCAATATATTGTTTAATAGTCAAAATTTATAAAGGATGAAGAAAAAAGACTTTCTCAGAATGCTGTTCATGGCATTCCTCTCTGTTGTGGGGCTGACCGCTTGCGGCGATGATGACGGAGATAATTTGACAATGATTGCTGGAACGGAATGGTATGGTAGCCATGTTGTCATCACGACAACTGATGAGGGTGGGGAGACAACACATACGGCAATTATAGGATTTATATTTTCCGAAGATGGAAAAAGTTGTATTATTGAAACGGGAATAGAAACGCTTATGTCGGCTAACCGGGTTACCAAATATGTGAATTATTCCCCCTTGGCACACTCCGTAACTTTGACCGAATCGCCCAATTCGTCCACAACAGAATATCACTGTGTGATTGAAGGTGAATTTATGCAAGTGCAGCGTTGTGTGGATGGCAAACTATCGGATAAAGTTATCAAATTATTCAGAAAGAAATAAAAGAATGGAGCCTAAAGTTTTTCTTGGAATGCTGCTTATGGCATCGCTCCCGGCCCCCTCTCGAGCGACCCCGGTAATGGAAAACACAAAAGCGCCGAGACCTTGATTGATCTCGGCGCTTTTGCGCGGTGCGGACGGGACTTTAACTTACACAATCAGGAAATCTCATAAAAACACAATATATTGGTAATAACCAACTTATTATAGATTGACTATATTACTAAATATCATTAAATGTCTTTTGCTGTTTCAATTATTGGGTGTATATTTGGGTGTTGATTTTAATACACCCAGCTATGAATATCAAGAGAAACATCATCTTTTCATTGGAAAGCCGGAAGAAGAACGGAGTGCCAATCGTGGAGAATGTCCCCATCCGTATGCGTGTGGTTTTCGCCAGCCACCGTATCGAGTTCACAACTGGCTACCGCATTGATGTCGCCAAATGGGATGCCGACAAACAACGGGTAAAGAACGGCTGCACCAATAAGCTGAAGCAAAGCGCATCGGAAATCAATGCGGACTTGCTGAAATACTACACCGAAATCCAGAATATATTCAAGGAGTTTGAGGTGCAGGGATTCATGCCGACTACCGAGCAGGTAAAGGACGCATTCAACAGATTGCACAATGAAAAAAAGGAAGATGGGGAACAGGCTCCGGTGGTATTTCTGCCTTTGGAGGTATTTGACGAATTCATCAAGGAGTGCGGCACGCAAAACGGCTGGTCTGATGCTACCTATGAGAAATTTGCCGCAGTCAGGAAACATCTTGAGAAGTTTGACAAGGGGCTAACATTTGAATCGTTGGACGAACCCAAGCTGACAAAGTATGTGAATTTCCTGAAAGACACCGAAGATATGCGGAACACGTCCATCATGAAACAGGTCGCTTATCTGAAATGGTTCCTGCGCTGGTGCACCAAGAAAGGGTATTGCATGAACAATGCCTATGAAGATTTCAATCCAAAATTGCGAAGCACACCGAAAAAGGTGATATTCCTCACTTGGGAGGAACTGAACAAACTCAAAAACTATCAGATACCTGAAACCAAGCAATATCTTGAACGGGTGAGGGATGTCTTTCTGTTCTGTTGCTTTACCGGACTCCGGTATTCGGATGTACATAATCTGAAGAAAAGCGACATCAGGGACGGATATATAGAAATCACCACCGTAAAGACCGCCGAAAGGCTTATCATCGAGCTGAACAACCACAGCAAGGCGATACTGGATAAATATAAAGATGTGGAGTTTGAGGGGCATAAGGCTCTCCCGGTCATCAGCAACCAAAAGATGAACGATTATTTGAAGGAGTTGGGCGAGCTTGCCGAAATCAACGAGCCAGTAAGCGAGACCTACTACAAAGGGAGCAGACGCATAGACACCATTACGCCCAAATACGCATTACTGGGCACCCATGCCGGGAGAAGGACTTTCATCTGCAATGCCTTGGCTCTCGGCATTCCGGCTCAGGTGGTCATGAAATGGACAGGGCATAGCGACTACAAGGCGATGAAACCCTACATAGACATCGCCGATGATGTGAAAGCCAATGCGATGAATAAATTCAACCAACTATAAAAACAATCAGCAAGTTTCACGGGATGCCTGTTATTGGGCTTATCTTTGTAACTTTCAATACATACAACAATGAGCAACAACGATAACAATATAGAGAAAAGAAGTTTCGAGGCTTTTGTCAATGCCATCGGGTCAGAAATAGAGCAGGCGCAAGTCCGGCTCATCAGTGCAGCCAATGCGCAGATGCTGTTCCACTATTGGAAGATGGGCAATTATATCCTGTACCACCAGAACCGACAAGGCTGGGGCGGCAAGGTCATCAAGAAACTGGCGCAGGCGATACGGTTCAACTATCCTGAAAAGAAAGGGTATTCGGTCAGAAACTTGGCTTATATGTGCCAGTTCGCACGCTCCTATCCATTGGGCGCATTACGGAGTTTTATAGAAACCGATACGAAATTACTTACTCCAAGTGTGCAGAAAATCACGGATGAACTTCAAAGCCTGAACAATATGACATTTGCGCAAGAGCCTCTTGCGCAAATTCAATCTTCAGACAACAAGGAAGTTGCAATTGTGCAAGAACCTCTTGCACAAATTCAGGATGTAGCCCAAACAGTCGCTGCCGCTTACCAAATAGCGATTGAGGACATAGAAAAACTGTTCCTGGCATCACCTGTTGCAAGAATCAATTGGGCAAGCCATGTGATTCTGCTGAACAGTTCCCTTCCGTTGGGTGTCGATTACTGGTATATGAAGCAATCCGTGGAAATGGGTTGGAGCAGTAATACTCTTAAAACGCAGATTGAAAGCAAATTGTACGAAAGGCAAATCAACAGCCACAAGGTCAACAATTTTACCGCCACGCTTCCTGCACCTCAAAGCGGCCTTGCCAACTACCTGTTGAAAGACCCGTATATCTTTGACTTGGCAGGAGCCAAAGAACGTGCGGACGAAAGGGACATAGAGGAACAGTTGGTAAAGCACGTCACCCGATACTTGTTGGAGATGGGCAACGGATTTGCCTTTGTCGCAAGGCAGAAGCATTTCCAGATTGGCGACAGCGATTTTTATGCCGACTTAATCCTGTATAACATAAAACTTCATGCCTATGTGGTTGTGGAACTGAAAGCTACCCCGTTCAAACCGGAATACGCCGGACAGTTGAACTTCTACATCAATGTGGTGGATGACAAACTGAGGGGAGAGAACGACAACAAGACCATCGGGCTGCTGCTATGCAAGGGCAAGGATGAGATTGTCGCACAATATGCGCTGACAGGCTATGACCAGCCTATCGGCATCAGCGACTATCAGCTCAGCAAGGCTGTGCCGGAAAGCCTGAAATCGGCGTTGCCGAGCATTGAACAGGTGGAAGAAGAACTGACGATGCTTCTTGACAATGAAAAGAACAAACAAAAGTAAGACACCTATGGCAGACAAGATACAGACGATGATTCCCCGATACGGGGAACTTAACAGAATATACAGGGACTATATAGACAATCGCGTTTTCTCTTTTGACAGGCAAAAATTCATTTCCGATTTCTGTCAGGAATACAATGACATGAAGTCTTTTGAGGCTGCCATCCTTGAACTAGTGCTTGACAGGCAAAAAGAACAATACACCTTGATACTCAACAGCCTGAAAACCGAAATAGAAAAGAGCATACAGGCTTATGAGGTGTGCCCGTTGAGTGATAGTGCCGTAGAGCGTGCTTGCTATCGACACATGGAAAGGTATTCCTTTGAAATTGAAGCCCAACTGGATGTAACAAGGAGCCTAAGCAAACCGCTGAATGAAGCCAACAACAGGTATGATTCCATTGGCTACAGGGAACATACTGCCGAAGAGGAAAAACAGGCTGAAAAAAAATATGAACGCTGCAAGGCTGAATATGACAAGGAAAGAGCCAGACTGAATGAACTCTATGACCAGCAAAAGGCAGCAAGGAAAGAGGCATTCCAATATATGAAGAACCGTTGTGAGGACATGTACCGTCAAAGCTGCCTTTTTCTGGCTATATTGAAGAAATACATTCCTGACGGGAAACGACAGGACGAGCCGGGCAAGCCAATCAGTCAGCAGGAAACGGCGGATGAACAACAAGAGTATTTCAGCATGAAATTGCTTTCGCTCATTCATGAGGTATGTGTTGGAGAACAGTTCGAAGAAATTTCCGCACCGGATTTCTATGCCAATATGAACCTGCACCCCTGTAACTGCAAGCTGAAAATCAAACCGAGAGAGAAAATCCGTGTATGCTATCTGATATTCCTGATGGGCGAGAAACTCTCCAAGCAGGACAGGGACAAATGGAAAGCTGGAATACTGGAATTGCTGGGTATTGATGACAGCTACTACAAGTCAAAGTACAAGGAGCCGGTTTCTGATTTCCCCAGTGACAGCAACCAGAATTTCGCCAAGGAAATGGAACATATATTCAGATAATCCGTGATATATCCTGATTCTTTACGAAAGTTCCACTTTTACCACTCAAATTAATTTTTGAGTGGTATTTTTATTTTCTGATATTCAATAAGATACAACGAAATTCGGATTATATCATCCCCATCCTTACCACCAGTATCCATATCTAATTTTGCATCGTTCGAGAACAGAAATAACAGCCAGTGCGCAGGGCTGATTGTTTAACGACTAATTAGATTGGACTATGACAAATATCCAAGAATTATTATCCAAACCCGTCTGGCAGATGACAGGCGAAGAGTTCATCATGTTAAGCAGGCACGCATCCGGTCAGCCGGAAGCGCAGCCACAGCCCGTAACGGACACAAACAGAAAGTATGTGTACGGAATACCCGGCATAGCCAGACTGTTCGGATGCAGCCTGCCCACCGCCAATCGCATAAAGAAAAGCGGAAAAATAGACAAGGCTATCACCCAGATAGGGCGCAAGATTATCGTGGATGCGGAACTTGCCCTTGAACTGGCAGGGAAGAAAACAGGCGGACGCAAGTAACGGGAGGAATTGCTATGGACTATATGAAAGACATCCGGGAAATATCGGACGAACAGGCGGTAATCCTCTGGCAAGCCTCACGGCTTAGCCTGTCGGGAAAATACGAGAAAGCGCCAGAAATCCTCAGCGTGAAAGGTTCTGTAATCGGCACGTTGGGAAATTTCAGTGCATCCATCGGCAAAGCCAAAAGCAAGAAGACATTCAATGTGTCGGCTATCGTGGCTGCGGCTTTGAAGAACGGCACGGTGCTCAGGTATGCGGCTGAACTTCCCGAAGCCAAGCGGAAAGTGCTGTATGTCGATACGGAGCAAAGCCCCCACCACTGCCTGAATGTGATGGAACGCATCATGCGCATGGCAGGGCTGCCCGATGACAGGGACAACGAGAACCTTGAGTTCCTTGCCCTGCGGAAATATACGCCGGAGCAACGCATAAGGATTGTCGAACAGGCAATCTATCATACACCGAACCTCGGTATGGTGGTGATAGACGGCATCCGTGACATGGTGTATGACATCAACAGCCCCAGCGAATCGACACGCATCATATCGAAACTGATGCAGTGGACGGACGACAGGCAGATACATATCCACACGATACTCCACCAGAACAAGGGGGATGAGAACGCAAGGGGACATATCGGCACGGAACTGAACAACAAGGCTGAAACCGTACTGCTCGTTGAAAAGGACAAAAGTAACGGGGACATCAGCAAGGTTTCCGCCATGCACATCCGTGCGATGGACTTCGAGCCGTTTGCCTTCCGCATCAATGAAAGGGCATTGCCTGAACTGATGGAGGATTACCAGACAGAAGCCAAAGCGCCCGGCAGACCCCAAGGCGAAAGGTTTGATGCCTGCAAGGACATTTCCGAGCAACAACACCGGATAGCACTGGAAGCAGCATTTTCGTTGCAGGACGAATACGGATATAAGGAACTGAGCAAAGCATTGAAAGAGTCGTATGCCTTGGTGGGTGTTCCGTTAAGCGACAACAAGCTGGTTAAACTCATCACAGTGTTGAAGAACAAGCGGATGATAGTGCAGGAAAATGGCAGGAAGTACAGATACGAACCGGATTTCCACTATTGACACGCTTCCTGCAATCACTTCACTTTATTCTCCGGGTCTATATATTAGGATAAAGCGAAGTGGTTGCAGGAGCGCATCAAACCGCTTCACTTTAAGCCGTATCCTATATATACGACAATAAAGTGAAGTGGTTATACAGCCAGTAACCTATAAACAGATACTGGCGAAAAGAAAAACAAACAATAACCGATAAAGACAATCATTTATGGACATACAGACAGCAAAACAAATCAGGCTGGAAGAATACCTTCACAGCTTGGGATATAGCCCGGTGAATCGGCAGGGCATCAATCTATGGTACAAATCACCGTTCAGGGAAGAAACCGAAGCCTCGTTCAAGGTGAACACCGAGCGGAACCAATGGTATGATTTTGCGCTCGGCAAGGGCGGCAACATCATTGCGCTGGCTTCGCACCTCTATGCAACGGACAGCGTGCCGTACCTTTTGAAACGCATAGAGGAACAAGCACCGCACGTGCACCCCGTTTCTTTCTCTTTTCGCAAGCAGTCATTTACAGAGCCGAGTTTCCAACAGTTGGAAATCGTGCCGCTTTCTTCTCCTGCCTTGCTCGCTTACTTGCAGGAAAGGGGGATAAATCCGGCACTGGCGAAAAAAGAATGTAAGGAAGCGCGGTTTACGCACAACGGCAAACGGTACTTCGCCATTGCGTTTCCCAACATGTCGGGCGGCTATGAAATCCGCAACCGATATTTCAAGGGCTGTATCGCACCGAAGGAAATATCCCACATCAGACAGTCGGGAGAGCCAAAGGGCACGTGTTTCGTTTTCGAGGGATTTATGGACTACCTCTCATTTCTGACCCTACGGCTCGAAAGCTGTCCGCAATACCTTGAATTCGACAGGCAGGATTACATGGTTCTGAACTCTGTTGCCAATGTTTCCAAAGCACTTTATCCATTGGGAAGCTATGAGCGAATCCACTGTTTTTTTGACAATGACCGTGCAGGAATGGAAGCCCTTCAGCAAATCCGCAAGGAATACGACAGCACCCAGCATATACGGGACGCTTCACAAATCTACAGCGGATGCAAAGACCTGAACGAGTATTTGCAGAAACGCATGGCGGATAGAAAAAAGCAAATGCAATTCGTCAAAAAGAGGAATGATGCGTTACCCAAGAAACCGAAAGGCTTCCGGTTATAGCCCACTATAACTACACGCTTCGCTTACGTAGTTGTGGGCTCTCCCGAGGGGATTAGGGCTTTGCCCTAATGACCCACTCAGGGCGTTTCACCCCTGAGAACCCCGACCAAAGAGTGACCCTCTCTTTGGAAACTCCGCTTATGGGTTGCACCCCTAAGAACCCCATGCGGTTATGAGTGGAAAGCAGCAAACAAAATTAGTAATAACCGAATCAAAAAATGAAAAGATGGCAACAAAATCAAGCATACATATCAAACCTTGCAACGTGGCATCAAGCGAGGCTCATAACCGGAGAACTGCCGAATATATGCACAACATCGGCAAGTCCAAAATCTACATCGTGCCCGAACTTACGGCTGATAACAAACAATGGATAAATCCGGATTTCGGCAGTCCCGAATTGCAGGCGCATTATGAGAACATCAAACGCATGGTCAAGGAAAAGACTGGTCGTGCCATGCAGGAAAAGGAGCGTGAACGCAAAGGGAAGAATGGCAAGATTATCAAAGTGGCAGGGTGTTCACCCATCCGTGAAGGAGTATTGCTCATCAGACCGGACACCACTTTGGCAGATGTGCGCAGGTTTGGCGAGGAGTGCCAAAGGCGTTGGGGTATCACACCGCTTCAGATTTTCCTGCACAAGGACGAGGGGCATTGGCTGAACGGCCAGCCTGCACCAGAGGACAGGGAGAGTTTTCAAGTAAACGAAAGATGGTTCAAGCCGAATTACCATGCCCATATCATATTTGACTGGATGAACCACGATACAGGCAAGAGCCGTAAACTCAATGACGAGGATATGACCGAAATGCAGAGTTTGGCATCCGACATCCTGCTGATGGAGCGTGGACAGTCAAAGGCCGTAACAGGCAAAGAACATCTGGAGAGGAACGATTTCATCATTGAGAAGCAGAAAGCCGAATTGCAACGCATGGATGCTGCAAAGCGGCACAAAGAAGAACAGATAAATCTTGCCGAACAGGAACTCCGTCAGGTGAAATCGGAGATACGCACGGACAAGCTCAAAGGTGCAGCCACCGATGCCGCTACGGTCATAGTAAGCGGAGTGGGTTCTCTTTTCGGCAGCGGAAAAATGAAGAAACTGGAACTATCCAATGAAGAATTGCGTCAGGAAATCGCTAAACGGGACAAAGGAATTGATGACTTGAAAGCCCAAATGCGGCACATGCAGGAACAGCACGGCAGGCATATACGTAATCTGCAAGGAATACACAATCAGGAGCTTGAAGCCAAAGACAAGGAAATATCACGGCTGAATGCTATTCTTGAAAAGGCGTTAAAATGGTTTCCGATGCTCAGGGAGATGTTGAGAATGGAAAAGCTGTGCGCAGCCATCGGCTTCACCAAAGAAATGATAGAGAGCCTCCTGACAAAGAAAGAGGCTATCAGGTGCAACGGCAGGATTTATTCTGAAGAACACAGGCGGAAGTTTGATATCAAGAATGATGTTTTCAAGGTGGAAAAGAATCCGACCGATGGCAGCAAACTGGTATTGACAATCAACAAGCAACCGATTGGCGAATGGTTCAAAGAACAATGGGAGAAACTTCGGCAAGGTTTGCGGCAGTCAGCGGAAGAGCCAAGAAAAAGTAGAGGATTCAAGTTATAATTCCGTTCTATATTTCGAATTGGGGTAATCTTTTCCACGACATAAGAAAAAAGAAGAAATATAATGTTTATCTTGTAAGTGAAGATGTAGGAAATTTTCATACTGATGCAAGAGATAGTATATGGTTCTCACGCATATAGCTTGGAATGCTATTATTACATCTGCATCAAAGGTTTCCTACGACCTTCACTTAGACGTGGCATAGTTGGCTCACACTGTTTTCATTACATTACAAATTTACGTCCAGCAAAGTCAATGGGAAAGTATCTGTCTTTTTATTTGTTTGCCCCCAAAGACAATAACTATTCTAATAGCTGTTCCCTATGACTTTCAATGTACCTCATAAAGTCGTAGAACTTGTGATTGCGTTTTCTTATTATACGCGGTCGGAACACAAACCAGTTTAGAGCAATCCACAGCAACAGAATAGAATAGGCAATTATCCCCCAATAAAATGAATGGAAAAATGTATATTCATATCCATAGAGTGCAAAACCAATTGACAAAAAGAAAAAATATAAGTTCAAGATAAGATGCTGCTGTCTGTATTCTCGCTTTTTTATTCTTAAAAGATTATCTATATAGTCAATATTGGTACTATCAATTTTCAGTCCATAATAAAGCCGAAGAAGTCTGCCGTAGGATAAAGCCGGCAGCATAAAGCCTATGGACAACAAAGTAATGCCCACTTTGGTGACCGTCAGCAAGGGTGTCCAACATATCCAGATAACCGCTCCAAAGACAATGGCTAATATCATAAGCGTAATGACGGCATAAGCCTCTCCGATTCTGCGTAATCTGAAACATTTTATCTTTTTGCGTATGGCAGACAAATCTGCAGCAGGTGCCTGCTGTCCTTTCCATAAGGATTTTATATCTATATCATTCATCATTATTACGTATTTTTTTTGCTAATGTGGATTTTATCCGGTGTATCTTTACACGTACATTTGCTTCCGACAGGCCTGTGATTTGAGCTATTTCCGCTTGTTTCAACTCTTCGAGATAAAGTGAAATAACCAAGCGGTCCATTTCCGGAAGCTCGGCTATGGCTTCATACAGAATTTTCACCTGTAATGAATTATCGCTCGGCTCTTTAGCAAACAGGTTCAATGGGACTTCTGTTTGAGAGATACGATTCTGACGCTCTCTTTGGCGCAAACAAATGTTTGTGGCAATACGAAAAATCCACGTTCCTACGGATGATTCACCTTTGAAAGTGGGAAGATATTGCCACACACGGACAAAGACATCTTGTGCCAAGTCTTGCGCCAAAGAATAATCATTGAAATAGCCCATACATAATCGGAAGACCTTATCCCAATAGACCTTATATAAATACTCGAAACTCACGGTCTGTCATTTAAAAAGTCCATAATCTGTTGTATATACCATTCCCAGTCATCAAACATAATGAAATGCAATCCTTTATTCGCGTATTCCAACCGGATGTTCGGCAGATTGCCAAACTGTTGCTCAATCATAGGAGCTATTTTCTTAAAAGGATACTCCAACAAAACTAATGTTGAAACGGAAATGTTTGGTATAATGGGTCTTAAATCTATGTTGGAATACTCATAATACATATGGGCATAAGTCGTTCTGTCAGATGACAAGCTCCATTTGACGAGATTGTCATACCGAAGCGAATCGCTCGTAAGCGATGTTGCGCTGATATAGGCTTGCCTGTAAAATTGCCCCTCATCTATCTTGTGCATTTGAGATTCAAACTCGTTGAACTCTTCGGGAGCAATCTTTTTACTCTGAAAATCGGGATTATAAAGAGCCGCCAAACAAGGAAGTGCATCTACAACGACAATGCCTTTGACTAAATTTGGCTGGCTTGATGCTATATAAAGAGCTAAGCCACCGCCCATACTATGACCTATGAGTATAGGATTTTTTATATTTTCTTTTTGAATGAACTCAATAATCTGTTTTGCCCAACTATCAAAGGACGGATTCTTTTCGGGAGGAATACCTGCAAATCCAGGCATCGTTAGAATGTAACAACTGTAATTGTTTTGTAAGCTATCAACCGTCTGTTCCCATACTTCACCAGAACACGCGAAACCTGGAATCAGAATAATGGCTTGTTTCCCATCACCTACACGTTGCACAGAAAAAGATTGAGCAAAGCTCGTATCTATGATTCCCAATAACACTGCACACAGCAGCCCGATTTTACAAATTAAATTCTTCATCATTTTATTCTTTTTCCATTTAGATACGAAACTATGTGGAATGTTACAGAATCAAGTGTCTTTTTCGCTCGGCGTTTTTCCTAAATAATACAAAAACACCCGACTTTACATTCTTGGGTGTAAAGTCGGGTGTTTGTTCTGTAGAACATTGATTCTCAATGTTTATTGCGGTGCGGACGGGACTCGAACCCGCGACCCCATGCGTGACAGGCATGTATTCTAACCAGCTGAACTACCGCACCAGTTTCGTTTTGCGAGTGCAAAGATAGAACGCTTTTTTCAATTCTGCAACTCTTCGTTCCAAAAAAAATCGAATTATTTTTTTGCTTCTGTGGCCGGGGGTTCGTACGGTTGTATGGAAAAATCTCATTATCAATCGAAAGCGTGGGGGCGATTACAACAGGTGAATGTTGTGCCGGGCGCACTCGGCTATCTGCTCTTCGGGCCAGATGCTGGCCTGCACCTCGCCGATATGGGCTTTCTGGAGCAGAAACATCGAGAATCGCGATTGCCCGATACCGCCGCCTATCGAGAGAGGCAGTTCGTCGTGGAGCAGGGCCCGGTGGAAATTGAGTTGTGCCCGCTCGGGGCAACCACAGATGTCGAGCTGGCGGAGCAGCGCCTCCTTGTCGACCCGTATTCCCATCGACGAAAGTTCGAAGGGTATTTCCAGCACGGTGTTCCACAGGATAATATCGCCGTTCAGCCCCAGGTAGCCGTCGCTGTTGGGGGTGGTCCAGTCGTCGTAGTCGGGGGCGCGGCCGTCGTGTCGGGTGCCGTCGCTGAGTTGTTGCCCGATGCCGATGAGGAACACTGCCCCGTAACGTCGGGCCGCAGCTGCCTCGCGCTCCTTGGGGGTGAGGTGCGGATACTGTTGCAGCAGCTCCTCGGTGTGGATAAAGGTTATCTCGTCGGGCAGGGTGGGGGTGATGTGGGGGAACTCTTCGTAGATGAGGGCCTCGCACTCCTTGATTACGCGGTAGATGGTGCGCACTGTTTCCTTGAGGTATTCGAGGTTGCGGTCTTCGCGGGTGATGGTCTTCTCCCAGTCCCACTGGTCGACGTAGAGCGAGTGCAAGTTGTCTAGCTCTTCGTGGGTGCGAATGGCATTCATGTCGGTATAGAGTCCGAATCCCGGGGCGATGTCGTAGGCTCCCAGTTTCACCCGCTTCCATTTGGCAAGCGAGTGCACCACCTCGGCCCGACGTCCCTCCATGGCGGCGATGGGGAACGACACGGCACGCTCGTTGCCGTTGAGGTCGTCGTTCAACCCCGTGCCCGAGAGTACAAACAGCGGGGCCGTGACCCGGCGCAGGTTCAGGGCTTTGGAAAGTCGCTCTTGAAAAGCATCTTTCAACATCTTGATGGCCATCTCGGTAGTTTCGGGCAGAAGTTTGAGTTTATAGCGTTGAGGAATGATGAGTGACATTTGGTTTTTTCAGGTTAAAGTTCAAATTCAATTAGTGCAAAATTTCTGCAAATATATATCATTTTTCTAATAATACAAATATTTATATATCAATTTGAGATGTTGAACAAGAATATTGTGTCTTTTATGAAAAAGAATGTCTATTAGTTTTAAATTTTCGGAACCAACGGGTAAAATAGATTGTTTATAAATATGTCACTAATAAAATTTATCTATTTTTGCACCGAGAAAATAGTACAAACGACCGATAACGAAGTCGCTCAGACGATTTTCGATTTTACCGAATCGTTCTTAACCTGAGCCATTTAAGTAAAGAAACAGCCTCATGGAGACAACCCGACCGGGCATCACCCCCGAATCTACACAACCGGCAACGACCGATTGCCACCTGGTATTCAAACCGATTACTCTCGACTCGCTGCACGAGATAGCACCTTACCTGACCCGACAAAGCTACCGCACTTGCGACTTCTCGATTGGCGGCATCTATATGTGGGTCGGTTATTTTGGTTACGAGTATGCCATCTGCCGCGATACCCTCTTTATCAAGGGGGGCGAGGAAGACCATCTGCAAAACACCGCTTTTGCCGTGCCGGTGGGGAGTCTCGATTTGAAAGACTCATTGCCGCTGCTGGGGGCTTACTGTCGCCAGCACGGGTTGCCGTTTATCCTCTCGGCCGTGCCTGAACCGGCGGCGCAGGCCATTGCCGAACTCTATGGTTGCCCCATCACCGAGCTGCCCGACTGGGGCGACTACCTCTACCGGGCTACCGACCTGGCTACCCTCGTGGGGCACCGCTTCAACAAGAAGCGCAACCGGGTGAACAAGTTCAAGAGCACCTATCCCGATTTCCAATACGAAGCCATCACGCCGCAGAACCTGCCCGAACTGATTGCCTTCTTCGACCGCTACATGCAGGCCTATCACAAAGACAGCGAGCTGTTTGCCTACGAAGAGAGCATGGTGGCTCAAGTGCTGCGCGAGTATGACCGATTGCCGTTCGAAGGGGGTGTGCTGCGCGTGGGGGGCGAGATTGCCGCCTTCTCGGTGGGCGAAGTGGTGGGCGATACCCTGGTCGTGCATATCGAGAAAGCCCGTAAGGAGGTGGTGGGTGCCTACGAAGCCATCAATCTGTTCTACTCGGCACAGATGGTCGAGGCTCACCCCGAGGTGCAGTACATCAACCGTGAGGACGATGCCGGCGATCCGGGTCTGCGCGAGGCCAAGTTGTCGTACAACCCCGAGACCATCCTGAAAAAGTACAACATTCCGCTCGACGACTATCTGCGTTAAAGTCTGGTTCTTGGGCCTTTCCGAGTTTTTCTTGTCATTCAACTGCCGATGCGGCGTCTCTGTCGTATCGTGCTGCGGCACGGTATGCGGGAGATACCGTCTGCGGTGTTTTTCCCTTTTGCGACACGAGGCTGGGCCTGTGGAGGATGAGGTGAACATCGGGGTATGAAGCCCTAAAAGAAGAACGAATGGCCACTAAAATAGCGGGATAGGTTGCACGCTCATTCAGTTTTTTTACGCCTTGTCACTTGTTTCTGCAGTCGGTTTGCTCTATTTTTGCACTTCAATAGAGAAGCATACACAAAAAACAGAGATATGAAGAAACTGGTATGGGCGACGCTTGCGGCCCTCCTCGTTGCCGGAGTGACCCCCGCAGATTGCTACGCCAAACGGAAAAGTAAAAAAGAGAACAAGAAAGAACAGGTGGCCGATACGACCGCCAAAGAGTCGAAATACGACAAGCTCGTCAAGGGAGCCAAGACGCAGAAGGGCATGTTCACCCTGCATCTGACCACCGAAAACAAACTGCTGGTCGAGGTGCCCGACTCGCTGATGAACCGCATCTTCCTGCTCTCGAGCCGGGTGGCCGCTACCACCGACCCCAAGCTCTTCGTGGCCGGCGAGATGACCACCGACCCCTTTATGATTCGCTTCAGCAAGAACGAGCAGACGCTCTTCATGCACCTGGTGCAGCATAGCAACATCATCGACAAGGACGACCCCATTGCTGCTTCGTTCGACAAGAACTTCGGCGACCCCATCATCAAGGCCTTCAAAATCGAGGCCAAGAACGGCAAGGACGTGGTGGTGGACATGAGCGACTTCTTCAAGACCAACGAGAAGATTATCAGCCCCATGCCCAGCAATCCCTCTTCCAAGATAAAGACGGGCACCTACACCTCGGCCAACTCCTACATTCTGGGAGCCAAGAGTTTCCCGCAGAACTGCGAGATTCGCTCGGTGCTCAGCTTCACCGGCGACAACATCTGCACCGTGACCATGCACCGCTCGCTGGTACTTCTGCCCGAGCAACCCATGCGTCCCCGTATCTACGACCGTCGGGTGGGTTTCTTCTCGAGTACCAAAAACATCTACACGAGCGACAAGGACCGCATAGACCGCACGCAATACATCCACCGCTGGAGGCTCGAACCGAAGGACGAGGATCGCGAAGCCTACTTCAGAGGCGAGCTGGTTGAGCCCAAGCAGCCGATTGTCTTCTACGTCGACAGTGCCTTCCCCGAGAAGTGGCGCGACATCGTGAAGCAAGGTGTGGAGGACTGGAACACCGCCTTCGAGGCTGCCGGTTTCAAGAATGCCATCGTGGCCCGCGACTATCCCAAGAACGACCCCGACTTCGACCCCGACGACATGCGGTACAGCTGTGTGAAATATGCCGTCACCGATATTGCCAACGCCATGGGCCCGAGCTATGTCGACCCCCGCAGCGGCGAAATCCTCACGGCCGATGTCATCTGGTATCACAACGTCATCTCGCTGGTACACAACTGGCGGTTTGCCCAGACGGGAGCCGTAGACCCGCGGGTGAGACAGGAGACCTTCGACAACGACGTCATGCGCGAATCGCTGCGCTACGTCGCCTCGCACGAGATTGGTCACACGCTGGGCCTCATGCACAACATGGGAGCCAGCTACGCCTTCACCATCGACTCGCTGCGCAGCCCCTCGTTTACTCAAAAGTATGGTACTACGCCCAGTATCATGGACTATGCCCGCAACAACTTCGTGGCCCAGCCCGGCGACTATGAGCGCGGCGTGCGGCTCACCCCGCCCATCCTGGGAGTCTACGACATCTACGCCATCAACTGGGGTTACCGACTGATTGACGGTGCCGCCACTCCGCAAGACGAGGTGGCCACGCTCGACCGCTGGATAGCCGAGAAGAAGGCCGACCCCATGTACACCTTCGGAGCCCAGCAGTACCCCGATACCTACGACCCCACCGACCAGACCGAAGACCTGAGCAACGACCACTTCAAGGCAGGCGAGATGGCCATATCGAATCTCAAGATTATCGTGAAGAATTTCGAGAAATGGCTCTTCGACGAGGGGAAAGACTACCGTACAATACGCGACGAATACTCGGCACTCGTGCAACAGTACAACCGCCACCTGCGCCACGTGGTGCCCTACATCGGCGGTGTGCTCTATACCGAGGTGCGCCAGGGCGACGATACGCTGCCCTATGTCTACCTCGACAAGGCTACCCAGCGGAAGGCCCTGAAATGGGTGCTCAACCAGGCCCGTACCTATCGCGACTGGCTCACCCCGGCCGACCTGCTGCAACGCATCGGAGCCAACGTCAACTACGCCAGCTCGATACACCGCACCCTCCCGGCCAGCCTCATCAAACCGGCTACCCTCTTCCGCATCCGTGAGGGTGGAGCCATCGACCCGGTGAAAAACTACACCGTCGAGAGCTACCTCAGCGACGTGATTGCTGAGGTCTTCAAGGCCACCTACCAGGGTCGCAAGCTCAACGACGTGGAGCGCGACCTGCAAAGCGAGACCATCGAGCTGCTCATCCAGTACTCCGATTTGCAGGGAACTCCGGTGAAGGTGAATTTGGGGACCCTGACCGACGATGTTGACCTCGAGGGGATTCCCTTTCCCTGCAGCCACGTGATGGCACACCAGGCCGAAGAGCAGTCGTTCACCCGCTTCACGCTGGGGCCCTCGATGTCGGTAGCCGAAATGGCACCCTACATGAGCGGAGCCCTCAAAAAGGTACTCACGCTCTACAAGCAGAAACGGGCCGTCACCACCGATGCTGCCACCCGCGACTTTTACGATTACCAGATTGTCACGATTGAAAAACTGTTTAACAACTAAACAAAGACCCGGCGAAAAGCATTATGTGCATGGCAGGTCTTTGGAGCATAACGCATGAAAGAATTTATCTTAACCCAAGAAGAAACCGAACGCACCGTTCTGGTGGGGTTGATTACCAACACCCAGAACGAGGCGAAAGCTAACGAATACCTCGACGAACTGGCCTTCCTGGCCGAAACTGCCGGTGCCCAGCCTGTGAAGAAGTTTCTGCAACGGCTCGACACCCCCAACTCCCGCACATTCGTCGGTGCGGGCAAGTTGGCCGAAATCAAGAACTACATCGACGAGAACGAGATAGGCATGGTCATCTTCGACGACGACCTCTCGGCCAAGCAGGTGCAGAACATCGAGAAGGAGCTGCAAGTGAAGATTCTCGACCGCACCAGCCTCATTCTCGACATCTTTGCCAAACGGGCCCAGACGGCCAACGCCAAACGGCAGGTCGAGCTGGCGCAATACCAGTATCTGCTGCCGCGGCTTACCCGCTTGTGGACGCACCTCGAGCGGCAGCGGGGTGGTATCGGTATGCGTGGTCCCGGTGAGACCCAGATCGAGACCGACCGTCGTATCATCCTCGACAAGATTTCGCACCTGAAAGAGGAGCTGAAAAGCATCGACCGCCAGAAGAGCATCCAGCGCAAAAACCGCGGCAAACTGGTGCGCGTGGCGCTGGTGGGCTATACCAACGTGGGCAAGTCGACCCTGATGAACCTGCTGGCCAAGAGCGAGGTCTTTGCCGAGAACAAGCTCTTTGCCACCCTCGACACCACGGTGCGCAAGGTGATTGTCGACAATCTGCCTTTCCTCCTCTCCGATACCGTAGGGTTCATTCGCAAACTGCCCACCCACCTGGTCGACTCGTTCAAGTCGACCCTCGACGAGGTTCGCGAGGCCGACCTGCTGCTCCACGTCGTGGACATTTCGCACCCGGCTTTCGAGGAGCAGATCGAGGTGGTGAACAAGACCCTGCAAGAGGTGTGCGACTCGGCCGACAAGCCCATGATTCTGGTATTCAACAAAATCGATGCCTTCTCCTACGTCGAGAAGGCGGCCGACGACCTCACTCCGCGCACCCGCGAAAACATCTCGCTCGATGAGCTGAAAGAGACCTGGATGGCCAAGATGCACGACAACTGCATCTTCATCTCGGCCCGCAACAAGACCAACATCGACGAGCTGAAGTCGCTGCTCTACCAGCGTGTGAAGGAGATTCACACCACGCGTTTCCCCTACAACGACTTCCTCTTCCAGCACTACGACGAGATTGCCACCGACAACAACGACGACGAAGGCGCCTCCTGACCGGGGCGCCTCTCTGCCTGAATAATTCACCGGGCTACCTCCTCCGGCCTCTTAATCTTTGCCAGTATGACGAATTATCGTAAACTCAATGACTCAGAAATCAGCCGGCTCACAGCCCAGGGTTGCGTGGCCGACGACTGGAGCCAGGTGCTTGTAGCCGAAGGCTTCGTGCCCGAAACCGTTACTCATGTCCGTTTCTCGGGGCAGGTGAAACTGGGGGTATTCGAAAAAAACTTCGCCTTGCCGGGCGGACTCACCCGACGTGCCGGGCTGTACCACGTCGCCCTGCACAACTGCACGGTTGGCAACAACACCTTCATCGAGGGGGTGGCCAACTACATCGCCAACTATCGCATAGGCGACGACTGCTACATCCAGAACGTGAACCTGCTGCTTACCGAGGGGGAGAGCTCCTTCGGCAACGGCACCGAGGTGTCGGTACTCAACGAGACGGGCGGCCGCGAGGTTCCCATCTACAACCGGCTCTCGGCACAGATGGCCTACCTCATGGCCATGTATCGCCACCGGCCCGACCTCATCGGGCGGCTCCGGCAGCTGGTGGCCGACTATACCGCCACCGTGACGAGCGACTGCGGCACCATAGGCCGCGGTGTGCATATCGTCAACACGGGGACGATACGCAATCTCTGCATCGGCGATGCCTGTCGCATCGACGGCGCCTCGCGTCTCGACAACGGCACCATCAACAGTTGCCCCGAGGCCCCCGTAACCATCGGGGCCAACGTCACCGCACAAGACTTCATCATCAGTTCGGGCGCCTGTGTGAGCGACGGCGCGGTGCTGTCGCGCTGCTTCGTGGGGCAAGCCTGCCACCTTTCGCACCTCTTCTCGGCCCACGACTCGCTCTTCTTCAGCAACTGCCAGGGCGAGAACGGCGAGGCCTGCGCCATCTTTGCCGGCCCCTACACGGTGACCATGCACAAGTCGAGTCTGCTCATTGCCGGCATGTTCTCGTTCCTGAACGCCGGCAGCGGGTCGAATCAGAGCAACCACATGTACAAGCTGGGGCCCATCCACCAGGGTGTGGTCGAGCGCGGGTCGAAGACCACCAGCGACTCCTACATGCTGTGGCCCGCCAGGATAGGGGCCTTCTCGCTCATCATGGGGAGGCACGTCAACCACCCCGATACCTCGGGTATGCCCTTCTCCTACCTGATCGAGCACGGCAAGCACTCCTACCTCGTGCCGGGGGCCAACCTCAAGAGCGTGGGCACCATACGCGATGCCCAGAAGTGGCCCAAGCGCGACCGCCGCACCGACCCCGACAAGCTCGACTGCATCAACTTCAACTTGCTCAGCCCCTATACCATCCAGAAGATGCTGCAAGGCATCGACACCCTGCAGGGGCTCAAGCAGACCTCGGGCGAAACCTCCGAGAGCTACTCGTTCCAGAGTACCACCATCAGGCACAGGTCGCTCGAGAAGGGGATACACCTCTACACGCTGGCCGTGCACAAGTTCATGGGCAACTCCATCATCAAGCGTCTCGAGGGTGCTCCCTTCGCCGACATCGCCGACCTGCACCGCAGGCTGCAACCTACCGACCCGCTGGGCTTGGGCGAGTGGGTGGATCTGGCGGGACTTATCCTGCCCAAACAGGCCGTCGAGGCCGAAATCGACCGCATCGTTGGTGACAACCGTTACACCCTCGAGCAGGCCGAAGCCGACTTCCGCGACCTGCACCGCCGCTACTACGACATGGAGTGGACCTGGGTGTGCTCGCAGATGAGCCGCTGGTATGGGAAGAGTGTCGACCGGTTCACCCCGCAGGACATTGTTACCATCGTGCGGCAGTGGAACGAGTCGGTGGTCGAGCTCGACCGTCTGCTTTACGACGATGCCCGCAAGGAGTTCTCTATGGTTTCGCGCATCGGCTTCGGTGTCGACGGTTCGGTCAGCCAGCGCGACGGCGACTTCGAGCAGGTGCGGGGCCAGTTCGAGAGTGACCCCTTCGTCCAGATGGTCTGCCGCCACATCGAGGAGAAAACCGCCCTCGGCCACGAACTCATCGGCCGGCTTGAGCGGTTGATGGATAAGTTCCCCGGATGAGGGGAGTAGCACAATACTGGTATAGGATTGTATTTCGGTTCTGATACCCGCCATCACCCGGCATAACACGGGTTACATGTTGCATCCAGTCAAGGGGCTGTATCGCCGACAGGCGATGCGGCCCCTTGTGGTATTCGTCGAGTTTTGTCGGTCGGGAAGGGGAGAGGGCGGTGATTACAGGCCGGAGAAGTTGAGGGCGCAGAAAAATCACCCGGCCGATTTTCCGTTTCAACCCCTATTTTGGTCGGTTCACCGGCAAGTAGTCGGAGAAATAGGAGGGAGGTAGTAATTTTGTAACGATTATAAATTTAGTATCTATCACATATGTTTTCAAAGATCGTACACTTTTCAATCCGAAGGAAGCTGTTTGTGGCCCTGACCACCCTGTTGCTTCTGGCGGGCGGCATATACTCCATGTTGACGCTGCCCATCGATGCCGTGCCCGACATCACCAACAACCAGGTGCAGATTGTCACCGTGTCGCCCACGCTGGCCCCGCAAGAGGTGGAACAGCTCATTACTTTCCCCATCGAGATAGCCATGAGCAACGTGATGAATGTCGAGGAGATACGCTCGGTATCGCGTTTCGGACTGTCGCTTGTGACGGTGGTTTTCAAGGAGGATGTGCCCACGCTGGATGCCCGCCAGTTGGTCAACGAACAGATTCAGATGGTATCGGGCGAAATCCCGCCGGAACTGGGAACTCCCGAGCTGATGCCTATCACCACCGGTCTGGGCGAGATATACCAGTATGTGCTCAAGGTGGCGCCGGGCTATGAAGACCGCTACGATGCCATGGAGCTGCGTACCATCCAGGATTGGATTGTGAAACGTCAGCTTTCGGGTATCCCCGGCATTGTCGAAATCAACAGCTTCGGCGGCTATCTGAAGCAGTACGAGGTGGCTGTCGACCCCGACGCTCTCTATTCGCTCAACATCACGATAGGCGAGGTGTTCGAGGCTTTGAGCCGGAACAACCAGAATACGGGCGGCAGCTATATCGAAAAGATAAACCGCGCCTACTACATACGCTCCGAGGGTATGATCAAAGACCTGCACGACGTGGAGCAGATTGTGGTGACCAACCGGGGCGGTATCCCCATACACATCGGCGATATAGGCCGTGTACAGTTCGGCGCTCCCAAACGCTTCGGTGCCATGACCAAGGATGGCGAGGGCGAGTGTGTGGGCGGTATCGCCATGATGCTCAAGGGTGCCAATGCCAACGTGGTGACCAAGGAGCTGGAGAAACGGGTGGCCAAGGTGCAGCAGATGTTGCCCGAGGGAGTGTCGGTCGAGCCCTATCTGAACCGTTCGGAGCTGGTGAACCGGAATATTTCGACCGTGATTCGCAACCTGGTCGAGGGTGCCATCATCGTATTTCTGGTGCTGATTATCTTCCTGGGCAATGTACGGGCCGGGTTGATTGTCGCATCGGTTATCCCGCTGGCCATGCTCTTTGCCTTTATCCTGATGCGCATCTTCAACGTCTCGGCCAACCTGATGAGCCTCGGTGCCATCGACTTCGGTATTGTGGTCGACGGGTCCATCGTCATTCTGGAGGGTATCCTGGCCCACCTCTACGGGCGGCAGTTGCGCGGTCGCACGCTGTCGCGTGAAGAGATGAACGACGAGGTCGAGAAGGGGGCCGGCCGTGTAGCCCGCAGCGCTACTTTTGCCGTGCTCATTATCCTGATTGTATTCTTCCCCATACTTACCCTGAGCGGCATCGAGGGCAAATACTTTACGCCGATGGCCAAGACGCTCGTCTTCTGTATTATCGGCGCCCTTATCCTGTCGCTCACCTATGTGCCCATGATGGCGTCGCTCTGCCTGAAACGGACGATGACTGTGAAGCGGACCTTTGCCGACCGCTTCTTCGACTGGTTGAACCGCCTCTATCGACGCACGCTCCGCTTCAGCCAGGCCCATGTGTGGGGCACGGTGGCCGCCGCCTTCGTGGCTTTGGTGCTGTCGTTGCTGCTCTTCACCCGGTTGGGTGCCGAGTTTATCCCGGCGCTCGACGAGGGCGATTTCGCCATGCAGATGACCCTCCCGGCCGGTAGCTCGCTGAGCCGGAGTATCGAGGTTTCGCTCGAGGCCGAGAAACGGCTCAAGGAGCGTTTCCCCGAAATCAAGCACGTAGTGGCCAAAATAGGTACGGCCGAGGTGCCTACCGACCCGATGGCCGTTGAGGATGCCGACGTGATGATTGTGATGAAACCTTTCAGCGAATGGACGTCGGCCTCGAGCCGGGCCGAGATGGTGGAGAAGATGAAGCAGTGCCTCGACTCGATCGACGGTGCCGAGTTCAACTTCAGCCAGCCTATTCAGCTGCGGTTCAACGAGCTGATGACCGGTGCCAAGGCCGATATTGCCATCAAGCTCTACGGCGAGGATATGGCCGAGCTGTACAGCAAGGCGCGCGAGGCGGCCCGCTATGTCGAGCAGGTGCCGGGTGCGGCCGACGTGCAGGTAGAGCAGGCCATGGGTCTGCCCCAGTTGCTCATTCACTTCGACCGGGCCAAGATTGCCCGCTACGGCATCGACATCGAAGAGCTGAATACCGTTATCCGCACCGCCTATGCGGGCGAGACGGCCGGGGTTGTCTTTGAGAACGAGCGCCGCTTCGACCTCGTGGTTCGCCTGGATAAGAACAAGGTGAGCGACCTGAACATCGACAAGCTCTTTGTCCGCACGAAAGACAACATACAGCTCCCCGTCAGCGAGGTGGCCAGCATCGAGCTGGAAAACGGCCCCCTGCAAATCAACCGCGACGCCACCAAGCGACGCGTGGTTATCGGTGTGAATGTGCGCGATGCCGATATTCAGCAGGTGGTGAACCAGATCAGAGAGTCGCTCGACAAGAACGTGAAACTCAAGCCCGGCTACTACTTCGAGTATGGCGGCCAGTTCGAGAACCTGCAAAATGCCATCAGCACCCTCACGGTGGTTATCCCCATCGCCCTGATGCTCATCTTGCTGTTGCTCTTCTTTGCCTTCCACAGCATCACCTATTCGCTGGTCGTATTCTCTACCGTGCCCCTCTCGCTCATCGGCGGTATCGTGGCCCTGTGGCTGCGCGGCCTCCCCTTCAGCATCTCGGCCGGTGTCGGGTTCATTGCCCTCTTCGGTGTGGCGGTGCTGAACGGTATCCTCATGATTAACCACTTCAACGACATACGCAAGCGTACCCGGTATCCCTTGACGACCAGCCGCATCATTGCCGAGGGCTGCCCGCACCTGTTGCGCCCGGTATTCCTTACCGGTCTGGTAGCTTCGCTGGGCTTCGTGCCGATGGCCATAGCCAAGTCGGCCGGTGCCGAGGTACAGCGCCCGTTGGCCACGGTAGTGATTGGTGGCTTGATTGTTTCGACCGCCCTGACGCTCATCATTATCCCCGCATTTTACCGTATCGTGAGCATCCTGGCCGCCAAACGGCTGCGCCGGAAGAGTCGCCGCTCTCTCCGTAAGGCTGCTTTGGGTCTGGCTTTGCTGATAGCCTTCGTGCCTGCCGCACAGGCCCAGCAGACCGTGACGATGGAGCAGGCCATCGAGATGGCCCAGAGCAACAACCCGCGGTTGAAGATGGCCGAGTCGGAAATCTCCCTGGCCCGCGTCACAAAGGGCGAAGCCTGGGACGGTGGCAGCACCTCGTTCAGCTACTCCTGGGGGCAACTGAACGGCGAGAGCAGCAAGGACAACGAGCTGTCGATCGAGCAGTCGCTCGGCTCGCTGCTCACCCCCTTCTACAAAAACGCCCTGGCCAATACGCAGATAAGCAAGGGCGAGAGCTACCGCGACATGGTGAAGAAAGAGATTACGGCCGAGGTGAAACGGGCATGGGCCTACTACCAGTATGCCTACCACGTCGACGCCCTCTATCGGGGGCAGAAGGAGCTGGCCGAGCAGTTGCGGAACAGCGGCGAGCAACGCTACCAGCAGGGCGACATCGACCTGGCCGAGCGCAACATGATTACGGCCCTGGCCACCGACCTGCACACCCGTTGGATGGAGGCTTCGGAAGAGTTGAACCTGGCCGAGCGCCGGTTTGCCTGGACCTGTTACAGCGACGAGGCCCTGTTGCCGGCCGATACCTCGCTGGCCGTGATGCAGATACAGACCGACGGCCTGTCGCTCTCGTCGCGTCATCTCGACTACTTCAGTGCCCAGGTACAGGAGAAGCGGGACATGCTGAAAATCGAGCGCAGCCGCTTCTTCCCCGAAATTTCGGTTGGTTATGTGCGCCAGAAGATAGCCCCCCTCTCGGGCCTGAACTCGTGGATGGTGGGCGTATCGTTCCCCATACTCTTCTTTCCGCAGCAAAGCCGGGCCAAGCAGGCCCGCATCAACCTGCAGATTGCCAACTGGCAGGCCGAGGACAATCGCCGCCAGCTCTCCAACCGGGTGAGCGAACTGCAGAACCAGTTGGTGCGCCAGCGCGAGCGTCTGCTCTACTACCAGCAGGCTGCCGTCAAGGAGGCCGAGGCCCTGCAAAACAGTGCCGTCAAGAAATTCCAGGAGAACGAAACCGACATTAGCGAATTTATCCAGAGCTTGAATGCCGCCCGCGAAATACGCCGGGGCTACATCGAAACGGTATATGCCTACAATATCACCGTGCTCGAGCTCGAACTCTATACCGAGTGAGCCGCCGGTTCACCCCCTTTAATTACCCAACCTCAAAAACTCAAAGAACAATGAATAACAGAATGAACCTGATGAAACAACGAATGATTTACGTGGCCCTTGCCTTGCTGGCCGTATCGTGTTCAAATTCGTCGACTCCGTCGGCCGGGTCGGCTGCTCCGGCCGACACCGTGGCACAAGCCTCGGGCGACAGTGCCCAGATCCCTAAGGTCGATGGCGTGAGCGGGGCCACCAACGTCTCCAATCCGCCGTCGTTCAACGGCATTATCGTGATGCCGCCGCAAAATCACGTCACCGTCACGCTGAGCATGGGCGGTTCGGTGCAGGATATTCGGGTCTTGCCCGGCAAGTATGTGAGCAAGGGCGAGGTGATTCTTACGCTGGCCAATCCGGCCTATATCGAGCTCCAGCAATCCTATCTCGATGCCGCTGCTCAGGCCGAATATCTCAAGAAGGAGTATGAGCGTCAGCAACGTCTGGTATCGGGCGAATCGGCTTCGCTCAAGCGTCTGCAACAGAGCAAGGCCGACTACCTGTCGATGAAGAGCCGCATGGAGGCGGCTGCCGCACAACTTGCCCTGCTGGGTACCGACACGGCGTCGCTGAACCGGAAAGGCATACGCACCTATCTGGAGGTACGCTCTCCGCGCAACGGCTATGTGACCAACATGGACATCAACGCCGGCAAGTATTTTGCTGCAGGTGAGCCTGTTTGCGACGTCATCGACAAGAACAACCCCATGTTGCAGCTGACGGCCTACGAAAAAGACCTGAACAAACTGCAGCCGGGTACCCGCTTCACCTTCAAGGTCAACGGCATGCCCGATACCACCTTCTCGGCCGAGCTTGTTTCGGTAGACCAGATGGTCGACAACGTCAACCGTTCCATCAAGGTCTATGCCCGCATTCTGCAACCCTACTCCAATTTCAGACCGGGAATGTATGTGGCTGCCACGATTACGGATAAAAAATGATAACTTTGGGGCATGAAGTTGTTTCACATCCATAAGCGATTCCTCCTGATGATGAATGCCATCTCCATTCTGGTGGCATTCCTCATGCACCTGCCCGAGCTGATTGCGCTCTCCGAGCCCGAGGCGGGCAGCCGCCTCTTCCCCGATGTGCATTGGGCCAACGTCAGTTACGAGATACTGTTTACCTATCTCTCTACCGTGCTGCTGTTCTTCCTGAATATCGGGATGATGAGGCTCAACAAGCCGGCGGCCGAGTTGAGCTGGCGGCGGGTGGCGGTGACCTTTGTCGTTACGCTGGTAGCCTGTAATCTGTTGGGCAAAGGTTTTGTTTATGCCCATGAACATTTCGGAGTCCCGGCCATCACGGCCATGTTGCATCACTACCTGCATCCGTTGCGCGACATACTCATTGCCTGTATCGTTACGGGCACCAGTTATTTGGACCACCAGAGTCGACGCAGCCAGCGCATGTTGCTCGAGAACGAACAGTTGCGCACCGAAAATCTCGTCAACCAGTACGAGGCCTTGAAGAGCCAGCTCAACCCGCACATGCTCTTCAACTCGCTCAACACGCTCTATTCGCTCATCCGGGAGTCGCCCGACAAGGCGCAGAACTATCTGCAGGAGCTCTCGCGAGTGATGCGCTACACGCTGCACGACAACCAGACGCACACCGTCACCCTGCGGGAGGAGATGGACTTCGTGCAGTCGTACATCTATCTGCTGCAGATGCGCTATGAGGATAACCTGCACTTCGACATCGACATTCCGCAAGTCTTGATGCAGCGTCAAGTGCCGCTGATGGCGGTGCAGATGCTGGTCGAAAATGCGGTGAAACACAACGAAATCAGCAACCGCAACCCGCTCACCATACGCATCGGTGCCGAGGGCGACGGACTGTGTGTGAGCAACCGCCTGCAACCCAAACTGACCGACAGCAGCAGTACCTGCATCGGGCTGGCCAACCTCTCCAAGCGCTACCGCTTGCTTTTCGGGCGCGACATCACCATCGAGGAGAGCGAGAAAAACTTTAAAGTAACTTTGCCGTTGATATGAAGACCTTGATTATAGAAGACGAAAAAGCGGCCCTGCGCAACCTGAAGGCGGCCATGAAAGAGGTCGATGCCGAGTTTGACATCGTAGGCGAGACCGACAGTGTGACCGGTGCGCTGGAGTGGTTTGCCGCTCATCCCATGCCCGAGCTGGTATTCATGGATATACACCTGGCCGACGGGTCGGCCTTCGGCATCTTCGAGCATATCGACATCACCTGTCCCATCATCTTTACCACCGCCTACGACGAGTATGCCTTGCAGGCTTTCCGGGTGAACAGCATCGCCTATTTGTTGAAACCCATCGGCAGCGGCGACCTGCAGAAGGCCATCGACAAACTGAAGATGCTGGGCGGCACCCCGCAACCGGCTGCCGACCTGCAGGCGGTGATGCGGGCCTTGAAGCGGGAGGAGAGTTACAAAACCCACTTCCTGGTCCCCGTCAAGGGCGACCGCTTCGTGCCCGTGAGTGTGGAGCAAATCAGCTATTTCTATATCGATGGCGGTTCGGTCAAGGCCGTGATGCAGTCGGGCGAGACATTCGACTTTCAGCAAACTCTCGACGAGTTGGCCGAACAGCTCAACCCCCGCCACTTTTTCAGGGCCAACCGGCAATACATCATTGCCCACAAGGCTGTTACCGGCGTGAGCCTCTGGTTTGGCGGGCGCATGGTGCTGCAACTCACACCCCCTACGACCGAGAAGGTCATCATCAGCAAGGCCCGTGTGCCAGCTTTCAGAGATTGGTTTTAAGCGGGAGAGTTCTCGTTGTCATCCTCCTCTTCCTCCTCTTTGGGGGTGGGTTTCACCACCCAGGCACTGATTTCGTAGAGAGCATAGAGCGGGATGAATACGACCGAAAGGGTGAAGGGATCGCTCGAGGGGGTGATAAAGGCGGCCAGAATGAGCAGAATGACGATGGCGTGGCGGCGGTAAGTCTTGAAGAATTGCCGCGAGATGAGTCCCATGTTCGAGAGCAGCCAGCAGAGGAGCGGCAACTCGAAGACCAACCCCATGACGAAGTTGAGCGTAAGGAAGTTGTTCATGTAAGAGTCGAGCGAAATCTGGTTGGGTACCATTTCGCTCACCTGATACTCGGCCAGGAACCGCAGGGTGAGGGGGAATACCAGAAAATAGCCGACGGCAATACCGATGAAAAACATGATGTTCCCGGCCAGGAAGGCACCCCGGGCGTGACGTTTCTCGCCCGCATAGAGTCCGGGACTGATGAAAGTCCACAGTTCATAGATGATGTAAGGAAAAGCCACCAGCAGGGCAAGCCACATGGAGGTGCTCATGTGAATAAAGAACTGCGAGGCCAGTTGTATGTTGATGAGTTTGACCTCGAACTGGTCGTTGCAAAAGTCGGGCAAAATAGCCATGTGCTGGTTGAGTGCGCAGAGCCATCGGTACAGAATGAAGTCGGAGTGGCAGGGAGCCAGAATAATGCTGTCGAAGATATAGGGCATGAGGGTGAAAAAGACGACAGCCAACACGACGATAGCTCCGACCGAACGCAAGATAACCTTACGCAGGTCTTCAACGTGTTCCCAAAAACTCATCTCTTTCAGTTCGTTGCTCATACAAATACAACAGTTCGGCCTGCAGTGTGAGAACCGCACGGCGACAAAGTTCGATTTTTACCGATGTGCCCGACGGGTAGTAGCAAAGCCGTCGTATTTATTTGTTTCCCTCCTTGGGCAGTTCTTTGGTCTTCTCTTTGCTGTCGGGGGCGGGAGTGGAGTTTATTTCGTCTTCGAGTTCGTTCATGCCCTTTTTGAAACTGCGCACGCCTTTGCCCAGACCGTGCATCAGTTCGGGAATCTTTTTACCGCCGAATAAAAGCAAAAATATAATCAGGATTATAATTATTTCGGTCGTTCCCAAGTTACCAAAAAGCAGCAATATTGCAGAGAGTGTATTCATTTTTGTATACCAGTTTAGTGTTTACGGAACAAAATAAGAAAGAATATTTGTATAATACAACAAATCCATATCAAAATTGATTAACACATCGGCTCACGAATAGGTTCGGTTGCAGAGGTAGATTTCGTTGGTGGTACAATCTGTCTCCCGGCACATGGCTGTTGTCGGGGTTAGGCGCGACGTAATTCTTTTGCATGGAGGTGGGGAGGATGTCTGTTTACGATTATTCTCCCGGTTAAAAAAGATATTGATTTGTAAAAGTTTGCTGTTACTGATAAAATGATTAACTTTGCAGCAATTTTGGAATAAGGAAAAATTTCCGTAATTAAAAACAATAGAAATGAAAGCATTTGTATTTCCCGGACAAGGGGCCCAATTCGTAGGCATGGGTAAAGACCTCTACGAGAACAACCCCGTAGCCAAAGAGATGTTCGATAAGGCCAACGAGATATTGGGATTCAATATCACCGACCTGATGTTTAACGGTACCGACGAGGACCTGCGTCAAACCAAGGTTACTCAGCCGGCCATCTTCCTGCACTCGGTCATTCTGGCCAAGACGATGGGCGACGCCTTCGACCCCGACATGGTTGCCGGTCACTCGCTGGGTGAGTTCTCGGCTCTGGTAGCTGCCGGTGCTCTCTCGTTTGAAGACGGTGTACGTCTGGTTTCGGCTCGTGCTCAGGCCATGCAGAAGGCTTGCGAAGCTCATCCCTCTACCATGGCAGCCATCATTGCCCTGCCGGATGCGAAAGTAGAAGAAATCTGCGCATCGGTAGCCGCCGAAGGCGAAGTTTGTGTAGCCGCCAACTACAACTGCCCGGGACAGATTGTGATTTCGGGTAGCATTGAAGGCATCAACAAGGCTTGCGAACTGATGAAAGCCGCCGGCGCCAAACGTGCCCTCCCGCTGAAAGTGGGTGGTGCCTTCCACTCGCCGCTGATGGAGCCCGCTCGTGCCGAATTGGCCGACGCTATCGCTCACACCAACTTCCACACGCCCAAGTGCCCCGTTTATCAAAACGTGAACGCTCAACCGCAGACCGACCCCGATGAGATCAAGAAGAACCTGATCGCTCAGTTGACCGCTCCCGTACGTTGGACGCAATCGGTTCAAAACATGATTGCTGCCGGTGCCGATACCTTCATCGAGGTAGGTCCCGGTGCCGTACTGCAAGGTTTGGTAAAGAAGATTTCGTCGGAAGTAACCACTTCGGGTGTACAGTAAACGACATATATCGAGATAAACGAGAGGCGATGACCCGCGGGGTTGTCGCCTCTTTTGTTTTTAGGGGTAGCGACTTTTTGGGGGTAGAATGAAACTCTTTATAAGGTATTGAAAAAATGGTTGAAAACTTGCTCTTCTACTTGCCTCTGCTCTCACCTTTTTCTATCTTTGTACAGTTAAAAAGTAAGATATGAATATCTTCGAAGATTTTCTGGCAACGATTTCAGACACAGAGGTGACAGCCACCTCGGCCGTATTCAAGCTGGCGCTGAGTCTGTTGCTGGGTGGTATCGTCGGTTTTGAGCGGAAGCGCAAGGGCCAGGTGGCCGGAGCCCGCACCTTTGCCCTGATTTCGATGGGGGCGACGCTGGCGATGATTGTGTCGATTTATATTCCACAAGTCTATTTGGGTTTGAAAAACGGCGACCCCGGCCGGGTGGCTGCGCAGGTGATTACGGGTGTGGGTTTCCTGGGTGCCGGTGCCATAATCCAGACCAAGGGTTCGGTGCGGGGATTGACTACCGCCGCGGGCATCTGGATGGTGGCCGCTCTGGGTCTGGCCGTGGGGGTAGGGCTCTACTGGGTTGCCGTCATCTCTACGGTGCTTATCCTGTTTACGCTGGTGAGCCTCGAGCAGTACGAGCGGCACGCCAAACTCGATTGGGAGGGGCGCATCATCCACCTGCGTGCTGGCGAGATTGTGGAAGATCTGGAACGCTATAAACAGTTGTTGGAGCAATATAATGTGGCGCTGCACAACGTGCTGGTCGAGTATGACTACGGGGGGCAGAAGACCGACCTGAAGTTTGTCGTGCTGGCCCGCTCGACAACCGACTTTATCACGCTCTTTGCCCGCATGCGCGCTCTCTATCGAACTGAATATATTTCTCTGCAAAACGAAATTTGATTATGGGAGGTTTGGATTCACTCATCACCGATTTGGCGCTTATCTTGATTGTAGCCGGGGTAGTGACCTTACTGTTCAAGAAACTGAAACAGCCCGTTGTCCTGGGTTACATCGTGGCCGGTTTTCTGGTGGGGCCCAATTTCGGATTTTTCCCGACGATTGTCGATGAGGCCGACATCAACCTGTGGGCCGAACTGGGTATTATCGTACTCTTGTTTTCGCTGGGGTTGGAGTTTAGTTTCAAGAAGTTGTTCCAGGTGGGTTCGTCGGCCGTGATTACGGCGTTGGTCGTGGTGGCGGGCATGATGCTCGTGGGCTACGGCGCCGGGCGGTTGCTGCACTTTACCTATCTCGACAGTGTATTTCTGGGCGCCATGCTCTCCATGTCGTCCACGACGATTATCATCAAGGCTTTCACCGATTTGAACCTTCGGAAGAAAGCCTTTGCCAATTTGGTATTCGGTGTGCTCATCGTCGAGGACTTGTTTGCCGTGGTGATGATGGTGATTCTCTCGTCGATTGCGGTGAAAAACTCTTTTGAGGGTGCCGAACTGATCGAGAGCATTGCCAAGCTGGTATTCTTCCTCATCATCTGGTTTGTCGTGGGAATAGCCGTGTTGCCGCTCTTTCTGAAGAAGGCTTGCCGGTTCCTGAACGACGAGACCCTGCTGATTGTTTCGATGGGCCTCTGTCTGGGTATGGTGGTACTGGCCACTTACGTAGGCTTTTCGTCGGCACTGGGTGCCTTCGTCATGGGCTCGATTCTGGCGGGGACCAACGAAGCCGAACGCATCGGCAAGGTGGTGGGCCCGGTCAAAGACCTCTTCGGCGCCATCTTTTTCGTGTCGGTGGGCATGCTTGTGAGTCCCGATGCCTTGAGCCAATATGCCCTGCCCATCTGCCTGCTGTCGCTGGTGGTTATCGTGGGGCAGGTATTCTTCGGCACGGTGGGTATGCTGGCCTCGGGCCAGTCGCTCAAAATCGCGATGCAGTCGGGTTTCAGCTTCTCGCAAATCGGCGAGTTTGCCTTTATCATCGCCTCGTTGGGTATGTCGTTGAATGTGATTGACAAGTTTCTTTACCCCATTGTGGTAGCCGTCTCGGTCATCACCACCTTCCTCACCCCCTACTGCATACGCTTGGCCGACCCGGCCTATGGGTGGGTAGAGCGTCATCTGCCCGAAAAATGGCTTACGGCCATCGATCGGTACAGTCAGAGCCGAACCGAAATCAAGCCCCACAAGGCGGTGTGGAAAGAGGCGCTTGCCCAATACCTGTGGCGGGTAGTGCTCTATTCGGCCATCATTGTGGCTATTATACTTATTTCGAAATCGTGGTTCATGCCTCTCATGCTCGATATTCTGCCCGACTGGGGACGGGCTATTGCCGCTGTGGTGACACTGGTTGCGATGTCGCCCTTCCTGTGGGCTCTCATGGTGAAAGAGGTAAACATGAGCCTTATCCGAAAACTGGGCGAGGGGCGGGCCAACCGGGTACCGCTCACGCTGATGATTGTCTTCCGCATCCTGCTGGCTCTCTTCTTCGTCATCTATTACCTCTCGAGCGTACACTCGCAACGCACCGGGGTACTGTTGGGGTTGGGTATCTTTATCGTGGTGCTCATCTTGCTGTCGAAGCGTATCCAGAAGCAGTTCATGCGCATCGAGACCATCTTTATGGACAACCTCAACGAGCGCGAGTTGCGCAAGACCGGCCGCAATACCAGCCTGGTGAGCGACATGCACCTGGCCTATATGGACGTGAATGCCGATTGTCCCTTTGCCGGTCGTCGGCTCATGGACTCGAACCTGCGCAAGGAGTATGGCGTGAACGTGGTGAGTATCCAGCGCGGAACGAAACGCATCAACATACCCAAGGGCGAGACCCGCATCTTCCCCGGCGACACCATCGGGGTAATCGGTACCGACGACCAGATACAGTCGTTGCTCGCCGTAGTCGAGGGCAGTGCCTCGACCGACGACGAAAGCGAAGCCAAGGAGGTGACCTTCACCCATGTGGTGGTGCCCGACGATTCGCCCCTGATCGGGCAGACCAGTTCGTCGCTCAACATCCGCAACCAGAACAACTGCCTCATTGTGGGCATCGAGCGGGCCGACGGTACCTTCCACCAGCCCGACGGTCAAATCCGTTTCGAGGCTCACGACGTCATCTGGCTGGCCGGCGAGCCCGACAACATCAAGCAACTGACACGCGAAAAGATTATGAACAACCATATACAACACACATAAAGACCTACGATTATGCAGGAAAAGATTATTATTCTCGATTTCGGATCCCAGTACACTCAGCTTATCGCCCGCCGCTTGCGGGAGCTGAATACCTACTGCGAAATCTTGCCCTACAACAAGTTCCCCTTTGGCGACGAGGGCATCAAGGGTGTGATTCTCTCGGGAAGTCCCTATTCGGTGAACGACCCTCAGGCACTCTTTGTGGATTTGAGCCGTATCCGCGGTGTCTATCCCGTGCTCGGCGTCTGCTACGGAGCGCAGTTCCTGGCCCACACCTCGGGCGGTAAGGTCGAGTCGGCCGATACCCGCGAATACGGGCGCGCCAATCTGGCCTGGCACGACGACAGCGACCCCCTCATGCACGGCATGCGCGAGAACTCTACGGTGTGGATGTCGCACGGCGACTCCATCACGGTCATCCCCCCGTCGTTCAAACTCGTGGCCAGCACCCACGAGGTGAAGACCGCCGCCTTCCACATCGAGGGCGAGCAGACCTGGGGCGTACAGTTCCACCCCGAGGTATACCACAGCGAAGACGGTACCCTGTTGCTCACCAACTTCGTGCGCGACATCTGCCACTGCAACATGGACTGGACTCCCGCCTCGTTCATCGAACACACGGTGGCCCAGTTGCAAGAGAAGCTGGGCAACGACAAGGTGGTGCTGGCCCTCTCGGGCGGTGTCGATTCGACCGTAGCCGCCGTACTGCTCAACAAGGCTATCGGCAGCCGCCTCACCTGTATCTTTGTCGACAACGGTCTGCTGCGCAAGAATGAGTTCGAAAGCGTGCTCGCCAACTACAAGGATATGGGGCTCAACGTGCTGGGCATCGATGCCAAGGAGTATTTCTACGAACAGCTCAAAGGGGTAACCGACCCCGAGAAGAAGCGCAAGATTATCGGCAAGGGCTTCATCGACATCTTTGACCGCGAGGCTCGCAAGCTCACCGACATCAAGTGGCTGGCTCAAGGTACCATCTACCCCGACGTGATCGAGTCGCTCTCGATTACCGGCATGACCATCAAGTCGCACCACAACGTGGGCGGTCTGCCCGAGAAGATGAACCTGAAGCTGGTAGAGCCCCTGCGCCTGCTCTTCAAGGACGAAGTTCGTCGCGTGGGCCGCGAGCTGGGCATCAGCAACAAGCTCATCGGGCGTCACCCCTTCCCTGGTCCCGGTCTGGGTGTGCGCATCCTGGGCGACATCACCCCCGAGAAGGTGCGCATTCTGCAAGATGCCGACCACATCTTCATCCAGGGGCTCATCGACAACGACCTCTACGACAAGGTATGGCAGGCCGGCGTGGTGCTGCTGCCGGTACAGTCGGTAGGCGTGATGGGCGACGAGCGCACCTACGAGCGTGCCGTGGCCCTGCGTGCCGTGCTCTCGACCGACGGCATGACGGCCGACTGGGCCCGTCTGCCCTACGAGTTCCTGGCCAAGGTGTCGAACGACATTATCAACAAGGTGCGTGGCGTGAACCGCGTAGTCTACGACATCAGCTCCAAACCGCCTTCGACCATCGAGTGGGAGTAAGATAGAGTAGGGTAACCGCTCCCACAGTAGTAGATATTACCTGAAATAAAAACGGGGCCGGCTCCAGTGAGGAGACGGTCCCGTTTCGTTTTATGAAGAAAGATTGATTGCGTTATTTCTTCTTCTCGGTGAGGACGAACCGGAGGGTGCCGGCATTGACCAAATCGTCGTGAGAGATAAAGCGGCTTTTGAGTCGCTTGCCGTTGACCTCGATGTGGTCTACGTAGATGGCCTCGGCCGAGGGGCGCTCACACTCGATGACCAGCGTGTCGTGCTTGTAGTAGCGCGGGTCGAGGTGCAGGGTGATGCGGTCGAACGTGGGGGCCGTGAGGGTGTAGCGGGGGATGCCCGGACAGTCGGGGTAGAGGCCCATCATGCTGAATACGGCCCAGGCCGACATGGTACCGGTGTCGTCGTTGCCGGGGATACCGTCGGGCTGGTTCTTGAAGTGCTTTTTCAAGAGCACGTTCACCAGCGAGTCGGTGCGCCACTCCTGACCCTTGACCTGTGCAAAGAGGTAGGGGTAGGTGATGTCGGGCTCGTTGGCGGGGTCGTAGAGGTTCTCGTCGAATACCTTGCGCAGCTTGGCGGCAAACTTCTTGTCGCCCCCCATGAGGCGCTTGAGTCCGTCGATGTCGTGCGGGATGTAGAAGGTGTAGTTCCAGGCGTTACCCTCGTGGAACCCGGGCGAGGGCTCGAAGTTGATGCCCTGCATGGGGTCGAAGGGGGTGTAGAACTTGCCGTCGGGCAGTATGGGTCGCAGCGTGCCGTACTCTTTGCAGTAGTAGCGTTTGTAGCCCAGCGAGCGGTCGGCAAAGAGCTTGGCATCCTCCTTGTGGCCCAGGTCGGCGGCAAAGCGAGATAGGGCAAAGTCGGCCAGATAGTATTCGAGGGCGTGCGATACCGAGTTGTCGAACTGTTCGCGCAGGGGCACATAGCCCAGGGCCAGGTAGTCGTCGTTGTCGGTGCGCAGGATATTCTCGCTGCTCGGGGCGGTGGCCGATTTCACCATGGCCCGGTAGGCCGTTTCGGCGTCGAATCCCTTCAGGCCGCGCAGCCAGGTATCGGCCAGCATGATGGTGGCCGGGTCGCCCGACATGGTGAGGGTCTCGTTGCCGTAGAGCTCCCAGCGGGGCAGCCAGCCGCACTCGTTGTACATGTCGATGAGGGTCTGTGCCATATCGAGCTGCATCTGCGGATAGACGAGGGTGAAGAAGGGGTGCACGTTGCGGAAGGTATCCCACAGCGAGAATACCGTGTAGCGGTTGTGCGGGGTGGTGAGTATCTGCTGGCTCTCCATGGCGGGGTATTGCCCGTTGACATCCTGCAGGATGTTGGGGTGGATGTGCATGTGATAGAGGGCGGTGTAGAAGATGGTCTTCTGTTCGTCGGTGCCCCCCTCGACCTCGACGCTCGAGAGTATGTCGTTCCACTGCCGGCGGGCGTCGTGGGCCACCTGGTCGAACCGGAATCCCTGTTGTTCCCGGTCGAGGTTCTCGCGGGCGTTGGCCGTGCTCACGAACGATACGCCTATCTGCACCTGTATCTGCTCGCCCGGCTGGGTGTTGTAGGTGAAGAATAGACCAATGTCGTCGCCCGACATCTCCTTGGTGTAGCGCGAGTAGATTTTGTATTTGCCGTTATCGGGGTCCCACTCGGCCTCTACGCCGGTCATGGGGCGCTGTTTCTTCCAGTAGCCCGACTGCAGGGGCTTCTTGTCGACCCGAATCACGAAGTAGATGGGGAATACTCCCTGGCGGTTGTAGTAGCAGAAGCCGCCCAGCAGCTTGCAGCCTTCGTACTCGGTGTCGCTCACCTTGCGCACGGTGGCGCCGCTCTCGTTGGTGAGCCCTTCGCCCAGGTTCAGGAGCACGTGGCTCTCGCCGCCGGGGTAGGTGAAGCGGGCAATCGAGCTGCGCATCGTGGCGCTCACCTCGGTGTCGATGCCGTAGCGGGTGAGGCGGTTGGCATAGTAGCCGGGGTGCGCCTCCTCCTGGGTGTATTCACTACCGTACTGCTTGTAGTCGACACACAGCTCGCCGCTGGTGGGCATGAGCAGCAGGGAGCCCAGGTCGGGGCAGCCCACACCGCTGAGGTTCACGTGCGAGAATCCGGTGAAGAAGCGGTTGTGATACTCGTAGGGGGTAGACCACCAGCGGGCATCCTTGTCGTAGACGTTGAGGTCGGAACCCATGACGTTGAAGGGGGTGACCGACATCAGCCCGTTGGGACAGAGGGCCCCGGGGTTGGTGGTACCGAAGTTGGTGGTACCGATAAAGGGGTTTATATAAGCGACAGGCTCGCCTGCCCCTGCCGGGACGGACGAGACTGCCGTTAAGATACCCGCAATGATGAGGTTGCGTATGTTCATAATACAGAGTTGTTTTTGGTAAACTCGAGGATTTCCGAAATGTATCCGAAGGCCAGACCTACCACCGTATCGGCCGCACCGTAGTACACGGCTACGCGGTCGCCGTCGGTGAGGGCTGCGCAGGGGAATACGACGTTGGGCACATCGCCTTGCAGCTCGTAGGGAGCGGCGGGGGCGAGCAGGTAGGGACGCGTGCGGTAGAGCAGTTTCGAGGGGTCGTCCTTGTCGAGGATGGCGGCACCCATCGAGTAGCGGAATCCGTTGCAGGTGGTGATGACACCGTGGTAGAAGAGCAACCACCCCTCGTCGGTGAGGATGGGGATGGGGCCGGCACCTACCTTGGTGCATTGCCAGGCGCTCTCGGGGAAGGGAGTGGGCGAGAGCACGTGACGGTGTTCGCCCCAGAATTTCATGTCGGGGCTATAGCTGATGTAGATATCGCCGAAGGGGGTGTGGCCGCTGTCGCTGGGGCGGCTCAGCAGGGCATACTTGCCGTTGATCTTCTGGGGGAAGAGCACGCCGTTGCGGTTGAAGGGCAGCAGGGCGTTTTCGCACTGGAAGAACTCCTTGAAGTCGAAGGTGTAGCCTACGCCGATGGTGGGGCCGTAGTAGCCGTTGCACCAGGTAATCCAGTAACGGTCTTCGATCCAGGTCACGCGCGGGTCGTATTTGTATTCCGACTCAATCATATCGGTGTTGCCCGGTTTGAATTGGATGGGCTCGTGCTCGATGTCCCAGTGGATACCGTCTTTGCTGAATCCGGCGAAGATGTTCATCTGTACGGCCCGGTTGTCGCAGCGGAATACCCCGGCAAAGCCGTCGCCGAAAGGCACTACGGCACTGTTGAAAATACTGTTCGAGGTGGGGATATGGTAACGATCGATTACCGGATTTTGCGAATAACGCCACATAACCTCCGAGCATCCTGCCGGACGGTCTTCCCAAGGCATAGCCATTTTCTTGTCCATATTTCTCTTTGTTTGTTTTTTGGATTGGTGTTTTATTATAAAATTCTTTGCCCGATAAATATCGGCATTTTATTTGACACGGCCATGAGGCGGTGTTATTTCTCCTGTTGTTTTTTCGAATCGTCGTAGGTAAAGGGGATGAAATAGGTGATCAGCAACGACGGGATGGTGGCCAGCAGGACGTAGATGAAGAACTTCTCGTAGCCCAGCCAGTCGCTGAAGAAACCACTCATCATACCCGGCAGCATCACGCCCAGATTCATGATGCCCGAGGCAAAGGCGTAGTGCGACATCTGGTGTTTGCCCGGAGCAATCTGCTGCATCATAAAGAGGGTGAGACCCACGAAACCGAAGCCGTAGCCGAAGTACTCGGTGATGATGCCGGCGCCGATCACGTAGAGGTTCTCGGGCTGGAACACCGCCAGCAGCGTGTAGGCTACAAAGGGGAAGTTGAAGACGCAGCAGAGTGTGAAGAGCGTCTTTTTCAACCCCCGGCGCGACACGTAGATACCGGCCAGCAGCGAGCCCAGCACGAAGGCGGCCGACCCGAACACGCCGTTGAGCGTACCGATTTGGGTGAGCGTAAGTCCCAGTCCGCCGATGTCGCGCGACGAGCGCAGGAAGAGCGGGGCTATCTTCATGATGAAGCCTTCGGCAAAGCGGTAGAGGATGATGAAGCAGATGTAGTAGATGATGTGTTTCTTGGTGAAGAAGTTTTTGATGACCTCCCACAGCTCGTGCAGAACCTCGGCGCTCGAGCGTTTCGATTGCGAGGGCACCTGCGTGCAGGGCAACATGCGCGAGTGGTAGAGGCCCAGCACCAGCAGCAGCGCCGAGATGATGATGAAGATAATCATCCACGCCTCCTTATAGGCAGGCATGTTTTCCTGTATCGAAGCTCCTTCGACAGCCCCGAAGTGCTCGGCCAGCATGCCGGCCACGGCTACCAGTCCGCCGTTGGCCACCAGCTTGGCAATGTTGTAGAAGGCACCCTGCACCCCGATGTATTTGGCCTGGTCTTCGGGCGAGAGCTCGGCCATGTACACGCCGTCGCAGGCGATGTCGTGCGTGGCACCGCTCAGGGCGATGACGGCCATCGTCGAGATGCTGATGGCAAAGAAATAATCGAACTTCAGCGAGAAGGCTACCACGCCGAAGAGGAGTCCACTCAGCAACTGGGTGACCACGACGAAGAACTTCTTGGTGCGGTACATCTCCAGAAACGGGCTCCAAAGAAACTTCAAAGTCCACGGCAACATGATGATTGAGGTCCAGAACGCGATTTGTGTATCGGATATTCCTAAGTCTTTGAACATGAACGTCGATACGAGATTGACCGCGATGAACGGCAGTCCCATGGCGAAATAGACTGTGGGAACCCATGCGATGGGATTGGTCGATTTTCCTTTGCTTTTCTTCTCCATTTTTTCTTGTTTATAGATAGCTTTTTGCGTATAGTCGTTTATCGGATAATGATTTCGTCGGTGAAGAGCCAGCCGCCGGCAATGCCGTTCGACTGTGCCTGATACCGCACGTAACGGGCCTGTGTGTTGCCTTGCCAGCCGAAGGTCTTGAACTGGAGGGTGTCGATGTCGGGCGAGATGTCGTTGTCGACAGTTGCCAGAGGCTTATACTCCTTGCCGTCGGTCGAGGCCGAGATGGTCACCTGCTTGGGCAGCCATACATACGGGCCCTTCAGTTGCAGGAATTCGGCACTCACCTCCTGAATGGCAGTCTCGCTGCCCAGGTCGATGGTCACGTCGAGGTCGCTGTTGAGGAATCCCTGCCAACGGTCGTCGTTGTACATCCAGCCGCCCCGTACGCCATCGACGAGCGTCTGGTCGCCCTGTGCGGCATATTGCTTGCTGTACGGGGTGGCATAGGTCACGCTCTTGTGCAGCGCCAGGTGCTCTACGGGTTGCAGCGACTCGGGTTTGTCGCCCACCTCCTTGTCGAGGGGGAAGGGGTTGTATCCCCGGCTGCGCAGGTGGTTCACAGCGTGGAGGGCACGGGTGTGGAAGCTGGACCAGTCTTTCAGTTCGGCCGGTGTCCAGCCCACCTCGGCCAAGGCCAGAATGCGGGGGTATATCATGTATTCGGTGTGCTCGGGGGTGGGCATGTACTCGGTCCACACGTTGCCTTGCACGCCCTTGATGAGGGCAGCCTCCTCGGTCGAGAGCGAGTCGGGGACAGGCTCGAACGAATAGGCCTTCTCGAGGGTGAGGTATCCGCCGATAGCCAGCGGTTGGGTGTTGGGGGCATCCTGATAGGCATCGAGGTAGCAATATTTGCCGGGGGTCATGATGGCGGCGTTGCCGGCCTTGACGGCATGGATGGCTCCCTCTTCGCCACGCCACGACATGACGGTAGCGGTGGGGGTGAGTCCGCCCTCGATAATCTCGTCCCAGCCGATGAGCTTACGGCCGTGGTCGTTGAGGAACCGCTCGATGCGGTGTATCATGTAGCTCTGCAGCTCCTCGACCGAAGCCAGGTGCTCGTCGGCCATCCGCTTCTTGCAGCGGGGGCAGTTGCGCCAGCCGTTTTTCGAAGCCTCGTCGCCCCCGATGTGGATATACTCCGAGGGGAAGAGGTCCATCACCTCGAGCAGCACGTTCTCGAGGAACTCGAAAGTCTTCTCGTTGCCGATGCAGTAGTCGGCATCGACATAGGGTTTGCCCGAGCAGGAGAGCTCGGGATAGGTGGCCAGCACCTCTTCGGAGTGGCCCGGCATCTCGATTTCGGGGATGACGGTGATGTGGCGCTCGGCGGCATAGGCTACCACCTCGCGGATGTCGTCTTGCGTGTAATATCCGCCCACGGCGCGCGGGTCGTCCTGGTCGCAGAAGGTGCGGCCGCCGGTCCACCAGTCGTTCAGCTTCTCAAAGGGACGCCAGGCGGCAAACGAGGTGAGGCGGGGGTATTTCTTGATTTCTATGCGCCAGCCGGCACCGTCGGTGAGGTGCCAGTGGAGGCGGTTCATCTTGAAGTAGGCCATGGCGTCGAGCTGTTTCTTCACAAACTCCTTGTCGTAGAAGTGGCGCGACACGTCGAGGTGCATGCCCCGGTAGGGGAATCGGGGTGAGTCGGCTATGGTCACGGCGGGGAGGCTCTTGCCGTCGCCGTTGTTCAGCAGCTGGAGCAGGGTCTGTATGCCGTAGAAGATACCCGTCTCGGTACTGGCCGAGAGGTGTATCCCCTTCTTGCCGATTTCGAGGCGGTAGCCCTCGGCTTCGGGCTCGGTGGCCGTGTCGCAGAGGGTCAGTTCGATGCCGTCGTTACCGGTGGCCTCGTCGGCAAATGCAACTTGACCGAGAGCCGTACCCTCGAGGTAGCGGGCCAGGGCCTGTTTGCTCTCGGGCGAGAGCGACGCGTAGAACTTCGTCTCGGGCGAGAGGGTGAATGTTCCCCGGTGATACTCGACCGACCGGGGCATGGGGATGATGTCGAGCTCTTTGGGTTGTTGGCTGCAACTGCTTGCCCCCACCAGCAGGAGGAGGGCAAACAGTGCGCTATGGAATAGATTGCGTTTGGTCATGTGTGTACAGGGTGATTAGTTGATGGAAATTTCGTCGACAAAGAGCCAGCCCTTTTCGCCATGGGCGCCGTGCCAGGCGGGAATCTGGCTGGTGGTCTCGACTACGACCCGTATCTTGGAGGCCGGTACCGAGGGGAATTCGCAGGTGTATTGGCGCACACCGTCGGCATCTTGTTTGGGTGCCACGGGTATGTCGAGCTTGCCTATCTCGGTCATGGGGTTATCGCCGTCGGCGGCATAGACCGTGATTTTCGTCGGGGGGAAGATATACTCGGAGTATTGTACGAGCGAACCTATCTGCACGCTGCTTACCGACTGGGTGTCGCCCAGGTCGATGGTGGCATCGAGCGGGGTGTCGATAAAGCCCAGCCAGCAGCTGTTGCTGTAGTTGAAATCGCCGCGGATACCGTCGGTCAGTACCGAAGCTCCACCAAACGTGTATTTCGGGTTGGGAGCATCTTTGAGTTCAGCCAGGTGCCCAGTCGCTTTGTTGAACGAGAAGGGGCGCACCAGGGTGCGGGTCTTCACCTGATCGCGCACGACGATAGCCTTCAAGGTGCAGGTGTCGCTGTCTGTGCTGATTTCGATCGGGCCCGTGTAGAGGGTGCTGGCCGTGGTGGGCTCGGAGCCGTCGAGGGTGTAGTAGATGGGGGCATCGCCCTGCGTGCGCAGCGTAGCCTCGATGCAGTTTTTGCTGTCGTTTACGGTGTACTCGCCCTCTACCTCGAAGAGGTGTTTGGCGTAGTTGAGTCCCATGGCGTTGTAGATTTCCAGGATGTGGCCGATGTGGTTGAGGAATCGGTCGTAGTCCTTATTTTCCAGTTGGTCCCACTGTACTTCGCTCAAGGCGGCGAGACGGGGGAGAATCATGTATTCGAGCTGTTCGTTGGTGGGCATGTATTCGGTCCAGACGTTGGCTTGTGTACCCAGAATGTGCCGGGCCTCCTCTTCGGTCAACTCCTCGGACACGGGGTTGAACTTGTAGACCAGGTCTACCGGGTTGTATCCGCCGATGGCGAGCGGCTCGCTTTGGGTGTCGCGCGACTGGTAGTAGTCGAAGTAGAGCGGGTTGGTGGGGGTCATAATCACGTCGTGTCCTTGTTTGGCAGCTTCGATGCCGTTGCTTACACCGCGCCACGACATGATGGTGGCATGGGTCGAGAGTCCGCCCTCCATAATCTCGTCCCAACCGATCATCTCACGGCCGTGGTCGCTGAGGAACTTCTCGACACGCTCGGTTACGTAGCCTTGCAGGTAGTGTTCGGCCGTGCCGTGCTCATCGTCTTTGAGACCCAGTTGCTTGATGCGGGCCTGGCAGGCGGGGCACTTCTCCCAACGCACTTTGGGGCACTCGTCACCACCGATATGAATGTATTTCGAGGGGAAAATATCCATCACCTCGAGCAGTACGTTGTCGATAAATTCGAAAGTCTTGTCCTTACCGGCGCAGAGCACATCGTCGCGGATGCCCCACTGTCCCGAAACCTCATACGGGCCACCGGTACAACCCAACTCGGGGTAGGAGGCCAGGGCGGCCATCATGTGGCCGGGCAGGTCGATTTCGGGGATGATGGTGATACCCAGGTCGGCGGCATACTTCACGATGTCGCGCAGTTCGTCTTGCGTATAGAATCCGCCATAGGGGGTGTTGTCGTAGTTGTCCCACTCTTTGGCAATCATCGTTTTGCTGCGCATGCTGCCCACTTCGGTCAGACGGGGGTACTTCTTGATTTCGATGCGCCAGCCCTGGTCGTCGGTGAGGTGCCAGTGCAACGTGTTGAGCTTGTGCACGGCCATGACGTTGAGAATGCGTTTCACCTCGTCGGTCGAGAAGAAGTGGCGGGCTACGTCTAAGTGCAGGCCGCGGTATCCGAATCGCGGAGCGTCGTCGATGGCGGCGCAGGGAACCGACCAGTTGGCACCTGTTGCCAGCGTATCGCCGTAGACAGCTGCCGGGAGCAGTTGTTTGACGGTCTGCAAGGCAAAGCGTACGCCGTTGGGGGTAGCTGCGGCAATTTCGATTTTGCTCTTACCGATGTTCAGGCGGTAAGCTTCGTCGGCCAAATCGGGGTTTGCCTTCACCACGATGGCGTTGTTGCGTTCTTCATCGGCAAACTTCAACTCCATGCCGCTGGTCTTTTGGAACTGGTCGGCAAATTGTTGCAGTACGCCGGTTACCTCGTCGCCGCATTTGGGCGAGACAAATATCTGTGTCCCTTTGTCAAAGGAGAATCGCCCCGGTATCTGTTCGATGTGGTTGGGGTAGGGAATCAGGTCGTAACTGTTTTTTTCGCTCTGGCAGGAGATCAAGGCCAGGACTGCTGCCACGAGTGCGAGATAACGATTGAATCTTTTCATACTGGATTGTGTATTATGGATGATTATTGCTTAAGGATTTATTGCTTTACCGGGGTGTTGCCCATGTCGACGACAATGCGTCCGCCCTTCATGATGTCGCTGTGCATGAAGAAGGGCGACTCGAGCAGGATGTTGTCGAGACGTATGCTTTGTATGTACTTGTTGGTACGCGAGTTGTTGTTGGCTACGATTTCGAACTTCTTGCCGTTCGACAGGTTGATGGTGACCTTGTCGAAGATGGGGCGGCCTACCGAGTAGATGGGCGAGCCGGGGCATACTTGGTAGAAGCCCATGGCGTTGAGTATGTACCAGGCCGACATCTGTCCGCAATCCTCGTTACCCGAGAGACCGTTGGGGTCGTCGAAGTATTGGTTGTAGAGGATGGTGTCGATGAGCTGTTGCGTCTTCCACGACTGGTTCACATAGTTGTAGAGGTGGGCGATGTGGTGGCTGGGTTCGTTGCCGTGGGCATACTGGCCGATGAGGCCCGAGATGTCGGACGACACGAGGTCACCCTCGAGTTTCGAGTCGGCCAGGAAGAGCGAGTCGAGCCGGTCGATGAATTGCTCCTGACCGCCCATCAGGGTTACGAGGCCGTCTATATCGTGGGGTACGAACCAGGTCCACTGCCAGGCGGTACCCTCGCAATAGTCGTCGTTGCGGTGGTCCGACGAACGGGGGTGGAAGGGCGAGTGCCATTTGCCGTCGAGGTCTTTGCCCCGCATGAATTTGGTCTGGGCATCGTAATAGTTGGCATAGGCTTGGCTGAGACCCTTGTATTTTTCGTAGGTGGTCGTGTCGCCTATGGCTTCGGCCAGTTGGGAGATGCACCAGTCGTTGTAGGCATATTCAAGACCTTTGGCTACCGATTCGTTTTCCTTATCGTAAGGGATATAACCGATTTTGTTTTTATAATATTTCGAGATGGGTACCAGGCCGTTGACCATGCGGCTGGGGGCAATGATACCGGTTGTGTCGTATACCGAGCTTCTGATGCAGGCCTCGAGCAGTTCGTGGCCGTCGATTTTGTTGAATCCTTTCATGTAGGCATCGACAATGACCGGTACGGCGTGGTAGCCGATCATGGTGGCGGTGTAGTTGCCGGCCAGCTCCCACATGGGCAGGATACCTCCCTCGTGATATTTCTCCATGAGCGACATGATCAGCTTGTCGTTCAACTCGGGTTGAGTGACGGTGAGCAGGGGGTGCAATGCTCTGAAGGTATCCCACAACGAGTATACGGTGTAGATTTCTTTCCCCGGTTTGGTCTGGTGTATCATCTGGTCGAGTCCGCGGTAGCGACCGTCGGCATCGGAGAAGAGGCTGGGGTGTATGGCCGTGTGGTAGAGGGCGGTATAGAAGATGCGCTTCTGGGTCTCGTTGTCGGTCTCGACCTCGATGGTACCCAGGTAGTCGTTCCACTTCTCTTTGGCCTGTATGGCAATGCTGTCGAAGTCCCAGTGGGGGATTTCGGTCTCGACGTTGCGACGGGCCCCGTCGATGTCGACAGCCGAGATACCTACCTTCACGAGCACCTCTTCGTCTTGGGTCGTGGCAAATTGAAGCAGGGCTTTCTTCTGCTCCAGTTTATACGGTTTGCCGTTGCGCATGATGTCGATTACCGTGTCGACAATCTGGCAGGTGAAGGGTTTCGAAAACTTCATGTAGAATCCGATCGACTGGTTGTCGGCCCACCCTTTGGTGCGTTTCCAACCCACGATTTCGGTATCGCTCAGGGTATTGAGTTTCATATCGAGATTCTGCTGCCCTTGCAGGCTGTAGTCGAGGTCTACGATAAAACCGGCCTGCTGGCTATCGGGGAAGTGATAGCGGTGCATGGCGGCCCGTTCGGTGGCCGTCAGTTCGGCTTTGACTTGGTAGCGGTCGAGCATGACCGAGTAGTAGCCCGGGGTGGCCGTTTCGCGGCTGTGCGAGAAGGGCGAGGCGTAGGCCGTTTGCTGACTCTCGGCACCCAGGTATCGGTAGTCTTGTTTGCCTACGGTCGGCATCAGCAGAATGTCGCCGTAGTCGCCGCACCCGGTACCGCTCAGGTGAGTGTGGGAAAAACCGTTGATTGTGCTGTCGGAGTAGTGGTATCCCGAGCAGGCATCCCACTCGTAAATGCGGGTATCGGGACTCGGTTGTATCATTCCGTGAGGAACCACTGCACCGGGAAACGTGTGTCCGTGACCACCCGTCCCGATGAACGGATTCACAAAATCGGAATATTGTAACTGGGTTTCCGATGAATTGGTACAGCTCGAAAAGAGGAGCAATCCCAATCCCAGCCAAAGCATTGTTTGTTTCATGTTGTTTATTTATAGATGTTTATATTCTTTCTTGTTTTTCTCCTTTATATATTAACTGATTGGATTACCATATTATTTTATAAGTCGAGATGTTTTGATTGCCGTCGCTTACTCGAGCAATGAGTACCCGGGGCATAGTGGTGTCGAGCATCGTCTCGAATGTGCTTGCCTGAGGAGCGAAGCGGGCTACGATACGGCCGCTCAAGTCGTACAGCGTAAGGCTGGTGATGGTAGCATCGGACTCTACATGCAGACGGTTGTCGCGGGTATAGAGGCGTGTGCCTGCACTGGCGGGTTGCTCGATGGCGGTAGCGGTGCCGGGCTTCTCTACATAGGGGGTACCACAGGGCAGTATCTCGTACAGAGTGGGAATGTTCTCTTCGTTCCACTCGATTTTGATGGCTGTAACCAGTTCCATTTCGTGGGTGTCGATGATGGTGCAGAGCGAGCTGAGTTGCCCCGTCTCTATCCATTCGGTACCGTTGTTGACGTAGATGGTGGGGAGCTCATACCGGTTGTCGAACGTCGTGTTGTGGAAAATCTCGATTGTCTCGATGTTGAGGTTTTCGATGAAGCGGTGCTCGATGTATCCGGCTGTGGTGGGACGATAGCTGGTCGTAAGGTCGCGGTCTGAGAGGGTGGCAATCTGCTTGCCGTCCTGGTCGGCGGTTTGGGTCTCTTTGGCGGCCATCTCGCTCTTGAACTCGGCTACTTGCAGCCAATAGCCGCCGGAGTAGCTGCGGATGACGAACCGCACATAGCGGGCCGACTCTCCGTTGGCGTTGCAGGTGAACGAGTAGGTATCGTCGAGCTGCTCGGCGGTAAATTCGGCTATGGGAGTCCACTGGGTATTGTCGTCCGATATTTCGATGGCGACCGTTCCCGAGGGTTGGTCGTTGGCGGTAAAGGTGACCGTAATCTCGTATTGCGGTTGCGAGTTGGGGTAGGTGAGCATGATGTATTGCCCTTCGGCCTGGGCTTCGCTGCTCCAGAAGAAGGAGTCGGGGTTACCGTCGATAACGCGGTCGAGGTCGTAATATTCGTATTGCGGGATGTTGGTCGATACCGTGGGGGTGGTGCTTACCGGGGTGAACAGGCACGAGCCGCTCAGCCGGTCGGAGCCGACGGTCAAGCTCTCGTCGCCGGTATTCTTGAGTCGTATGTAGGCTACGGTCTGTTCGCTGACGGGCAGTTGTACTGCGCTCCACTGTTTGCCGTTGACCGATACCTCTACCTCGATGCCGGGCGTGAGCTCGGTGGCGGCCACGTCGATTTTCTCGAGGTTGCCGAAGTAGATACCGATATATTCATTCGGGTCGAGGGTGAGGGCGTCGAGTCCGCTCAACTCGAACGAGGTAGACTCGGTCGTGAGGTTCACCCCTTCCCAACTCTCGAGGTTGGAGATGATTTGAATGGTATCCTTTTCGGGCCATGTTCCCGGCACGTTGTTGCCGGCTTTCCCGACCAGGTATTCGACAAAAGGCCGCAGGTAGCTGTCGCCCGGGGTCACTTCGTAGTGTACCTCGTAGGTCGATGTGCCGTACCCTTCGAGTGCGCTGATGAGGTAGGTCGAGTCGTTGCTCATGCCGTTGTAGAGCTGTTGCAGCGAGAGGTATTTCTCCCACCCTTCGGCCCGCGACATGGAGCCGTCGTTTTCGAGTATGTCGAGGGCGGTGAGAGCAATCGCACTCAAGGTTTTGAGCTTGGCATTCCAGCAGCGCAGGTCTTCGTAGATCAGACGGTAGTCGTTGTATTCGCTGTCTTTCAGGGTCTCGATGTAGTTGCAGGCCTGGTTGAGGTTCCCCAGCTCGGTGCGCAGTTGGGCAGCTTCGGCCGGGAAGGTCGAGCCCCCGAAGTGCGATTTGAAACCGTCGTAGAGGGCAATCATCTCGTCGTCCTCGACCAGGGCGTCGGAGAAGCGGGCAAAGCATTTGAGGGCTTCGGCCGTTTGACTATCGCCCGGGCGAGCCATGCGGGCAAAGACATCTTCCCAGTTCTGGTGCACGTCGAAGGTGTTGGGGTTCCAGCTGTAATCGGCGGCGCCGAAGAGAGCTACCTTCGAGGCCTGGGCCTGGCTCATGGGGTTGAGTATAAGTCCGTTGAGGGTATTGATGGCCCCCGAGTTCTCGATGGTCCAGTGGGTAGTCATCTCGCGCATGTAGATGCGTTCGTCGTGGTCGTCGTTCACAGGGTTGTTCCACCACATCACGGGGTTGCGGCCCACGCGGCCGGCCATGTCGTTGATGGCCGAGGCCCGGATGTTGGAGAAGCAGTCGTATCCGGTAAAGGCGATGACCACCTCGCTGTCGACACTCTTCAGGTCGTTGAGGGTATAGGAGCCTCCGTAGTTGAGGGCATAGGCGGTAGGTACGAAGAAGAGGGGAGCGATTTCGTCGTCGGGGTCGTCGGTGACGAAGCGTTCGCGCAACCGCTTCTGAGTCTCGTCGGCCAGGTAGGCCTGCATGCTGCCGCTGGGGGTATAGCTCATGTCGTCGATGAATACGCCGAATCCCCGTACGCCGAGGTTGTAAAGATGCTCAAATTTGGTCATCAGGGCATCGATGCCTTGGTCCATCTGGTCTTTGTAGTTGAAGTTGATGCCGTTTTGCAGGCCGGGGTGAGCCGCCCAGATGAAATTGACGTGGCAGGCTTTGGCGGCCTGGGTGATGGTGCGGAGGTCGTCCTGGGTAATCATGCCGAAAAAGCGTTGTTGCTCGGTGAGCGAGGTGGGGTAGTCGTCGCGCCAGTTGCCCAGGTGGTAGGGGTCTGATTTGGGACCGTATACAAATACGTTCAGTTTGAATCGTTTGCAGAATTCAAAGAGGCTGAGGCGGTTTTCGACCGAGTAGGGGTGTCCGTAGAAACCCTCTACGATACCGCGATATTGTGTGTGAGAATAGTCTTCGAAAGTAATTTGACGGATTGAGTTCCCGCCGGCTTGCTCGAATATCTGTTCGAGCGTGGCGAAGGCGTAGTATTCCGAACCTTCGCTATTGCCCAGAACGACGATGTCGCCATGGGGTGAGTTGCTGTTGATTTGCAACAGGTAGGGGTCGAATTTGTTGCTGCCCGCATCGAATACGGTGAGAGGCAGGCTATGTTCGGAGGCATATTGTGCGGCAGCTCCGTCGGAGCCGCTCACACCGAGGTAGAGGTTGGTTGCGGTTTGCGAGGCCTCGTCGGCGTAAGTGATGGTGTATCCTGCTTTTTCCAGAACCTCTTCCATGCGGTTGCGGCTCACATCGCCGATGCTGCTTTCGCAAATTACGTTGATGAGGCTGGAGAGTTCTATGGAGTTTTCACCTTCTACGACCTTTTGCGGGGTAGGGTATATGGTATAAGATTGTGCTTGACTGCAAAAAATGGAGCTCGAGATGAATAAGGTAAGCAGGATAAATATGTTTTTCATTGCTACAAAAGAGTAAAAGTATCGGTTTTTCTATGACGTATGATAGTTACTTGCATTGAAAGTTTCAATTGTCTTGTATTCTTGTTTCTCATGGTTTTGAGGATAGTGAAATGGAAGATTCTCAGTCCCGCGATTCCATGAAGTCCGTTCTGTTTTTGAAAAACGCCCCGCACTCGTAAGAGCCGGGTACGGGGCGCACTGCAAAGGTAAATTATTTTTTGAAACGAACAATCGTGTGATTGCCATTTATCGAAACCTTGGCCAGGTAAATACCGGCGGGCAGGTTCGAGAGATCGGTGGCCGGTTCGGCACTTTCGGCTACGGCACTACCCAGCAGGTTGTAAACTACGGCTGTTGCACCTTGGGGCATGTAGAGCACGTTGCTGTTGAAGTAGATGGTCTCGGCGGCTACCTCATCGATGGCCGAAGCCAAAGAGAAGGTAACATCGACAGTTACATCTTCGGTTCCTACTTGAATGGGGTCGGTTACGTTGGCGAGAGCTTCACCGTTTACCGTAATCGAGTTGATTTCGTAGGTGTTGCCTTGGTTTACAGCATAGAGGTTGCTGTATGTTTTCACGGCAGCAGGCGATTGAGCCAGAGCCACGTTGTAGCGTTGCAGCTCATAAGCGGCATTCTCTTCGGCCGGGGTGTTGTAGGTTACGTTCACCGTTTCACGACCGTTGGTCATTTGGATAGCCGAAGCCATGGGGAAGCTCTTGTTCGAGAGTGTTCCGTTCTGACGATAGTAGGCATCGACATCGCCGGCCAGATTCTCGACCGTAGTGCTCGTGGCCGATTCGGGGCGATAGTAAGCTACCAGACCGTCGGGGATTTCGTTGAAGCCGTACATCGAAGCTTTGATTTCCTCGGGCGTAAGCGTGCGGTTCCAGAGCTGAACCTCTTCTACTTTCGAGGCCATCTGGTTGTATTTCGAGTCGCCAAGAGCAAAGTCGCAAGCATCGTAGAGCAGGGCCAGACCACCTTGACCTACCTCTTGCGTGAGGGCTACCTCACCGTTTTTGTAGACGGTGAATGTATTGCCGTTGTTGCTGGTTGCCAAGGTAATGAAGGCAAATTCGCCGGGATAGAGCGTAGTTGTTTCCGATACGGCAGGGGCCGTAGCACCGGCACAAGCCGTCGAGTTGCCATCCCAGATACGATACCATACGGCCAGTTTACCGTCTTGTACACCTATACCGTAAGAGCCTTCGACTTTCCAGGTAATGCTGTTTTGTACGTGACCCATGAATACACCGTTGTAGCCCATGGGCGAAACCCAGGCCGAGAAGGTGTAGTTGTGCGACCGTTGATCGCTCGATACTTGATTTTGATCGGTATTGTGAGAGCCCAGAGCCGTATCGCTGAATCGCAGTTGAGCCTCTTCGCTTCCGTAACCGGGAGCCGACATCAACATGGCGTCGCCCGTGGTGGCCAGTTGTTTGAACTCGGCGGTGAAGTTGGCAGCAGCATTGACCGTATAGGTCGAGTTGGGATAAACCTCGCCATTATTCTTTACCGATACCAGTTCGTAGCCACTGTTGGGGGTAGCGGTGATGGTCAGTACGGTACCCTCGGCAACTTCAGTACCCGAAGTAAGGGCAGTTTCGCCGTTCTTGATTGAGAGCGTTCCGTTCTCGGGGGTGGTAAAGTTGATGGCATATCTCTGGATATTCGATTTTACGGTTATCTTCACGTCGTAGTAAGTACCCTCGGCGTAGGTCCCGTCATAGGTGGTGACGTTGTCGGTTCCACCGATGAACATCATACGTAGCAGATAGACGGTACCCTCTTCGGCCGAAGCAGGAACCGTGAACGAGGGAAGCGTACCCTCCGAGACTTTGGTAGCTCCATCTTCAACATATACCGTTACACCGGTAGTATGATTCTCAAATCCACCGTTTCCCGAGTTACCGCAGAGGATAAGGCGGGTCATCTCTTTCGTTTCGTTGGCATCGCAGAAGGTAACGAATTGTCCCCACCACGTGTCGATATTGATGGTGAGATCTACTTTGCTACCCGGAGCAACCAACAACTCTTGAGCAATTTTGCCGCTGGGTTCTTTAGGAATAGAGATGCTGTTCAGGTCTTCCAAGGCACCCGAAGTACTGAATGTCATGATATTTCCTACATTACCTATTCCGCCTGTATAGGTAGGAGCGTTGTACCCTTCGAGAGGGCTTTGAGCGTTTGCCAAGGCTCCGCCCAGCAAAGTTGCAAGTAACAAGAGATAAAATTTTCTCATAGGATCAATAATAAAATGAAAATGATTTTTGGAATAAAATCCTCCGCACGATGCCGTGCGGAGGATTTGAGATTGCATTATCCGATTACTCGGCTACTACTTTGAGTGTTCTGATACGTTTGTTGTCTTTCGAAACAGCAACGTAGTAAACACCTTTACCGCCGTTGATCGTAAGCGTGCAGATTTCGCCGGCCATAGCCTCGTGTTTGCGGGTTGTTACCAGGCGACCCTGTGCGTCATATACGTCGATTACATAGTTGCCATCGGCAGCAAATTGCAGGTTCACGTTGTCGATGAAGGGGTTGGGATATACGGTGAGGTTGTTCACCAGGTTGTCCTCAACGCCCGATCCTTCGAGAACTACTACGATGTACTCGTCTTTGGTCATCGTAGCAGACCCCCAGCCGTTGGTCAGTGTGAGCGTTACGCTGTATTTGCCGTCTTTGCTGAAGGTGGCCGTAGCGTTGTCGCCGTTGTTCACTACCTCGGCATCGGGAATCGAGAAGGTCGAGGTGGTGGTGATGGGCATAGTACCCGACATGGCGGGGTTACCCTCTACGTTGATATTGGCGGGCATGAGGTTCTCTTCGTTTTTCGAAGTGTTTTCACCACCCGAACCTCTGATTTCAACGTAAGCAGCTTTGGCATCGGTCGAAAGTGTACCTTTGTTTTCGAAGGTCTTGTCGGCTTCGTTGTAGTCGTCACTTTCGAATGTCCAGTAACCTTTCAGGTCGCTGGGGATTTCACGACCGTCGTAACCCTTCATGGCATCAATTACTTCGTTGTCGCTCAAGGCTTTGTGCCAAACTTGTACATCGTCGATTTCTCCGATAAATCCGGCAAAGTACACACGAGAACCACCGATATAAATAGGAGCTTCTGTAACAGTTTTGGACCCATTGTTTACTTGACGATATGTTAATTTGGGTCTTTCGTTTTCGCCCGTTTTCTTACCGTTGAAGTAGATGCGTTGTTTGGCACCGTCGTAAGAAATCACGATATGAGACCATTGGTTTTCTGAGAGACTATACGATTCGGTCGTTGTTCCGGCGAAACGGCCGTCGGTACAGCAAGCCAAGTTAGGATTCTCGTGCGGGTTTGTGGCTCCGTTCACAGGATATTTAAGATCTTGGTATCCACGTCCGGCATCTCCCCACATGGAGAATGAAACCGTATTGGCCGGAAGATCCTTTTCATTGTTGGCATTTGCTATTCCGGGCCAAACATCTACCCAAATAGCCCCCCAGTTGTTATCCGGCCAACTAATATTCAGGTCTCTTTGTCCAATGAGGCCCATACCATACTTTGCGAAGGTGAATTTCTCGGGTTTGATCCACAAAGCGATGGTGTATTGGTTCTGATTCATCGGCAAGAATTCAGCGGGGATACGGAAGATATAGGGGTCGTCGATACGAAGACCGCGCGATACGGTACCTTCGCCTTTGTTACCGGTGTAACTCAGCGTGACTTCTTCGTCGGCGTTGGTTACGTTGGTCTTCGAAGCCGTGAAATCTTCGATCGATGGGATTGCACCTGTGCTCTCGGGCGAGATTTGTACATAGCCACGATAGTTGAGCTCGCTTAAGTCGAACTTGGTCAGTTTTACATCGTAGTAACCCTCTTCGTTGAGAGAGGTTGTGAACGAACGGCCGCCGTCTTGAGTAGCTACTGCAGTTCCGCCGGTAGTGGCGTTATAGATTTCCCACGAGAAAGGCTCTTCCTGATTGGGGTCGATGAGCGAGAGGGTGAACTCTTCGCCGGCTTTGATCACCGATTTGTTGCATACGATACCATCGATCAGCGTCAAGCCGGTAGTCATGTAGTTGGTCCAGGTGATGGCGCTCTTGGTTACACCGTCGGGCGCTACGGCGCAAACACCCACGCGGTAGTCGGACACTTCGGTATTGGCCGATACGGGAGCACCCACTACATAGTGTGCCCACGACGAGGTAGTACCGCAGAGGATAGGATCTTCGCCCTTGGCCTGTACATATACTTCGAAATACCAGGTATCTACATCTTCGTTATAGACGGGTATCGAGGGATCGTTGGCGTTTTTGGTCGATGCGCAGTTCCAGCTGAACTTGAAGTCAAGCGAGTTGTAGGTACGTTTTTTCAGGATATTGCTTTCGGCGGTCGTAATCGCGGGTTGTACCGGAGCAAACGTTTTGGCGGGGATGATAGACATCTCGCCGATGAGGATTTCGTAGTTGGCCGGGGTATTCTCAAACTTGAGGCCGACGAGGGCTACATTACCGTTCATGCCGATTTCAGAGGCTTTGGCCGAAATCTTGGTCCATGCACCCTCTTGAGCACCTGTGATATCGCAGTAGTGGAGTTGATCTTCGCTACCTACAAACGACCAGAAGAGTTTCATGTGGGTATCGGTACCGCTTTTCAGTTTGACAACCATCGATACGTCGTCACTCTCCGATATGTCGAAGTTGGTCTTGAACAAGCGTACGTTCGATACTGCGGTTGCACCGCTGAACTTCATGGACGAACCGGCAAACCAGGCGTCGTCGAAGGTGAAGCCACAGTCGATGGGATCGTTGGGAACCTTCTTGTTGTCGTCGGTAATCCACCAACGCCAGGTGGGCAGGTAGTCTTGTACACCCACGTTGAACCATTTGTGGTCGAAAGTCACCTTACCCTCATTGCGGAAGGTCTTACCATTACCCAAGCAGAAGCGGGTAACGAACGGCAACTCTTGCAGCACGCTTCGGGCCGGCAGGAACTCGGCGATACCGTGGAACAGTTTCATGCCGGCATCGCTCGAGCTGGTTACGTTGCTGTTGATAGCCGGGCGGTTGGCCGGGTTGCGGTTACCTCCCGAGAAAACTTGTTCTTGTTTTACCAGATAGGTGTTTTGTACGGCTTCGTCGCCCGAACCGTACTCCGACGAGTTCTGGTAAATCATGTTGGTGGTGTGGTTACCCCAGAAGGCAATAGATGCCTTGGCGTTCTTAATGTCCCACCAGTTACCATGGCTAAGCCATTTGCCCTGGATATCATATCCGGCATATACGGTATAGGGATCGGCTCCAAGACCTTCGGCATAATTGGCCGAGCTGGCTAATGTACCACTCCAGTTGTAGTTGAGCATGTACATATCGACAACCTGTTTGCCGTTTTTCCACAACCAGTTCGATTTGCCGCTGTTCAGGTCTGAACCCAGGTCCATCGAACCACTGTTGGTGTTGGTTCCATACCAGTATACGTGGAATTGCCAGCCAATCGACTCGGCATATTCGCGGCACTCCGTGAAGAAGTCCTGCAGGGCCGAAGCCTGGGGCACGGTACCCTCGGGGTTGATACCTACACCGTCAAGACCGTAGTAGCGCAGGAATTTCACGAATTTCTCAACCCATTTGAATTGGCCTCCCTCTTTTTCAACCAGCATATTTACGCTGTTGTTGGACTCGGTGTTGTCACCGCCCCACGAGTCGAAGAATACGAGACCGCCACTGTTGGCTACACCGTTGCGGTGAGTCACGTCGCTGTATGCGCCCGGTACACGTACCCAGGGGAGCGACCAGCCGCCTTGCGAGTCTACATACGACCACATGCTGAAGTTATCGCCGTCAAATACATAGCGGGGCAGTGATTGCCAGTAGGTATCGGAGATACCCATCGGGGTCCACATACAGAATTTACGATCGGTAGTCATGGTAGGATCTACCTGTGTGGCCGGGTTCTCGAAGCGTTGTTTCAGGGGAACACGCGAGATGTAGAAGTTCTCGTCTTCCGAGAGGGGAGTCCCGGGTTCCCACTCTCTGAAGTATTCAGAGAACGGTTTGGATTTTCCATCATCGAAAGGCATCACGTAAGAGTCGTGTGTCGGCACGTTTTGGGCATAGCTACCCACTGCGGCGGCACAAGCCAGTACGGACAGAAGTAGTTTCGGTGCTTTCATGTTTTTTGTTTTGTTTTTTAGTGAATAATAAGATCTCAAAAAATTCTTGATGTATGATAAGAGGGAGGAAGAGGGCTGCTCCATTTGTGTGGAGCAGCCTCTTCTGTTATACGGGATTACTGACCGGCAGCTTCGGTTTCCCAACGGCGGTTGTCGCCCAATCCGGCAGGATCTACAACATCCCACCACAGGTAGGTACGCATCAAGTTGCTACCACCCAGAGCCTCGATACCCGAGGTGTTTACATCCTGGGCTGCTGCGGCGTCGGTCATGTTCCAAGGTATACGGCGAACCATACGGCCTTTCCCCAGCGAACCATCACCGATATCTTTAACCGGGAAGATACGGGGATAACCTGTACGGCGCAGGTCGTTCCAAGCCTCGAGGCCCATGGGGAACTGTGCCAGCCACTTCTGGGTGATAATCTTCTCGAGTTTCGTCTTGTTATCATCGCTGTTGTTGATTTTTACACCCACGGTGAGCAGACCTTTTTTGTTGTTACGCTCGTTATGCGGATCGACATAATCGATTGTGGTGTCGGCCGATTCTTGGTTCCAATATGCAATAAACTCGGGATCGGTTTGGGCAATGCTGTATTCGTCGAACATGGCAGCTATACCTCTCAGATAGTTGGTATTGATAGAACCTCCGATGCCCCAACGCAAGGCGGCTTCGGCTTGGAGGAAGTAACGCTCCGAGAGTTTGAAGATGGCCAGCGGGAAGTTGGCAAATGCACTCGATACTCCCGAGTATTTAGTGTATTGGTTGTTGTCGTCGCGCGGGGTAAGCTGGACTCCGGCGGGGACACCCACGATGGCCGAATTGGCAGTCATTGTGACTTCTCCGTCTTCGTTGCGGATATCACCGCTGTTCTTGTCGAATAGCTTGTCCATAAAGGGAACTTTAAGCCGCTTCATGATGTTCTCGAGCGAGGCGTTCATGCGGGTATCGTCCCACAGAATCGAGATGAAGGCCAGCGGGTGGTTGGTACCGTGGTTGACCATAGTGTTGTACTCGATGCTCTTTTCGATGAGGCCGTCGTTGATGGCAGCTTCAGCTTCTGTTTTGGCCCGGTCGGGATTGACGTTGCTCATGCGCATGGCCATACGCAGACGAATCGAGTTGGAGAACTGGCGCCAGGTATCTACGCTGCCACAGATTTTGTCATATTGGGCCAGAATGGCGTTGATGGTATCCTGATGCTCCTTGGGTGTTTCGTTGAATTTCTTCAGCACTTCACCGGCATCTTTGAGGTTGACAAAGAGCGAGTCGTAAATCTGGTCCATGGGCTCGTAGGTAACAGGCGGTTCCTGAACGTCGTTCTTGTAGTCGGTCCAGGGGAAGGGTCCATATATGTCTGACAACTCGAGGGCCGAGAAGCAGTACATGATGTTACACATGGCGCCGAGCTCTTTCAGGTTGAGCTGGTTAGCCGACCGCATCACGGGCAGGGCGGCCTGTGCTACCAGAAAGAAACTGGCTTTGGGGCCGTCGCAGTATTGGGCGAAGTAGCGATAGGTCGAGGGTAGGTTACCACTGAAGTTCTGAGTTCCGGCTAAATAACCTGAATAATTATCGATGTGGATATTGAACTGCACTTGGTAGATGTGTGCTCCGTTCTGGGCTCCTATGTCGTGCATCTTTTGTTGTGCTGTCAGGAACATACCGGCAGCTTGTTCGTAAGTCTCGGCTATGGAGAGGTCGCCTGACCCGACTTCGATGTTGGAGTTCAGGTCGTCAAGCAGGGGGTCGCCGCAGCCTACCAGAGTCACAGCAGCGGCCAATGCAAATACGGAAGAATATATTGTCTTTTTCATAATGCTACTTTTCGTTAGAATGATGCTTTAAGAGAGATACCGAATGAACGGGTCGTGGGCATGCTGAAGATATCGACATTACCCAGAGCGTTTTGCGTACTCAACGATGTATCGGGATCGATGGGAGCGTTGATGTAGAGGAAGAAGAGGTTACGGGCGTTAGCCGAAACCGTGAGGTTCTTGCTTGGTCCGAAGAGATTGCGGAAGGTATAGGCCAACGAAATCTCGCGCAGACGGAAGTTGGTGGCATCGTATACATAATTACGACCTACTGGCGAACCACCTCCGATGGTTTGGTAATATTGGTCGACCGGTACCAAGGTGTTGGTACCCGGGATATACATAGCGGGTTTGGTTATGGTCCCATCTTCCGAGGTCCAGTAGAGGTTGTTGGCTATGGCAAGGTCGCGGGCTTCGGCTGTGCGTTGCGAGGTACCGAATTGGTCGAGATAAGCCTCGGTGAAAGAGATGACTTTACCCCCTACTTTACCGTCGATGAGGAAGTAGAATGATAAATCTTTGTAATTGAACGTATTGGACCATCCCAAAGTGTGTTTGGCATTCATGTTCCCCAGATATTCATTGGCTTGACCATTGAGTTTGAAGGGTGCTCCTGTATCTGGATCAACTACGATTTCACCTGTGATTTCGTCTCGCATGAAGTCCACAGCATAGAGATCGCCATATGAGCCTCCTTCTTCGAATTTGATTTTCAGACCGCTGAGGTTACCCATGTCAACTTCGTGGATATATTTCTGACCGTTTTGCTTGCGGGCTACGGTGAGGATCTTGTTGTCGTTGTAGGCGTAGTTGAAAGTGGTAATCCAACTGAAGTCGTTGTTGGGAGCAAAGATATACGATGCGGTCAACTCGACACCTTGGTTGCGCACTTTACCACCGTTAATATAGATCTCTTTACCGGCGGCACCTTCGTATTTCATGAACTGGTTTTTCATGATGGCGTTGTAGTAGGTAGCTTGCAACGAGATGGAGCGGTCGAGCAGGCTTACATCGAAACCGGCCTCGAACGATTGAGTCGTTTCGGGTTTGGGATCCTTGAAGTTGATGATGGCGCTACTGATGTAGGCACCGGTAGCCGGGTTGCGCGAGGCCGAAGCCAGGAACAAGTTGTTGGGAATCGAGTTACCTACCTCGGAGTAAGAGGCGCGGAGCTTCAGTTCGTTGATTTGGTCGGGCAAAGAGAGCAGTTTGTTCATCTGGGCCGAAGCTCCTGCCGAATAGTAGGCGAAGTGGGGGTCCATGTCTTTGAACTGCGTGAAGGCGCGGTACCAGTCGTCGCGGTAGCTACCCTCGACGGTTACCTTGTCTTGCCAGGTTACCTGAGCAGTAGCGAAGATGGCGCGTTCCCAGTTTTTGGTCGTAAGACCTCCGTAGTTGTCGCTGCTGTTGATGTAGATGTCGGAGAGCACAAACTGGTTGCACGAGAGGTCTTCGGTATAGGGAGCACCCGATTTGGCGATAGGGGTAATCATCCATTGGTCGTACGACGAGTTCATCATACTACCGCCGGCGTTTACACCGATGGTGAAGTCTTGAATCTGCTTGTTGTAGCTCAACATGAAGTCGCCGTAGAAGTCGCTCGATTTGGTGTGGTCGAGGATGAGGCGGCCGCGGTCGATCATTTCGGCATTACCCCAAGTCGAGGCATATTGGCGATTCTCGTCGTTGCGCTCGTTGTAGTCGTATTTGATACGGGCCTGCAGGTTGAGGTCGGGGATAATCTGCCAGTTGGCCGTGATGCTGCCGAAGGTACGGTTGATTACCTCTTCGCTGGTCATGCGGTTGAGCAACCACCAGGGGTTGTTCAGGTTGATGGCGTCGGTAAACCATACTTGTTTGCCGTAATTCGAGTCGGAGAGTGTAACGGTTCTACCATTTTCTATTACAGATATGGGCATTCCATTGCTACCTACTTGCGATACAATATAGCTGTATGGGTTGGATTCCCAAGTCGCGTTGGTGTCGTAGTAGTTCTTGCGATACCAGTTCATGTCGAGGTTACGCGGCGAGGTGTAGAGTTGATAGATGGGGTTGAAGAAGGTACCACCGGTGGGGCGGTTTTTGGTCTTCTGGTTGATGTAGTTGGCCGAGATGTCAATCTTGAGTTTGTCCTTGAAGAAGGAGAAGCTCTGACGCAGGGCGATGTTGTGACGCTCGAACTTGTTGGTCTCGACGATACCGTTGGCCGTCGTATTTCCGTAAGAGAAATAGGTCTGGGCCACTTTCGTACCACCGCTCAACGAGATGGAGTTGTTGAAGTTGGTACCCGTGCGGTAGAAGTCGCTGATATCGTATGAGTTGCGGGTAAGGTGATAGGGCGAGTTGGCTGTGTCGTAATATTCGTTGCCGAGGGAGTTCATGCGTTGGCCCCAACTGTATGATCCCATCGAAAATCCGTTTTCTACCGAACCCGACATCTGTGCACCGTATACGCTTTGTATCTGGGGCAACTTGAGCGGAGTCTCGAAGGTGGTGCTGCTCGATACATCGATACGCAACTGACCCTCTTTACCTTTCTTGGTGGTAATCATCAGTACACCGTTCGAAGCGGCGCTACCGTACAGGGCGGCCGAGTTGGCACCCTTCAGCACGGTGATTGACTCGATGTCGTCGGGGTTGAGTTGCGAAAGGGCGTCGCTGCTCTCTTTCGAACCGTCGGCCATCATCGTGGCACCGCCGCCGTCCATGTCCATCTGACCGTTTACGCTGTTCTGCATGGGCACACCGTCGATAACGATAAGGGGTGAGTTGTTACCCAGCATCGAGGCGTTACCACGCAACAGGATTTTCGAGGCACCACCGGCACCACCCGAGTTGGGCGTGATGACCAGACCGGCGCTCTTACCTTGCAGCGAGTTGATGAGGTTGGCCTCTTTGGCTCGGGTCAGCTCGTCGCCGCCTACGGTTTGGGTCGAGTAGGAAAGCGTCTCTTCCTTACGGGCGATACCCATGGCGGTAACCACTACCTCGTCGAGCAGCTTGGTGTTGTCGCGCATGACGATGTCGATTTTATCTTTCCCGTTGATGGGTTGTTTCACGGTTTGGTAACCGATGTAGGAGAACTCCAGTTCGTTGCTCCCGGCCGGAACCTTGATCGAGTAGTTGCCGTCGATGTCGGTGGCGGTGGCTACGCTGGTACCGGCTACTTTTACGGTGAGGCCGATGAGGGTTTCGCCCGAGGCGTCGGTCACGTTACCGGTTACGATTCTCGAGCCGTTGGTGGCTTGAGCGGCAGTGGCAGCACCCTTGTTGCCTTTGCCCTGCTCTTGAGCGACAGCTCTTTTCGAAAGCATGATGTTGGGGTTCTGTATCGAATAGGATACGTCGGTCCCTTTGAACATGATGTCGAGAACTTCGCTGACGGTTTTATTCTTGACGTTTAGGTTTACTTTACGCTGGGTATCCACTTGTGTATTGAAGACAAACAGACACTTCGCTTCTTTTTCGATCTTTTTCAGAACGTCTTCTACCGGAGTGTTCACTTCGGATAGGGAGATGCGAGAATACGCATCGGCGCTGGCTTCGAATGCGTAAGCCAGAGCAAAAGCCATGATAAGTGCTTTTAAACTTTTTCTATACATATGTGTGTTTATGGGTATTCAACAAGGATTGTGAATAAAAAATGTTTTGGGCGTTTCAGGGTAATAGGTGTGTTATATGTTCATAGGCATGGAGATGTTATTTGTGTTTTGCAGTTATGTAAATGGTATTATGTTCGTTGTTCCATTTGAAATCGAAATCGAAGTCGTGTTGCAGGGCGTGTAAGGCATGTTGTACACCGTTGTAGCGATAGAATTTACCGGTATAGCGCTCGTTGCTCTGTATCTCTCGGTCGATACTGATTTTTACGCCGAAGCACTTTTCAAAACCATCCATGAGCTCGGCGAACGATTGGTTTTTGAAATAGTAGATACCGTCTTTCCACAGTTCCGACTCGAGCGAGCGGATGACCGATTGCTTGAATTCGCCGTCTTTGAATTGAGCGCGGTAGCCCGGTTTGAGGGTCGCGCTCTTGTCGCCCGACGAGATTTTTACCGAGCCTTCGATGAGCGATACCATGAAGTCTTTCTCTTCGGTGGTTGAAGTGACGTAGAATTTGGTACCCAGCACCTTTATCTTTCCGTTGGGGGTGTTGACGATAAAGGGTCTCCATCGGTTGTGGGCAACTTCGAGGTAGGCTTCGCCCTCGATTTCGATGTTGCGTTGCAGCCCCATGAACGACGAGGGGTATTTGATGGTCGATTCGGCATTGAGCCATACTTTGGTACCGTCGGGCAAGAGCAGGGTGTTGCTGTTACCGGCGGGAACCGTGAGTGAGTAGAGGGGAACGATACGGTCGCTCAGCGTGAAGTAGAAGGCTCCGAAGGCTACCGAAAGCAGCAGAATGACTACTGCGGCAATGCGCAGAAGCTGTATGCGGTAGTGGCGGCGGAAGTCGTACTGGGTGTGCTGTATGGCGTCGGTCGATAATAAAACGGCATTGTATATGTTGCGTTCCCGGCAAAATTCCTTCAGGTTTTCGGGCGAGGCCTGTGCCCATGTCACGACCTCATTGCGCTCTTCTTCGGTGGCGCAATTCCCAAAATATCTATATAATGTTTCTTTTTTCATACATTATATAAACCTTATAAATCGTTGTATCCCTAGTTATAAAATAAGATTCTTTTATAAGGGGGGAGTTAAGGCGGGTCGTGGATGTCTGGGGTGAGGCTCTGCTTCTCTTTCGTTGGAAATACGGAGGCTGTTGTCGGTTACAGATAGTCTTTCAGGTTTTTGCGCAGCATGTTCAGACTTTTTGAGATGTGAAATTCCACACCTTTGACCGATATGCCGAAGTTCTCGGCGATGGTTTTGTAGGGTTTCTGTTCGAGGTACCGTTCGTAGAAGATTTCGCGGGTACGGTTGGGCAGGGTTTTGATGGTGTCGTTTACAATCTCTTCGATTTCGCTGGTGAAGAGCTCGGAGGGGTCGCACCCTTTGAGCGAGGAGATGTTGATTTCGATTTCGCCGATGAGATGGCGGTGCAGTTCGTCGTTCTTTTGCAGCAGGTTTTTGCGCTCTTCGAGTACGTCGATACACCGGTTGCGGATGATGGTAAAGATATATCCTTTTATGTTGGTCGACTTGAAGGTCTCTTTGTCTTTGTTTTCCCAGTATTGAATGTATGACTCCATGACTACATCTTCGGCATCTTGCATATTCCCGAGATAGGAGTATGCAAATTGAATGAACCCATTTTTAGAGCTTCTAAAAATGTGGTTGAAATCGTTTTCTTCTTGAGTAATCGGTGTCATTAACTTTGAATTATATCAAAATCTATACCTCTCTTGAAAAGCATATCAAAGGTTTGCAATTCGTCTATTTTGTGTTTTTTTTCAATGATACTTAGATTTTTAAGGTCATAAATCGTGCATTCCATAAGGAAAATCGGCGTGCTAATATAATATTTATAGAATAAAAACGGAAATAGGCAACCTAATTTTTTTAAAAAAAGTTGTTGCACAAAGAAATGTGAAGAAGATAAAGGAGGGGTGATTGATTGTCTGTCTGGAGCAGGACCGATTCAGACGGAGAGAGAAGGGGGTGGGGCCGATACTCAAAGGGGGAGTCCCTGTTGGCAGGAATCCCCCTTTGTATCAGTTATTCACGAATCCGCCCAATGAGGTCGGAAGTTGCGGCTCGAACGAGTAGGCTCTGGCAAATTGCCTGATAAAGTCGATTGTCGAGGCCGACGGCTGTTGTTGCGTCTTTGAGCTTCTCACTGTCAGGGTGTCTTTGGGAGTAGAGGTTTTTTTCATAGGCCGAAGTGTTGATGTTTGTATATGGTAAACGTCGTCGGCCTGTGATTTATTATCTGTGAGGTGCTCTTTTTTATTACAGAGTGAGAACAATGTTGTTCTCTTCGGCCATTTTCCGCAGGTTGAGTATGGCATAACGCATCCGCCCCAGTGCGGTGTTGATGCTTACCTGGGTGTGGTCGGCAATCTCTTTGAAGCTCATGTTTTTGTAGTAGCGCATGATGAGAACCTCGCGCTGCGAGTGGGGCAGAGCTTTGATGAGTTTGCGTATGTCGGCCTCGATTTGGTTGTGTACGATGGCGTCTTCGACCGTACCCTCGCTCAGCTCCTTGCGGTTGAAGATGTCCATGGTTTCGTTGTCCGATACGACGTAGTTGTCGGCCTTCTCCTGGCGGAAGAAGTCGATGATGAGATTGTGGGCGATACGCGAAATCCAGGCCGGGAACTTGCCGTTCTCGGTGTAGCGTCCCTGCTTGATGGTCATAATGGCCTTGACAAAGGTCTCCTGAAAGATGTCGTTGGCCAACTCTTTGTCTTTGACAATGTAGAAAATATAGTTGAAAGTACGGGCCTGATGACGCTTGAGCAATACATCAAAAGCTCCATTATTACCTTCGGCATACAGCGCAACCAATTCTTCGTCGGTGCGGTCGAATAAATCGTTCATTACTACCTCTCTTTTTTTTATTCCAGCGTAATGTTTTGTCGATAGGCAATCTTATTTTAGAGTGATTCAATAATTATTATTCGTTGCAAATAAAGATGTTTTTTTTGAAAACGGAAAGCAAAAATAGAATTTTTTTGTGCTATCGTTTCATTTTTAACATAGTTGCCGTGAACAAAATCGGTTTGTTAGCATTGTGTTTCTTCTGTTTTCGAGCCGATTAACGAGACCTTTCTCAGAGCCGGAGGTGAAAAGTCGGGAGCGCATGGGTGCATTATCATAAAAAATAATTACATTTGCAACTCATGGAAAACTAAAAAACAAGAAACTGTTATGAAACCAACTCTTTTTGTATTGGCCGCCGGTATGGGTAGCCGGTATGGGGGCTTGAAGCAACTCGACGGACTGGGCCCCAATGGTGAAACGATTATGGATTATTCGATATTCGACGCTTTGCGTGGGGGATTCGGTAAAGTAGTTTTCGTCATCCGTAAAGATTTCGAACAAGATTTCAGAGAGAAGATTCTTTCCAAATACGAAGGACATATCCCGTGCGAACTGGTGTTCCAGTCGATCAACGACCTGCCCGAGGGCTTTACCTGCCCCGAAGGCCGCACCAAACCGTGGGGTACCAACCACGCCGTGCTCATGGGCAAGGATGTGATTAAAGAGCCGTTTGCCGTCATCAATGCCGACGACTTCTACGGCCGCGAGAGCTTTGCCATCCTGGCCGACTATCTGAAGAATCAGGAGGGTAAGCAAAACGACTATTGCATGGTGGGTTACCGGGTAGGCAACACCTTGTCGGAGAGCGGTACCGTGGCTCGCGGTATCTGCGAGACCAATGCCGCCAAACACTTGACTTCGGTGGTTGAGCGTACGCAAATCGAGCGTCGCGACGGCCGGGTCATGTACAAGGAGGACGACGACAGCTGGACGGCTATCGACGACAATACGCCCGTGTCGATGAACATGTGGGGCTTTACGCCCGATTATTTCAAATACTCCGAAGAGTATTTCGTTAAATTCCTCCAGGAGAATGCCGGCAATATCAAGGCCGAGTTCTTTATCCCGCTGGTAGTCAACGACCTCATCCAATCGGGTAAGGCTACGGTTACGGTACTCGACACGCCGTCGAAGTGGTTTGGTGTGACTTATGCCGCCGACCGTCAGTCGGTTGTCGACAAGATTCAGGCACTGGTCGATGCCGGTGAATATCCTGCCAAGCTCTTCTAATCGAGCGGCTTGACATAAAAGTTTATCAGAAGAGAGAGGTTGTCTCGCGTGAGTGCAACCCCTCTCTCTTTGTCTCTCGGTGGGGTGGGGCAGGATGTTGGGCCCGTGGGGGCTGAATGGAGAATCAGATAGGGATGGGGGCGAATTGGTATAGCCAAACCTCGAAAACTGTGTTTTCGGTTTGTCACTACTCTCACCTTTCGCTATCTTTGAAGAAGATAGGGGGCGGCTCGGTATAGCCAAACCTTGAAAACTGTGTTTTCGGTTTGTCTCTACTCTCACCTTTCGCTATCTTTGTTACACGAAGATAGGATGCGGCTCGGCCAAGCAAATCATGCAAGCATCTTTGCTTGTCGCTCGCCTTTCACTATCTTTATAGAAGATAGGATACGGTTCGGGATAAAAAATATCTGAAACGATGTTTCGATATTTTATTCTCCTCTCACCTTTCACTATCTTTGCACGCTGTTTTTGAAATGGTATTTATGAATGCGATTCCACTATTGCCTTATAAGCAACAGGTCGTTTCGTTGCTGAAACTGGGACTCCCCATTGTCGTGGGGCAGTTGGGCATGATTATATTGGGACTGGCCGATACGGTGATGATCGGGCACCACAGTACCGAGGAGCTTGCGGCTGCTGCCTTTGTCAACAATGTATTTAACCTGGCTATTATTTTTGCGACGGGTTTCTCGTACGGACTTACTCCTCTGATCGGGATGTTGCAGGGGACCGGCAACGTGCAGGGCATCGGGCGGGTTTTCCGCAATGCCCTCGTGGCTCACACGGCAGTGGCGGTGCTGCTCACGGTTATCATGTATGTGGTCTACTGTTTTGTCGATCGGCTGGGACAGCCGGTGGAGTTGTTGCCTTACATACGGCCCTATTTTGTCTTGCAGCTCATCTCGCTCATTTTCGTGATGCTCTTCAACAGCTTCCGGCAGTTCTCCGAGGGGCTCACCGATACACGCACGCCCATGTGGATTTTGCTGGGGGGCAATGCTCTCAATATCATAGGGAACTATCTGCTCATCTACGGTAGCTTCGGTTGCCCCGAATGGGGGCTGTTCGGTGCCGGCGTGAGTACGCTGGTGTCGCGGGTAGTCATGCTGCTGGTCTTTGTGGGGATGGTGTGGTGGATGCCTCGCTACCGGGCCTATCGGGAGGCGATGCGCCATTCGCGCTTCAACCGCAACGACTTCGTGCAACTCAATGCCCTGGGGTGGCCGCTGGCCTTGCAGATGGGTATGGAGACGGCTGCCTTCTCGCTGAGCGCCATCATGGTGGGTTGGCTGGGCAGTGTGCCATTGGCGGCTCACCAGATTATGATTTCGGTCAGTACGCTGGGCTTTATGATTTATTATGGTATGGGTGCTGCCCTGGCGGTGCGGGTGAGCCACTTTATGGGACAGCGCGATTTCCCCAACCTGCGCCGGGCCGTACATGCCGGGCTGGGCATCATTCTGGTGCTGGCCGTGGCAGCCAGTCTCTTCTTCTACCTGGCTCGGGTGCCTATCGTATACAGTTTCACCGAAGACCCCGCGGTGATGGCTCTTGTGGTGGTGCTCATCTATTCGCTCATCGTCTACCAGTTTGGCGATGCCTTGCAGATTACCTTTGCCAACGCCCTGCGGGGGACGGCCGACGTGAAGCCCATGATGTGGATTGCCTTCGTGGCCTATTTCGTGATAGCCTTGCCGGTAGGATACCTGTGTGGTTTCACGCTCGACGGTGGAGTCGTGGGGGTGTGGGTCGCCTTCCCGGCAGGATTGTTCTCGGCCGGCTTCCTCTTTTGGCTGCGGTTCCGCTACCGCCTGCGTAGATTGATGAAGGAGGGGCAGGTATGAAGCCGGTATCCGACAAAGCCTATCTGCAACAGCTCATCGACGAGGGAGAGCACCAGCAGCAGGATTTCAAGTTCGAAATCTCCGATGCCCGCAAGATAGCCCGCTCGCTGTCGGCCTTTGCCAATACCGACGGTGGCCGGTTGCTCATCGGGGTGAAGGACAACGGCCGCATTGCCGGGGTGCGCTCCGAAGAGGAGATTTACATGATCGAGGCGGCGGCCCGGCTCTACTGCCAGCCGCAGGTCGATATTGTCATGCACACCTATACGGTCGATGGCAAGACGGTGCTCATTGCCGAGATACCCAAGGCTCCGGAGAAACCGATACAGGCCCAGGTGGCTCCCGGCAAATACATGGCCTATGTGCGCATTGCCGACGAGAACATACTGGCTACGGCCGTGCACCTGGCGGTGTGGCGGCAGAAGAACAGCAAGCGCGGGTCGCTTGTGGAGTATACCGAGCGCGAGCAGATGTTGCTCGACTATCTGGCCGAGCATGGCGAGATAACGGTGAGCAAATACAGCCGGTTGGCCCGGCTCTCGTATCGGTCGGCCGTGGAGCATATAGCTCGCTTTGTCCGCTTCGGGTTGCTCGAGGTCTGCTTCGAGCATCACAAGTTTTATTATCGGTTGCGGCAAAGCGAAGAGTGAGGTTGAATAAGCTCGAATGATAACATAAAACGGGGGAGAGTGGTCGCACACCGCTCTCCCCCGCTGTTATAATAACCTTATCTTATTTTACCCTGAATTTCAAACTTTGAGTCTGGCCGTTGGCCCGAATTGTCACGAGGTATATCCCGGGCGTGAGGAAGCGGTCGGGCAGGGGGTAGGTGTAGGTGCCCGGCAGTTCGCGGGTGGTGGTGTAGGCGGTGAGTTGCCGTCCGTCGAGGGTCCACAGCGCGATGTCGGCCGCACCGGTGCGCGACAGGCGGTAGTGCAGCACGGGCGAGCCCTCGGTCGAGATCCAGGCAAAGCGGCTCTCGGCAACGGGGGGCGTTACGGCCGAGTTCTCCTTCACGGGGTAGTAGGCCCGCAGGTCTCGCAGGGGTATGGCTACCTCGGACCGGCTGCCGGCGTTGAGCACCAGGCGGATGGCCTGCAGCGTGAGGGGGAAGTCCTCGATGGGATATTCGCCACCCTCTTGGGCAAAGGCCCACGTGATAGTCTGGTCGCCGGTGTGAGAGGGCACATACTCGGGTTGCCAGTAGTTTTTACCCCCTTGGTGGGTGAAGTCGCAACGGATGTGTTTGATGGCGGCCAGCGCCTCGTCCGAGAGGTTGATTTGCAGCGAAATGGAGTCGGGCAGACTGTACAGCCGGTAGCTCTTGCCCAGTTCGACGTAGGGGTTGCGTCCCGCCTTCTGGTCGAACCGCAGCACGGCTCCGTCGCTCCATCCGGCCGGCAGCCCCTCGTGCGTGAGGGTGAGGGTGTTGGCTACGGTCGAGGCGAGGGGGTAGTCGGTGAGGTCGGCAAAGTCTTCGTGTACGAGTGTAGCCGGGGTCACCTCTACCGTTACGTGCAGATTTACCGTGAGGTCACCGAGGGTGCCGGTGAGGGTAGTCTCACCGTTGGCCAAGCCTTTGATTACCCCCTCGTCGATGCGGCAGCACGAGGGGTTGGTCGAGCTCCAGGTGAAAGCTGCCGGGTCGAGCGTATATACCTGGCCGTTGATGCTCCCCTCGAGGTTGATGCGGTAGGGGCGCACACTGTCGATGAGCACTTCGTCGACAGCGATATGAATGCCTTCGACCGGTCGGGTCGATACCGGCAGCTCGGCCGAGATACCGTCCTTTTCGGCAATGATTTTACCCGCCATCACCGTTTCGCCGGCATGGAATACGGCCTCGTCGTCGACCCAACCCAGCTCGGCCGGTTCGCAGCGGAAGGTGAAACCTTCGACGTTACGCTCGACAATATCCTTGTATTGGTTCTGAGCCATGAGGGTGAGCGGTGCCATCGAGATAATGGGCACGTTCAACTGACTTTTCGAGAAGGTGTAGTGGGCCACCACGCTGTCTTCGGGGGCATTCGATACCACCAGCACGCCGTCCATGACCGGACGCAGCGAGCCGCGCCCCGGCAGGTTGAGCATGGTGTGGTTCACCACGATGGCCGTGGAGCCTCCGCTGTCGAAGTTGACCACGTTCCAGGCGCCGTGGGCCAGCATCCAGTTGGCTATGTCGATGCAGTTGATACCCACGCTGTTCTCCGAGAGTTCGGTGGCTACGAAGTAGACCGTCTTCCCGTCTTGCGACATGCCGGCCATGGTGCGGCACGAGAGCTCGTATTCGCGGCCGTTTTCAAAATCGTTGTATTCGCCCTCGTGCAGTTTCCCCTCGAAGGCGATGCTGGGGTAGCCGTGGAAGGCCTGCAGGATATTCTCGGGCGGGGTGCCGAACTTGCCGGGTATCAGTTTCTGCGAGATAGTGATTTCGCTGCCGACAGCCACACCGGGCAGGGCATCGCGTTTCGTGTTGCGCAGGAAGAGCACGAAATCGCTCTCGGAGGTTTGCAGCGGCGAGTCCGATACCTCGAGCACCTCGCACGCGGTAGGCTCACCGTTGATAATCCAGTCGCCGAGCGGGCGCAGCTTGATATACCGCCCCTCGGCATCGAGCGTGAGGGCGTTGAGGTTGGTAAAGAGCACGCAGTCGCCGTTGGTGTAGCCGATACCCCAGTTGAACTGGTCGATGGCTACCGACTCGCCGGTAGGCAGCGAGGCCGAGCACTGAGGCACGGGGAAGAATACCGAGGCCGTTTTGTCTTGTGTGATAGCAAAGGTAGAGCGACCGCTGCCCGACGACCAGGAGATGAGGCCGTTGCTGGCGTTGAGCCCGATGCAGATGCCGGCATCATAGCTGAAGAAGTCGTGGTTGAAGGCGGCACACACCTTATGTCCCGGCCGGGTGAGCCGTTTCGACATGTCTTGCACCAGTTCGCGCGAGAGGTCGGGCACGGCGTTGTTCGACTGCACCTGCTCGATGGCATTGTAGGGGTTGGTCATGTCGATGGTGGTAGCCCACAGCGTGAGGGGTACCGATTCGTACCGTATCTTGATGTATTGGATGCCGGGGCCTATTTCGTAGTGTTCCAAGGTATCGGCCACTCCCCAGTCGGGAGCGGCAGCCTGTCCGGCCAGAATACCCATGGCTATCGAGGCAAGGAGAGTAAATCTTTTTCTCATGTGTTTTTATATATTAGTAAGACTTCTGTCGTTGGTCAAGTGTCCGCACAAGGCATGTTATGGGATTGTGCGGCCTGGTACGTCAGCGACTACTGCCTTGTGAGGCAGAACTCTGCACGTATTGACACTAACAAAGATAAAGTGCTTTTTTGGAAATCACTAAATAAATTATCCTAAAATATTGTATCTAAATATTATTTATTGTGATTCATGGGGTAGCTGTATTCGATATGAGAATATAAGTGGAGATGGAGTCGGCTCGGGATAGACAAATTTTTAATTTCCAAAACATGAGTGCTCCATTTTGACAAGATGCTAATGTTTTGTCGCAAGGGTATTTCTGGATACCGCATTGGGGTGCGGTATGACGGGGTGTCACCCCGCGCTGCGACGCGGGGTCCAGGAGGAGGGGTGTAGAATAGGAGTCGGTTCGGCATAGCCAAATATCGAAAACTGCGTTTCCGTTTGTCCCTGCCCTCACCTTTCGCTATCTTTGTTACACGAAGATAGGATGCGTCTCAGTATAAAAATCAAGCAAGTTTGTTTTTCTACCTTCGACTTTCACTATCTTTGGATAAGATAGGATGCGGCTCGGCCAAGCAAATTTTGCAAGCAACTTTGCTTTGCTCTCGCCTTTCGCTATTTTTGTCATTGGATTGAGGATTACGATAGTAATGATAAACAATAATACAACAGATTATGAAGAAACTCATTCTTACATTAGGGATATGTTTAGGTTCATTTTCATTTGGATACAGTCAAAGTTCAGATGAAAAAATAGCTGATGCAATGAATAATTCAAACTGGTTTGCATTGGACTCTTTATATCAAACAGAGCCCAGAGATTCAATCAGCGATTTTTTTGAAATATTTTCTCGTTGCCTTATTGGAAATAGGTTGAATCGTCCAGATGTTTCTATTCCTGCCTTTACGGAATTATTCAACACTCAGTCAGACAATCTTGATTTGGGTAATATGCTCAGTTCGTCCATGATGTTTGCCATGGACTTAAGCAGGACTGGAGATAATGAGGCTGCTGCAAACATGTTATCTTCAACTCTTGGTTCAATACGCTCGTATCTTGATAGTACAACCATTGCAGGGGTTCAGCAATTTATCGATCAATACGAAGCCCTATCTAAATACAATCCATATAAAATCACATTTGAAAATTCGGCAGGGACTATTCCGTTTGAGATTGTACCGGTTGGTCCGGAAAAGAACAATTCGGTATTGATGCATCTAAGAGACAGTTATATAAATGGCGTTGAAGCCGATATTACTTTTGACACAGGCGCAGGAGTAAATATTATTACCGAATCATTAGCCCTTAAATATAATTTAATTCCACTTGAAGCATCAAGTACTGTTGGTGGAGTGGGGATACAAAATGGGAACTACGCAATAGCCAAGGAATTGAAAATTGGAGATATGGTTGTTACGGATGTTCCTTTTTATGTCATAAACATAACAACCCATAACGAAGAGGCAGACCAATATATTGACTGTTTCGATATTGTGGTCGGTAGCGAACTGATGTTGCAACTCAAAGACCTGACCCTTGATTTTGTCAATCATAAAATTACAGTTCCATCAGTCGCTCCCAAACGGAGCCAAGTGTCTCCAAACATGTGTTTTTCATCCAGTATGAATTTATTGGGCAAGGGTATCGTACACGGTAATAAAATGTTGATGAATATTGATACCGGTGATGCTTCATATGGTTCGTTAGACGAAAGATTCTTTGCGAATAACAAAGAATACATCACTACTCATTGTAAATTGGATACTGTCAGAGGTGCAGGAATTGGAGGTGTACATGTATCGGAGTGTTATCGAATGCAAAACATAGCACTCGAATTGGGAAATAGTCAAGTGTCTGTACCTGAAATGGTTGTTTTGTTGGAAAAGAATACAGACGGTGTATTGTATTCTTATCAATGTAATTTAGGGCTCAGATCGTTGATGCTTTTTGACAAAGTACGATTCAATATGGTCGATTTTGTATTGACGACATTTGAATAGAAACGATAATAATCTATTATGCAGACGAAAGAAAATTATTGTTATCTTCTTTTCGTCTGCATTTCTTTTTGTACTTTTGTATAAACAAGATAGTGATATGAGCGTAATAATTTCTCCGTCGTTGCTGTCGGCCGATTTCGGAAATCTGAACAGCGAGATAGACATGATTAACGAGAGTGCGGCCGATTGGCTGCATATCGACGTGATGGATGGCGTATTTGTGCCGAACATCTCGTTCGGGTTTCCTGTACTGGAGTTTGTGAACCGTCGGTGCAAAAAGCCGCTCGACGTGCATTTGATGATTGTCGAGCCGCAGAAGTTTATCGCCGAGGTCAAGCAGATAGGGGGCGCCATCATGACGGTGCACTACGAGGCTTGCACACATCTGCACCGGGTGGTGCAACAGATTCATGCGGCGGGCATGAAGGCGGGCGTTTCGCTGAACCCGCACACGCCGGTGTCGCTGCTCGAGGATATTATCGAGGATGTCGACGTGGTGCTGCTCATGTCGGTCAATCCCGGTTTCGGCGGGCAGAAGTTTATCCCCCGTATTCTCGACAAGGTGCGCGACCTGAAGGCGATGATTGCCCGGCGCAATTCGCACGCCCTCATCGAAATAGACGGCGGCGTGAACCTCGAGACAGGGCGGCAGCTGGTCGAGGCCGGTGCCGATGCGTTGGTGGCCGGCAGCTTCGTGTTCCACTCCGAGGCTCCGCTCGATACCATAGCCCGGCTGAAACAGTTGTAACGAAAAAGAGAACTTGAAAGAGGATAAAGCAGAAGCCCTCGCTTGCACATCGGTTGGCAGGCGAGGGCTTCTCTTTATGCAGTTGGTATCGTTATTCCATATAGGCTGTGACGGTTACGGGGTCGGCTCCGACGGTTGCCTCGACGGTAGCGCGTTCGCCCCGGGCGTTTTCATAGACAAAGGTGTAGGTCTGGTCCTTCTTCAACAGGAACTTGAGGGCATCGTTCATGTCCTGCAAGGGACCGGCGGTGCGGCCGCCACCCAGTTGCACGCCGTTGCAGAAGACATCGACGTTGGCCTCGACCCGGTCTTCCGATTGGGTGCTATGCTGTTTGTCCTTGTACATGACGAAGGTCACCACGGTGTGGGTATTCTCCCGGGCAATGGTTTGGGTCTGCTGGCCGTAGAGGTCGATATAGCGTTGCGACACGTCGACGGCATGCACGTCGCGCGACTCCTGATTCCAGACCATCGGGAACCAGTCGCCCGTGGGGCGGAACGATACGGCATAGATGGCGTGGATGCGGTCGCCCGGAGTCGACTGTCCGGCATCGGCCATGAACCAGGCGCCGTCGAGGGCAGGGGGGTAGTAGTATTCGGTCGAGTACCAGACCCCGTCGAGCCATACCTCGGTCCAGCTGTGGTTGCCCCGGTTGTCGTGCCAGGCAGCCGTGCCCACGAAGCGGGCCGGGATACCTACCGAGCGCAAGGCATCGACCAGCAGGATGGAGAGACCCGTACACGAGGCCATGCCCTGGCGCATCGATTCCGACGGGCTCTGGTTGGTCTTTTCGCGCAGGGTATTATATTCAACTCCCACTACTTGCGGAATGATGCGGTTGATGGTGTCGAAGGCCGCACGCATATCTTTACAGTCTTTCACCCGAGGGGCAAAGCGCTCGTAGAAATCTTTCCGCCAGGCATCGCGCACCTCGTCGACCGAGGCGTAGGGCAACACTTCGTTGAGGAAAATCGAGTCGGGCAGCGCCTTGGTCCAGGGAAATTCGGCACGGGCACGGCAGGCGTAGGTCACGTTTTCGCGCAGCAGTGCCAGGTCCATGGTGTCGCGGTCGCCCTGGGGCATCCAGGCCAGCAGATAGGCCATGGCTTCCTGTTCGTCGCGGGGTGTCTCCTTGAGCAGAGTGCGCAAGCTGTCGGCTCGGGGCGAATCGTCGAGCACGGTTTCGAGTTGTCGCTGACTGTCGGCCGAGATTCCCGACGAGGTACAACCTGCAACCGTGCAGGCCAACCCGGCGCACAGCAGCAGGAGGGCATGAGTTTTTTTCATATCGGATGGTTTTTATTGAGTTAATTGATTGAGAATTTCGCGTATCTTGCGTTCGTCGGCGCCCACCGAAGCATATTCGGGGATACCCTCCACACCCCCCATCGAGACGGTGGGGTTGCGGTAGGTCATGCGGCTCTCGATGAGGCAGCGGGCACTGAAGTGCACGGCGTCGACTCCCGCTTGAGCCAGAGTCCGCACGTTCGACGGACCCACGCCGCTGCCGGCCATGATGGCTATGCGGCCATCGGCCTGACGTACCAGCGAGCGCAGGGTGTCGATACCCTCGCTGACGGTGTTGCGTCCGCCCGAGGTGAGTACCCGGTAGCAGCCGGCGCGCACGAGAGCTTCGAGGGCCTCGGAGGTGTCTCGCACCATGTCGAAGGCCCGGTGGAAGGTAAACTGCATCGAGCCGCAACGCTCTACGAGTCGGGCGGTGCGGGCTTCGTCCACACGGCCGTCGGGGGTGAGGATACCCGCCACGGCACAGTCGGCGCCGCATTCGCGCACGAAATCTATCTCGTCGAGCATCAGGTCGAACTCGTCGTCGGTATAGAGGAAGTCGCCCCCGCGGGGACGAATCATCACACTCAGTTGCAGGTGGGGTATCTGGCGGGCCCTTCGTATGAGGGCCGCCGAGGGGGTGGTGCCCCCTTCGTAGGGCGAGGCGCACAGTTCTACCCGTGTCACGCCGGCGCGGGCTGCCGCCCGACAGGCTTCGAGGGAGAAGGCGCAAAGTTCGGTTTCGATCATGGCGATGGTTTTTGTGTGTTGCTACAAAGATAAAGAAAGGTGAGTGACAAGCAAAGATGCTTGCATTATTTGCTTGGCCGAACCGCCTCTTTTCTTCTGAAAAGATAGTGAAAGGCGAAGGCAGGGACAAACGGAAACGCAGTTTTCAGTATTTGGCTATGCCGAGCCGAATCCTGTCTTATGAAAAGATAGTGAAAAGAGAGAGCAGTGACAAACCGAAAACGCAGTTTTCAGTATTTGGCTATGCCGGGCCGACTCCTGTCTTCTAAATTTTGTTGCCGTGTCGGAGAGGTACGACAAAAGCCGCAGCTACGGGTGTTGCCCCGCCAGTCTACGGCTTTTGTACCGGATGGCAAAAGTATCTTTTTTATTTGGTCTTTTTCGTGCCTTTGTAGATGAGGAAGCCCACGATGAATACACAGATGGCGATGAGTATGTAGAGTATCTCGTGGCTGTAGGTCTGCACCTTCAGGATGAGCTCGTCCTCGGGAATGACGGCGTGGAATCCATATCCGATGGCGGCCAGCACGATGTTCCAGCACATGGCACCCAGCGTGGTGAAGAGGATAAACTTCGAGAACTTCATGCGGGCCAGACCGGCGGGTATGGAGATGAGCTGACGCACGGCCGGGATGAGTCGGCCGATAAGGGTCGATATGCTGCCGTGCTTGTCGAAGTAGCGTTCGGCCGTCTCTACCTTGCCTTGGTCGAGCAGGCACATGTGGCCCACGCGGCTGTTGGCAAACTTGTAGACGAGCGGACGGCCTATCCAGAGGGCCAGGTAGTAGTTTATGATGGCACCTATATCGGCACCGAGGGTACCGAAGAGGATAACCAGATACATATTCAGTTCGCCATAGGCAGCTTTGTAGGCGGCGGGTATAATCACGACTTCGGAGGGGAAGGGGATAAACGAACTCTCGATCATCATAAGGAAAGTGATGGTCCAATAATTGATATTATCGAGACACCACTGTATGAAAGATAACGATTCCATATAAAAAGAGTGTATAGAATTAAAATTTTTGAGACTGCAAAAGTAATATAATTCTGCTTAGAAATGAAAATGTTTGTAAAAATGTAACATAAATGTAATATGGTAATATTACTCTATTGCCGGGGCTTGAAAGATGGTGCGATAGATGGCCGCCTTCTCGGGCAAGGGTTTGGGATAGGCTCGCGAGGAGGAGGGCATGCGGTAGATTCTGAGTGTTCGGTCGTGGTAGACGATTTGGTTGTAGCTACCTATCGGGGGCGGAGTGGCTCCGGTGATGGCACAGAGGGTATCGGTGGCCTTCTGTCCGGTGGTGACGATGGTGTGGCAGCGGGGTATCTGGTCGAGCAGACGGGCCAGGTCGAGCGGCTCGACCACCTCGAGCGTGAGGTCCGAGGCGTTGCCGTTCAGTCTGCGGGCCACGGCCACGGTGTCGCTGATGGCGATGCCCTGTTCGCGCAGAAACGATTCGATGGCCTCGCGGCGGAAGCACTTGTGGGCCGTGTCGACAAAGTGGTCCTTGTCGTCGAAGAAGATAAGGCCGAAGATGCGCCACATGTCGTTGGTATAGTTGGGGTAGAAAAACTCCATCGACCAGCGTTTGCGGGGTGGCGGGAAACTGCCCAGCATCAGGATGCGAGCCTGCGGCGGCAGAAACGGGGCGAGTGGGTGGATTTCGACAGATGCGGTGTCCATAACGGTAAGTCGGGTTTATAGAAACGAGTCGTCCGAATCCATGTCGGTTTTCCAGAAGGCATCTTCGGCTGCATCGTATCGGTAGTTGCCGCTCGGCAGTGAGTCGGCGATGAAATTCTCCTTCTCGAGCAGGTCTGCTTCGTCTTCGAGCAGATAGAATTCGTTGTCGGGGTCGTCGCTCTCGAGGGTGGCTCGATAACCCTCGGGAACCTCGAAGGTCTCGCCGTCGGCTACCTCGATGAGCTGGCGGTCGTATCCCTGTTGAAACATGATGTCATAGGCATCGAAATCTTCATACTCGTCGTATCCCAATTCATCTCTCAACATCTCGAATTCGGGAGTGAGTGCTAACAAGATTGTATCCATGCGTATAGTCTCTTTTCGTCGGGGGCAAAGTTACTTATTTTTACGATTGCTTCAACAATTTGACCCGCCTGTTGTTTTAATTGAAAATAAAACTTATAAATCCTGAGTGTATATGAAAAAATTGTTCTTTTCTTGTGCCTGCGCCCTGTGCCTCGTGGGGGCTCCGGTATATGCTGCCGATGCTGCCGATGCCGCCGACACGCAGGCGACCGAGGCGGTCGAGCAGAGAGGTCGTCAAGTGCCCTCCGAAGTTTCGGATCGTATCGTCTTCCTGTGGGGTGGAAATGCAGCCAACAGTGAGCTGATAGGCATGTTTTACGACACGCGCCAACTCCACTTCCAAGACCCGCGTGCCCCCCGGTTCCTCTTTGTCGACCGCAAGGGCAAGGTGGCTTTCGGTGTGGGTGGTTATGTGAAGGTGACCGCTTCATACGACTTCGACGGAGCCGTGCCCAATCGCGACTTCCTCACTTACGATATTCCCGTGCCCGGCAATCCGGCCGAACGCAACCAGTTCCAGATGGATGCCACCACGTCGCACCTCTTCTTCAAGTTGGTGGGCGACAACTCGGTGTTGGGCAAGTATACGGTCTTTATCGACGGTGACTTCCGGGCGGGACAAAACTACGGCTTCCGGCTCGACCAGGCCTATGTGCAGGCTCGTGGTTTCCTGATAGGTCAGACGTGGAGCACCTTTGTCGATGCTGCTGCGGCGCCTCCTACCATCGACTATGAGGGGCCTACCGGCATGACCAGCGTGCGCAACGTGATGATGCGTTACACGTTCAATATGGGCAAACACTGGCAGATGGCCCTGGCGGCCGAGGCTCCGTCGGTCACCTGCACGCTCGACGGCGACTACAACGCCGCCATCAACCAGCGCATGCCCGATATACCCTTCTATATCCAGTATGGCTGGAACGGCGGTCACGACCACATACGGGCCTCGGGTCTGTTGCGCGGCCTCTCTTACCGCGACCTGGTGGCCCAGCGCAACCGCTCGGTGCTGGGGTGGGCGGTACAGCTCTCGGGCGTCACCCACATTACCCGCAAACTCTCGCTCTACTACCAGGGAGTCTATGGCTATGGCTACGGTGAGTATCTGAACGGATTGAACGATGAGGGCTTCGACCTGATTCCCGACCCCGATACGCAGGGCAAACTCTATGCCCCCGAAACCCTGGGCTATGTGGCCGGTTTGCAATATGCCTTCTCGCCCAAGTTCTTCATCTCGGCCTCGTACAGCCAGAGCCGGGTGTACAGCAAGCAGGGGGCACTCTCGCCCGACTCGTATCGCTATGCCCAGTATATCGTGGGCAATGCCTTCTACAACCTCACGAGCGATTGCAGCATAGGCATCGAGTATCTCTATGGCCGACGTTCCAACCTCAATCGCGAGGATGGTCAGGCCAACCGCATCAACACCATGATACGTTATAATTTCTAAGCCAGTACGATAGCTTTTTTTAGCGAAGCCCGTTCTCTCGTTGTTTGCGATAGTTGCGAGAGGGCGGGCTTTTGCTGTCTCCTTTTGAGGCCGATTGGAAATAGGTTTTTCTTGTAAAAAATGTTGCAGGCCGTATAAAAAGTGCTATTTTTGCAAATTGGTTATAATAGACCTTTACTTAAATTAAAAGGAGAAGATGAAGTATTTGTATCGGGTGTTTATTGCACTTCTTGTTTGGGGAATCACGTCGTGCTCTTCCTCGAAGAATGTACCCTATATGATTGATGTGGAAAATATTCCGTCCGAGGTACTGAATGCCGCTACGCCGCAACCGTCGCCTATTTTGGCGCCGGGCGATATTCTCGACATTTCGGTGATGGCCAAGAACCACGAGGTGGTAATCCCGTTCAACAAGCGGTTGAACCAGGGCGAGGCTTATGTACGAGGCAATACGTCGAAGGCTGTGGAGTATTATCTGGTCGACCAGAACGGCGATATTGAGTTCCCGGTAATCGGTCGCATCCACGTAGCCGGCAAGACCAAGAGCGAGCTGGAACTGATGATTCAAGAGATGCTCTATCCCAAGTATCTGAGCGAGTTGCCCCAGGTGTCGGTGTGGATACAAAACTTCAACATCTCGGTGTTGGGCGATGTAAACCGTCCGGGCATGTTTACCATCGAAAACGAGCGGGTGAGCATTCTCGATGCGATAGCTCTGGCCGGCGACCTGGCCATTACCGGCCGGCGCGACAATGTGCTGCTGGTGAGAGTCAATGCCGACGGAACCAAGTCTATTGCCCGTATCAATCTGAATGACAAAAATCTGATCTCTTCGCCCTATTTCTATTTGCAACAAAACGATGTGCTGTATGTGGAGCCCAACAAGTCGAAAGCCAATTCGGCCGTAGTGGTACCGCCTACGACTACGCTCATATTCAGTGCCACATCTATTTTGCTGACGATTGCTAACTTGATTATTACGGCCTGGAGTATTTCGAAATAACAACTATGGAAGAAGATAAGCAAAAGAATACAGAGGAGAAAAACTCGGAGGAGTCGTTCGACGTCACGGGTTTTCTGCTGGAGAGCCTTGCGCACTGGAAATGGTTTGTCGCCTGTGTGGTGGTGCTGGCTGCGGTAGCGCTCTTCTACTGCTTCAGGCAGACCCCGCTCTACGAGGTGACCTCGGCCGTCTATATTCAAGACAACAAGAGCGACAACGGCAACGTGCTGTTGGAGAGTCTGGGTTTGTCGCCCTACAAAAACAATATCGACAACGAAATCGAGGTATTCCGCTCGAAAAATCAGATAACGGCCGTAGTCGAAGCGCTGGGGTTGTACAAGTCGTATGCGTGGAAATCGTTCATGCGCACCACGCCGCTTTATGGCAATTCGCCGGTCGAGTTTGCGCTCGATTCGATTGACCTGCGAGCAATACAGTCGCCGCTTCAGGTCGAGCTCAAACCGTTGCATGGGGGTAAGTTCCACCTCGAAGCCAAGACTCACACCCTCGATGGCGATAAGGTGATGCTTTGCGACCAGGTTATCGACGGGTTGCCCTATGAGCTGCCGTTTGCCGGCGGTACGGTGCAGTTGCGCTACACGGGCGATACGATTCCCGTGCTGGAGAAGACGCTGTTGATGACCCTCTCCAACCCGCGAAGCGTGAGCAAGGCGATTACCTTGAACCTGACGGTAGCCTTTGCCTCGAAAGATGCAACCATCCTCACCGTGATTTACCGCACCCCGGTCGTTCAGGAGGGTAAGGACTTTGTCAGTACGCTGGTCGACTTCTACAACATCGACGCAGCCAACCTGAAAAATATGGGAAATGAGAAGACTCAGGAGTTTATCGATTCGCGCCTTTCGTCCATCTCGGAAGAGCTGGCCGTTGTCGAGGCGCAAGTCGAGGCTTATCGCAGCCACAACAACCTGATAGACATTTCGACCGAGGCCCAGCTCTACCTCGAGCAGACCGGCTATGCCGATGGTCAACTGGCCGAGTTGGAGTTGCAAAAGAGTCTGGTCGACTATGTCGAAGAGTTCCTGGCCGTCCCCGAAAACGAGTATATGCCTATCCCCGTGCTGGGTATCGACAACGAAGATTTTGCCGCATTGATAAACGAATACAACAAGAGCCTGCAGCAGCGCGAACGGCTGTTGCTCTCCTCGTCGGAGTCGAACCCCGTAGTGGCCGAACTGACTCGCAGTGTCAAAACCCAGCGGGCTCTGTTGCTCAAGGGCATCGAGAGTATCCGCAAGGGGGTCGAAATCAAGAAACGGGATATTTCGAAACAGGACAGACGCCTCGAAGACAAGATTAAGAATGTGCCGGTTTACGAGCGGGAGCTCTCCGACATCATTCGTCAGCAACGTATCAAGGAGAACCTCTATATCTTCCTGCTGGAGAAACGTGAGGAGAACTCCCTGGCCAAGAGCATGGTGGTGCCGGTAGCCCGCATCATCGACGACCCCGACTCGACCAACGAGCCGGTATCGCCCAAGAAGGTGCTGATTCTGTGCGCGGCCGTCCTGTTGGGCTTGCTGATACCGGGCTTTGTCATCTACCTGCGCATGGTCTTCTACCCCGTATTGAAAGACAAGAAGACTCTCGAGCGTCTCACCTCCATACCCATTCTGGCCGAGATTTCGCGCAAGCCCGAGGGCAAGTTCTTCGTGGTCGAGAAGAAGAGTGTGGAGCCCATTGCCGAGCTCTTCCGCTTGGTGCGCAACAACTTGCAGTTTGTACTCACCAGTTCCGACAAGAAGGTGCTGGCCGTCACCTCGTCGGTCATGCACGAAGGTAAGACCTTTATCGCTTCGAACATGGCCCTGAGCTTTGCCATCACCGGCAAACGGGTGCTGCTCATCGGGGTGGATATTCGCCGGCCCCGCCTCTCCGAGAACTTCCACATACCCAATCGCGAGGGTGTTACCACCTATCTGTCGGGCGTTAATACCGACTTGGCTTCGCTCATTCACCCCTCGGGTGTCGACCCCAATCTCGACGTGCTCATGGCCGGTCCCATACCGCCCAACCCCAACGAGCTGTTGATGAGCAAGCGTTTCGACCAGATGATTGACTATGCCCGTGCCCACTACGATTATGTGATACTCGACACGGCACCGCTGGGCATGGTTTCCGATACCTTCCTGCTGACGCGTGCCGTCGATATCGTGGTGTATGTGGCTCGTGCCAACTATACCAACAAGGCGGCTATCGAAATGCTGAACGGCTGGATTCGCTCCAAACGCATCGCCGTGCCTACCTATCTCATCTTGAACGATGTGAACATGAAGTCGAAAGCCTACTCTTACCGGCAGTATGGCGGTGGCCGATATGGTTACGGATATGGTTACGCCAACCAGTCGCGCGAGATGTTGCCGTGGTACAAGCGGTTGTTCAAGAAGAAAGATTAAAGGCCGGTAAGGCTGTAAGATAAAGCGGCGGGGGCGGCTCTTGGCAAAGGGACCGCCCTCGTTGTTGTTGGTCGGGGAGGAGAAGAATCACACATTTCCTCCGACAATCACACACTTCTTTTTTCTCCCCCCCTTTTGATAAAACGAGAAACCCTCGAGAGTACCGCAATAACGGTTCTCGAGGGTTTCTTGTTAGGGGTATGTCGGCCCGATGCCGGAGCGTCGAGCAGTAGTGTGTCAGGCTTTGTTGATGCGAGCGGCCATTTCGCGCCCCAGAGCCCGGCAGAGCTCTTTGATTTCGGGGGTGAGACCCTGTTTCATCTCCACGCAGCAAGGCAGAGTCTCCCACTTCATCGACTCGCCGAAGGCGGCCAGATGCTTCACGGCGGCACCGGCCCACGAGAAGGAGCCGAAGTAGCCGAATACCCGGTTTTTGATGTCGCGGGTGGCAATCATGCTGGTGAGCATCTCGACCTCGGGGTAGAGACGATTGGAGTAGGTAGGGCTGCCGATGATGAGACCCTGGTAGCGGAATATGCTTTGGAGAATGAACGAGGGGTCGTCGTGCGATACGTGGTGCATCACGATGTTCTTGACGCCGTTTTCGGCCAGTTCGCGGGCAATCACCTCGGCCATCTGTTCGGTGTGGCCATACATGCTGCCATAGGCAATCACTACACCCGGCTCGGCCTCGTAGCGGCTCAGACGGTCGTAGATGTCGATAACCCTATTCACCTCGTTTTCCCACACGGGACCGTGAGTCGAGCAGATGGTTTTGATTTGGAGGCAGGCCAACTTCTTCAAGGCTGTTTGTACGGCCGAGCCGTATTTGCCCACGATGTTGGAGTAGTAGCGCACCATCTCGTCCCAATATTTGGCGGTGTTCAGTTGGGTGTCCTTGATGCCGCCGTCGAGAGTCCCGAAGCAGCCGAAGGCGTCGCCCGAGAAGAGCGTTTGGGTTTCGTTGCAATAGGTCATCATGGTCTCAGGCCAGTGTACCATGGGCGTGAGGTAGAAGGTGAGCGAGTGTTTGCCCACGGTGAGGGTATCGCCGTTCTTCACACACAGCGTGTTGTCGTCGATGCCGTAGTAACCCTTCACCATTTCGAGGGTTTTGGCGTTGCCCACGATAGTCATGTGGGGATATTTCTGGCGGATAAACTGGATCGAGGCCGAGTGGTCGGGCTCCATGTGGTTGATGACCAGATAGTCGATTGTGCGGTCTCCGATAATTTCGGCGATGTGGTCCAGCAGACGGTCGGTATAGGCGGCATCGGCCGTATCGACCAGAACATTCTTTTCGTCGGTAATCAGATAGGCGTTGTAGGAAACTCCGTAAGGGAGCGGCCAAAGGTTCTCGAACTTGTGTTTACTGCGGTCGTTGACTCCTACATAGTGTATTCCTTCTGCGATTTCTGTTATCTTCATAATCCAATTAAATTAACCCGATATGATATAAATTCAAACCTAAAAATCAATCCTTTTGTTTAAAAAAGGCCTCAAAAGTAAGAAAAAAAGTGCGAATCTATATGCAAATTAGAATTTATTTTTTTTCTTTGTATAGAGAATCTTAATCGCTGAATCAACTAATTACTAACCAAGGTGCAAAATTGTACCGGAAAAACATTGACATTATGAAAAAGTATTTGGCAGAAATGTTGGGTACCATGGTACTCGTATTGATGGGTTGCGGAAGCGCCGTCTTTGCCGGTAACATAGCCGGTGTTTGCGGTGCAGGTGTAGGAACATTGGGCGTGGCTATGGCCTTCGGCCTTTCGGTAGTAGCCATGGCCTATACCATCGGCGGTATTTCGGGCTGCCACATCAATCCGGCCATCACGTTGGGCGTGTGGCTGTCGAAACGCATGAGCGGGAAGGATGCCGCCATGTATATGATTTTCCAGGTTATCGGAGCCATTATCGGTTCGGCCATCATCTATGCACTGGTGTCGACGGGCGGCTCGTCGGGAGTAACCATGACGGGAGCCAACAGCTTTGGCGAGGGTGAAATGTTGCAAGCCTTCATTGCCGAGACGGTCTTTACCTTTATCTTCGTGCTGGTCGTGCTGGGTGCGACCGACGAGAAACGGGGTGCCGGCAATTTTGCCGGTCTGGCCATTGGTCTGGCACTGGTACTCATTCACATCGTTTGTATTCCCATCACGGGAACTTCGGTCAATCCGGCCCGCAGTATCGCCCCGGCTCTCTTCGAGGGTGGCGTGGCTCTCTCGCAACTGTGGCTCTTCATCGTGGCACCCTTCTTCGGGGCAGCCATTTCGGCCATCGTTTGGCGTGCACTGACCAACGATTGATAAACAGAATCGTATAGATACAGGAAGAGCGGGGCTCCAGTCAAGGGGCTCTGCTCTTTTTTTTGTGATTGTATAGGGCGACCGATTGTCGTTGGAGGGGTGTTGCGCGGGTCGTGCTTGTGAGGCCTGTCTCTCTTGGTCGGGTATTGCGACAAAAGCAAGAGCCCCTCCCGCGCGTGGCGGGAGGGGCTCTCTATTCGATACGGTAACTCGTGGGCGAGTTTATTTGTTGACTCTGAATTTGTCGATACCCTCTTTGAGGAATCCTACCGATTGACGGGCGGCGGCGATACCGGCGTTGATGTTGGCCTCGGCCGTCTGGGCACCCATCTTCTTGGGGGTGAAGAATACCCGGTCGCCGAATTTCTCGGTCAGTGCGGCGGCTGTCGACGGAGCCACGTCGGCTACATAGCGGAAGTCGGGACGCTCCTCGAGCACGCGGGCCAAATCCTCTTCGTGAATCACCTCCTTGCGGGCGGTGTTGATGAGCACGGCACCTTTGGGCATGAGCGACATCAGGGCGTGGTTGATCGACTGTTTGGTCTCGGCTGTAGCCGGGATGTGCAGCGATACGAACTGGCAGGTGCGGTAGAGCTCCTCGACCGAAGCCACGGGTTTCACGCCGTCTTTCTCCATCACCTCGTTGGGGCAGTAGGGGTCGAAGGCGTAGAGCTCCATGCCGAATCCTTTGGCGATGCGGGCTACATTGCGGCCCACTTGGCCATAGGCGTGGATACCCAGCTTTTTGCCTTTGAGTTCGGTACCCGAGGTCCCGTTGAAGTGGTTACGAATCATCAGGATGGTCATGCCGAATACCAGCTCGGCCACGGCGTTGGAGTTCTGGCCCGGGGTGTTCATTACACACACGCCCTTGGCGGTGGCGGCGTTCAGGTCGATGTTGTCGTATCCGGCACCGGCGCGAACGACGATTTTCAGATTCTTGGCGGCGTCGAGTACTTCGGCGTCGACGATGTCGCTGCGTACAATCAAGCCGTCGGCATCGGCGACAGCTTTCAACAGATCGGCTTTGGCGGTGTATTTCTCCAAGAGAGCCATTTCGATACCGGCGGCATCGAGTACCTCTTTAATACCGTTCACGGCTACGGCGGCAAACGGTTTTTCTGTGGCAACCAATACTTTCATGTCGATATACTCCTATGGATTAGTGGTTCTTTTCAAATTCCTTCATGGCCTCGATGAGCACTTCGACGCTCGACTTGGGCATGGCGTTGTAGATCGAAGCTCTGAAGCCGCCTACCGAGCGGTGACCCTTAATGCCTACGATGCCTTTGGTGCCGGCAAATTCGATGAAGGCGCTTTCGAGTTCCTTGTACTCCTCTTTCATTACGAAGCATACGTTCATGATCGAGCGGTCTTCGTGAGCGGCGGTGCCTACGAACATCTTGCTCGAGTCAATGGCATCGTAGAGGATAGCGGCTTTTTCGAGGTCGCGGCGCTCCATCTCTTTGATACCACCCAACTCCTTGTAGTATTTCAGGGTTTGCAGGGCAGCGTAGATGGGCAGACACGGCGGGGTGTTGAACATCGAACCCTTCTTCACGTGGGTGCGGTAGTCGAGCATGGTGGGGATGACACGCTCTACATGACCCAGGGCCGACTCTTTGACGATGACGATGGTCACACCGGCAGGAGCCAGGTTCTTCTGGGCACCGGCGTAGATGACGTCGTATTTCGATACGTCGATGGGACGCGAGAAGATGTCGGACGACATGTCGGCTACCAGAGGTACTTTCACATCGGGGTCGAAACGCATTTCGGTACCGTAGATGGTGTTGTTCGAGGTGAAGTGGAAGTAGTCCACGTCGTCGGGTACGGTGTAGCCTTTGGGGATGTATGAGAAGTTGGCGTCTTTCGAAGAAGCTACTACGTCTACTTCGCCGAAGAGTCGGGCTTCTTTGATGGCGTTGACGGCCCAGGTACCGGTCTCGAGGTAGGCCGCTTTTTTGTTCAGCAGGTTATAGGGAACCATGCAGAATTGCAGGCTCGCGCCGCCGCCCAGAAACAGTACGGAGTATCCGTCGGGGACCTCGAGCAACTCTTTGACCAGCGCTTGAGCCTCTTCGATAACGGCTGTAAACTCCTTGCTGCGGTGCGAAATCTCCATCAGCGACAGGCCTGTACCGGCAAAGTTGAGGACGGCGTCGGCCGTGTTTTTGATGGTGTACTCGCTCAGGATAGAGGGTCCTGCATAGAAATTGTGCTTCTTCATAACGATATTTGTTTAGTGGTTGGTATAAATTTGGTATTGATAGATTGCAAAGGTACTTCTTTTTCTCTATGTTTTTGTTTAATTTATATCTTTTTTGTCGTTATAAAAGGCGATTTTGTGTCTATTTGCTAACTTGAGTTGGCATTCCTGACATCTTATTTATATCGACCTTTCCATAGTTCGTTCAGGTGCTCTTTCAGCTTGTTCTCGGCCGGATTGTTCTGCGGTTTCCACCACCCGTGGTTTTTGAGGGCGTCGGGCAGGTATTGCTGGTCGACGAAGTGGCCGGGATAGTCGTGGGCATACTTGTAGTTCTTGCCATAGTCGAGCTCCTTCATCAGCTGGGTGGGAGCGTTGCGCAGGTGCAGAGGTACCGGCAGGTTACCCGTTTCGCGCACGGTCTCCAGAGCCTGGTTGATGGCCATGTAGGCCGAGTTGCTTTTGGGCGAACTGGCCAGGTAGATGGTGGTCTCGGCCATGATGATGCGGCTCTCGGGCCACCCGATGTTCTGCACGGCATCGAAGCAGGCGTTGGCCAGCAGCAGGGCGTTGGGGTTGGCCAGACCGATGTCTTCCGACGCTGAGATGACGAGCCGTCGGGCAATGAATGCCGGGTCTTCACCTCCCTCGACCATGCGGGCCAGCCAGTAGATGGCACCGTCGGGGTCGCTGCCCCGTATCGATTTGATGAAGGCCGATATGATGTCGTAGTGCATCTCGCCGTTTTTGTCGTAGGCGGCCGGGTTTTGTTGCAGCCGCTCGGTGACGATGGCATCGTCGATGACAATCTTTTCGTCTTCGCCTACGGCCTGCGAGATGAGGTCGATGATGTTCAGCAGCTTGCGGGCATCGCCTCCCGAGTAGCGGAAGAGGGCGTCGGTCTCGCGCACCTCAAACTCGCGAGTCTTTAAATAGGTATCGCAGTGGATGGCGCGGTCGAGCAGCTGTTGCAGGTGTTTCACCTCGAGCGGCTTGAGCACATAGACCTGGCAGCGCGAGAGCAGCGGGCGGATGACTTCGAACGAAGGGTTTTCGGTGGTGGCTCCGATGAGGGTCACCGTGCCGTACTCGACGGCTCCCAGCAGCGAGTCCTGCTGCGATTTGCTGAACCGGTGTATCTCGTCGATGAAGAGGATGGGGCGCACTTTCGAGAAGATGTTGGCCTTGCAGCGGTCGAGCACCTCGCGCACCTCCTTTACGCCCGACTGTACGGCGCTGAGGGTGAAAAACGGGGCCTGCAACTGTTGCGAGATGATGTGGGCCAGGGTGGTTTTGCCTACACCCGGGGGACCCCACAGGATGAACGACGAGATCTTGCCCGAGTCGATCATGCGGCGCAAGACGGCACCGGGGCCTACCAGGTGTTCCTGCCCGATGTATTCGTCCAAGGTCTTGGGCCTGAGTCGTTCTGCCAAAGGTTGTAACATATTCGCTTCGTTCCGTTGATACAAATATACTCCTTTCGGCCCGTATTTCCAAAGGAAAGTGGCCGAAAGATACACCCGTCACCCCGTTTTGTCGGAGGCGTAAAAGCGGGGGTAAAAATTGAATGTTTCTTGGAGCGATTCGTGAAAAACTGTTATCTTTACCCCCGACAATTTAATGAAATGTATTATGCGTAAATTTATTCTTCTTTTGTGTCTGGCGGGGTTGGCTTCGATAGCCCCGGCAGCCGACACGGTCTTTGTCAAGGAGGCCCAGGTGCCTGTGCTGCTCGAGCGGCAGGACAATGTGATGTTCTATCTGCGTATTCCCGCCCGGGAGAGCCGCGTGCTCGACCAGGTGGTACTCGATTTCTCACGCTGTGCCGACCGGGCTTCGGTGGCTGCGGTGAAGCTCTACTACGGCGGTGTCGAGGCTCGGCAGGACGAGGGGAAGAATCGGTTTGCGCCGGTAGGCTACATATCGAGTTTCAGTGCCGGGAAGACCCTCTCGGCCTATCCCTCCTATTCGGTCAAGTGTGCCGAGGTGACCAGTCCCGATAAACGGGTGGTGCTCCAGGCCGACTACGAATTGTACCCGGGTGTCAACTTCTTTTGGGTGAGCCTGCAGATGAAGCCGGGCACCTCGCTCTCGGCGAAGGTCGGTGCCGAGCTGGCCTCGGTCTCGCTCGACGGTAAGAAAGCCTTGTGCCATAGGGTTTCGCCCGACGGTATCGTGCATCGCATGGGTATCGGGGTGCGTCATGCCGGTAACGACGGGGCTGCGGCTTTCCGCATCCCCGGGCTGGTGACGACCAACGAGGGTACGCTGCTCGGTGTCTACGACGTGCGCTACAACAGCAGTGTCGACTTGCAGGAGCATATCGACGTGGGGTTGAGCCGCAGCACCGACGGCGGTAAGACGTGGGAACCCATGCGCCTGCCGCTCTCGTTTGGCGAGTATGGCGGATTGCCTGCCGCACAGAACGGGGTGGGCGACCCCTCGATTCTGGTCGATACAAAAACCAACACGGTGTGGATTGCCGCCGCCTGGACACACGGCATGGGCAACCAGCGGGCCTGGTGGAGTTCGCAGCGGGGCATGGACCTGGACCACACGGCACAACTCGTGCTCACCAAGAGTACCGACGACGGCAAAACCTGGTCGGAACCCATCAATATCACCTCGCAGGTGAAAGACCCCTCGTGGCGTTTCCTGTTGCAAGGACCGGGGCGGGGCATCACCATGCACGACGGCACGCTGGTATTCCCCATCCAGTTTATCGACTCGACCGACGTGCCCAATGCCGGCATCATGTACAGCCGGGATGCGGGAAAGAGCTGGCATATCCACAACCTGGCCCGTACCAATACCACCGAGGCGCAGGTAGTCGAGATTGAGGAGGGGGTGCTCATGCTCAACATGCGCGACAACCGGGGCGGCAGTCGGGCCGTGGCCATCACCCGCGACCTGGGGCGTACCTGGACCGAACATGAATCGTCGCGCAAGGCGTTGCCCGAGCCGGTGTGCATGGCCAGCCTCATTCGGGTCGAGGCCCAGGACAATGTGCTGGGGCGCGATATTCTGCTCTTCTCCAACCCCAACACGACGAAGGGGCGCAACCATATCACTGTCAAGGCCAGCCTCGACGGTGGGGTGACCTGGCTCCCCGAGAACCAGGTTATGCTCGACGAGGAGGATAGCTGGGGCTATACCTGCCTGACGATGATCGACCCCGAGACGGTGGGGATTCTCTACGAAAGCAGTGTGGCTCACATGACTTTCCAGACGTTGAAACTCACCGAACTAATCCGTAAGAAATAGTATAAATTATTGATTATAAACCTATAAATGGAGGTAGACCCACCGAAGGGTTTGCCTCCTTTTTTGTTAAAAGTCTTAAATTTAAGAATAAACATCCGGGACGGATTAAACTTTTGGGGCAAACCGTAGTCATATAAGCAGAAACGCAATTCGAATTAGCAGACCAATAGATGAATTACTTAACCATTTAACGAAAGGAAAACGATTATGAAAAGAACAGTTGTATCGGTAGCGTTGGTATTGGCTTTGACCATGAGTGCTTTTGCCGGAAATCAAAATAAAAAACAGCCCCGGGAAAAATGTGAGTTCCCCTGCGAACAGATGGTGAAAAACTTGAACCTGAGCGACAAGCAGGTGAAACAGTTGAAAGAGGCCGATGAGACCTTCGATGCCGAGGTGAAAGCGCTTCGCGAGAAAAGCAAGGAGTTCCAAAAGAACAATCGCGAGTCGATGAAGGCTGCCAAGGCTCGCCGCGACTCTACGTTGAAATCGGTATTGACCAAAGACCAGTATATCCAGTATCTGGAGCAGAAAATAAAACGTCTCGAACGTCGTCCCGATGGCCGTTTCGACCGGAACGCTCGTCCCATGAACAAACGCTTCGACGGCAAGCAGATGCGTCAGGGGCGTTGCCCGATGAGTCCGGCCTCCGATGCTCCGGCCATCAATCCCCCGGCTCCTGATGCCGCAGCAAAGTAAACAACCACTTCATACATGATTTATAGGTTTTTTAGGTAGGCTGAAAAAAAAATGAGAGGCTACGCTTCCTCGCGGGAACGTAGCCTCTCTGTTTTTGCCCGGTTCACTCCCTGGCGGGAGCTCGGGCTTCGAGGGAGGGAAAGAATATAAAAAAAGGAGCCGTGTCGCCTCAGGCAGCACGGCTCCGTATGGTTTATTTCACACCCGCATCAGTTGCGGAATACGATTTGATCGTTTTCGGCATCGACCACAATAGGTTTCGACCGATCCACTTTCTGGGCCAGCAGGTCTTTCGACAGCTGGTTGAGGATGAGCCGGTGGATAACCCGTTTTACAGGACGTGCACCGAACTCGGGGTCGTAGCCCTCGGTAGCGATGAGGCTCAAGGCCTTGGGCGTGATTTCGAGCGTAACACCGTTCTTCTCGAGCATCTTCTTGATGTTGTCGATTTGCAGCGATACAATCTGTTCGATTTCGTTCTTCGTAAGCGGCGTGAACATGATGGTCTCGTCGATACGGTTGAGGAACTCGGGACGTATGGTCTGTTTCAACATCTCCAGAACCTGCTCCTTGGTCTTTTCGATTACATCGGCCCGGTTGGCATCGGTCATCTTCTCGAAGTTCTCACGAATCAGCGACGAACCCATGTTGGAGGTCATGATGATAATCGTGTTCTTGAAGTTGACCAACCGCCCCTTGTTATCGGTCAGACGGCCATCGTCGAGTACCTGCAACAGGATGTTGAAGATGTCGGGGTGAGCCTTCTCGATTTCATCGAACAGCACTACCGAATAGGGTTTCCGGCGGATAGCCTCGGTCAACTGACCGCCCTCTTCGTAGCCCACGTATCCGGGAGGCGAACCGATGAGTCGCGTAGCGCTGAACTTCTCTTGATATTCGCTCATATCGATACGCGTCATCATGTTCTCGTCGTCGAACAGATACTCGGCCAAGGCCTTGGCCAGCTCGGTTTTACCTACACCCGTCGTGCCCAGGAAGATGAACGAACCGATAGGTTTGCGGGGATCGTTCAGGCCGGCACGGCTCCGACGCACGGCGTCGGCAATGGCGGTGATGGCTTCGTCCTGACCCACTACCCGTTTGTGCAACTCCTCTTCGAGGTGGAGCAGTTTGTCTTTTTCGCTCTGCATCATCTTGTTCACGGGGATACCGGTCCACCGCGATACGACGTCGGCAATATCTTCGGCATCGACCTCCTCCTTGATCATGGCCTTGTCGCCCTGCAACTCGTGCAAGCGTTGCTGGGTAGCGTGTATGTCGTCCTCTTTGGCTTTGATTTTGGCATACCGTATTTCGGCTACCTTGCCGTAGTCGCCTTCGCGTTCGGCCTTATCGGCTTCGAAACGCAGGTTCTCGATGTCGATCTTGTTCTGCTGTATGCGGTTGACAAGCTCTTTCTCCGATTGCCATTTGGCGCGGAACTTGGTCTCCTCCTCTTTCAGGTCGGCAATCTCCTTGGCCAGCTGTTGCAGCTTCTCGGTATCGTTTTCACGCTTGATGGCCTCGCGCTCGATTTCGAGCTGTTTGATACGCCGCGTGATTTCATCGAGGGCCTCGGGCACCGAGTCGACCTCGATACGCAGTTTGGCGGCAGCCTCATCCATCAGGTCGATGGCCTTATCGGGCAAGAACCGGTCGGTGATGTACCGCTCCGACAACTGTACGGCAGCGATGATGGCATCATCTTTAATCCGCACCTTGTGGTGGTTTTCATACCGTTCCTTCAAACCACGCAGAATCGATATACTGCTCATCTCGTCGGGCTCGTCGACCATAACGATCTGGAACCGACGCTCCAGAGCCTTATCCTTCTCGAAGTATTTCTGATACTCGTCGAGGGTAGTGGCACCGATGGCCCTCAGTTCGCCACGGGCCAAGGCAGGTTTCAAGATGTTGGCGGCATCCATGGCACCGTCGCTCTTGCCGGCACCTACCAGGGTGTGAATCTCATCGATGAAGAGGATGATTTCGCCCTCGCTCTGGATTACCTCGTTGACTACCGATTTGAGTCGTTCCTCAAACTCACCTTTGTATTTGGCGCCGGCGATAAGGGCACCCATGTCGAGCGAGAAGATCTGTTTGCTCTTCAGGTTCTCGGGCACATCGCCACGTACGATACGGTGAGCCAACCCTTCGGCGATAGCCGTTTTACCGGTACCCGGTTCACCTATCAGGATAGGGTTGTTTTTGGTACGCCGGCTCAAGATCTGCAGCACCCGACGTATCTCGTCGTCACGCCCGATAACCGGGTCGAGTTTGCCGCTGCGGGCACGCTCGGTCAAGTTGATGGCATATTTGCTCAGTGCATTATAGGTATCCTCGGCCGAAGCCTCGGTTACTTTCTTCCCTTTCCGCAGCTCATCGATAGCAGCTCCCAACTCCTTCTCGGTAACGCCGGCATCCTTCAGGAACGACGAAGCCGAACTTTTGGTCAGGAACAGACCCATCAGCATGGCTTCCAGAGCCACAAACTGGTCGCCCAGTTTCTGAGAGTAGTCGATGGCTTTTTGAAGAGCGTCGTTAGCCTCGCGGCTCAAGTAGGGTTCGCCCCCGCTTACCTTTGGCAACGATTCGATCTCTCGGTCGAGCTGACTGTTCAACAAACCGGTGTTGACATCCAACTTCTGAAAGAGGTATGAAGTGACGCTTTCGCCCACCTGCAAGATTCCTTTCAGCAGATGCACCGGCTCGATCGACTGCTCGTTGTGGTCGCGGGCAATCTGCACGGCCTTTTGCACGGCCTCTTGCGATTTGATTGTAAAATTGTCAAAGTTCATATGATGTTCTCCTTTCTGATTTCTTGATTGTGTTTACGCCCTTGTATAGTCAAAAGGAGTGCCAAACCCAAAAGGATGAAATATTGTCTGAAAATCAGTCGGTTAATATGACAAAATGTCCTCGTTTATCCGTCCGTCCGTGGGGGCGTAGGGTAACGGGGTCATTTGTAGCATGTTCTGTTTCTGACAAAATGTCGTCACTTCACACGTACAACACGCACGGCCCTCGAAAGTTCGGCGGCAGGCGGGTGATTATGGGGTGGAAACGGGTAAAGGCGGAGTTATTTCCGAGGTTGGACTGAAAGGGAATCGGGGCGGTCGGTAGACGTCGAGTCGGGCAGGGCGAGGGTATCGGTTGCGATGGCGGGAAGCTCCGGCCGCCGGGCGCTCGAATCGTTGGTCGTGGCGGGCAATTCGAGTTTGAATTGGGGGCGCTCCTTGCCCCAGAGCGGAGCCGTAAATTTCGGTTTCGACGGGGCCACGATGGTATCGTTGGCCAGCAGGGTAGAGATGAGCACCGGGTTGGCGATGCGGCTCACCGGGGCATTCCGTTTCTTCTCGAGGTTCTGTTTGATAGAGTCGGTCTCCTGTTTGGTGAGCAGCCGGTTGTCGTCGCCGAAGAGGGTCATCAGCACCATCTTGGTGCGCAGGGCCCGCTTCTTGCGTTTCCATTCGCGATAGAGCTCCACGGGGTCGATAATCCCCACATAAGCTATACTTGCACCGAATGGCATGGTGTTGGGTGCCCCCATTGTGAAGTTGTTGACCGGGCCGGGCCGGTCGTCCGAGAGGGGACGCAGCAGGTTGCGCACCAGAAAATGGTCGACCATGCGGGCAATCGTTTCGTCGTGCAGACTGGCGATGCTGTCCTTCACGGCGTGCAGCAGGATGACGTTGAGCATGAACTCCGAGGGGTTTTCGGGGAAGAGGGTCGAGGGTCTCATCATCTGAATCGAAGCCTTCTCGAGATGGTCGTCCAGCCGACGTTGGATAAAGTGGTCGTTGGGGGTAGAGGTAGGCATCTGCTCGGTGCGGGGCCACGACTGTTCGCCCCCTTTGATTTCCAGCTCCGAGCCGTTGCCCGGTCGCATGGGGGGCGGGGTGGATTGTGCGCACACGGTACCGACGGCCGTCAGAAACAGGCCGCACAACCATAGTCGCATATCTCTTGTCGTTCGTGGTTTCACCATACCATTTGCAAAGATACCCGCAATTTGGTAACCTTTTGGCGATTCTCCCGAAAATTAACCGTTAATAATATTATAAAAATATTTAGAAAAAGTCGGGCCATGACCCCGAAACAGCAGAGCCCCTGATCTCTTCCACATCTATATAAATGCTTGATGCTTCTGGCAAAACACAAATAAATTTGATTTTACCCGCGGCTTGCACTATCTTTGCCCTGGAAAAATCTGAGCCCGGGGCTTCCGGCGGCTGCACCGAGGTGCGGGTCGGGGCAGTGCGGTGTCTCCCCTTATTTTCAAACTTGAACGACAGACGATGGATTTTGAGCTGATACATACCGATGAGCGTAGCAGCGCGCGGGCGGGCGTCATCACGACCGACCACGGTACGATACTGACGCCTATCTTCATGCCCGTGGGCACGGTGGCGTCGGTCAAGGCCGTGCATCAGCGCGAGTTGCGCGACGACATCAAGGCCCAGATTATCCTGGGCAATACCTACCACCTGTACTTGCGGCCGGGCCTCGACATCTTGCACAAGGCCGGCGGACTGCACAAGTTCAACGGGTGGGAGCGCCCGATTCTTACCGACAGCGGGGGCTTTCAGGTATTCTCGCTCTCGGACCGCCGCAAGCTCACCGAAGAGGGGGCTCACTTCCGCTCGCACATCGATGGGTCGAAACACCTCTTTACGCCCGAGAATGTGGTGGACACGCAGCGCATCATCGGGTCGGACATCATGATGGCGCTCGACGAGTGTACGCCGGGCGATGCCGACTATGACTACGCCAAGAAGTCGCTGGCCCTTACCCGCCGCTGGCTCGACCGGGGGTGGAAACACTTCTGTGAGACCGAGGGGCTCTATGGCTATCGGCAGACATTCTTCCCCATTGTGCAGGGGTGCGTCTACCGCGACCTGCGTACCGAGGCGGCCAAGCATGTGGCCGACCTGGGGGCCGACGGCAACGCTATCGGCGGTCTGGCCGTGGGCGAACCTACCGAAAAGATGTACGAGATGATCGAGGTGGTGAACGATATTCTGCCCCAAGACAAGCCCCGCTATCTGATGGGGGTGGGCACGCCGGCCAATATTCTGGAGGGTATCGAGCGCGGGGTCGACATGTTCGACTGCGTGATGCCCACGCGCAACGGCCGCAACGGCATGCTCTTCACCCGCAACGGCATTATGAACATGCGCAACAAGAAGTGGGCCGACGACTTTTCGCCCATCGACCCCGAGGGTACCTCGTTTGTCGATACCTGTTACAGCAAGGCCTATCTGCGCCACCTCTTCATCAGCGAAGAGATTCTGGCCATGCAGATTGCCTCGATACATAACCTGGCATTTTATGTATGGCTCACCCAGGAGGCCCGTCGCCAGATTCTGGCCGGCACATTCAAGCCGTGGAAGGACGAGATGGTGCGCCGGGTGACTACACGGTTGTAAAACGTCGCATGATGAAGGTACTGAAGAAAATAGACATCTATATCATCAAGAAGTTTCTGGGAACGTACTTCTTTGCGATAGCCCTTATTCTGGCTATCACCATCATGTTCGACATCAACGAGAAGCTCGATTCGTTTCTCAAGGCGCCGTTGTCGGCTACGATATTCGACTATTTCTTCAACTTTCTGCCCTATTTTGCCAACCTCTTCAGCCCGCTCTTTACCTTCATTGCCGTCATCTTCTTTACCTCGAAGCTGGCCGACAACTCCGAGATTATCGCCATGCTCTCGAGCGGCATCAGTTTCAAGCGGCTCTTTGTGCCCTATATGATTTCGGCGGCCATCATTGCGGCGCTGAACCTCTATTTGAGCTGTTATGTGATACCGCCGGCCAACGTGACCCGCATCGAGTACATGAATACCTATGTGAAGAACAAACGGGTCGACTATGCCAGCAACATCCAGTTGCAGGTCGAGCCCGGTGTCATCGCCTATATCGCCCGCTACGACAACAGCAACAAGACCGGCTACCGATTTTCGCTCGAGAAGTTCGACGACAAGGTGCTCAAGTCGCGCCTCACGGCCCAGACGGTCAACTACGATTCGGCCTACCACTGGCGGGTCAACAATTACCTGATTCGCAACTTCAACGGCATGCGTGAGGAACTGGTGCGCGGTACTTCGCTCGATACGATTGTGCCCATCGAGCCCTCCGACTTCCTTATCTCGCAGAACGACAGCGAGATGATGACAACTCCTGAGCTGCGCCGCTACATCGTCCGCCAGAAGGAGCGGGGCGTTGCCAACATCAAGAATTTCGAAATCGAGTATGAACGGCGCTTCGCCATGGCGGCGGCCGCCTTTATCCTCACGGCCATAGGCATGTCGCTCTCGTCGCGCAAGGTGAAGGGGGGCATGGGTATCAACATCGGTATAGGCTTGTTATTGAGTTTCAGCTATATCCTCTTCTCGACAGTCACCTCGACCTTTGCCGTCACGGGAGCCACGTCGCCCATGCTGGCCATGTGGATACCCAATATCCTCTACACGGTAATCGCGGTCGTGCTGTATAAAAAGGCTCCTAAATAGGAATAATTTCTTATTGTCTGAAAATAAATGCCTTTTTATTTTTTGCTGTGGAAATAATAGCCTACCTTTACCACCCTATTCTTTTATTTAATTTCAAGTACAAATAATGATTCAAGAAGATTTTGAGCAGCATGTGGTAAAACTGCAAGGTGCTCTGTTGGGCTTTGCCAAGAGTCTGACCCACAACGACGACGAGGCAAAAGACCTGTGGCAGGAGACCGCTCTGAAAGCCTTGGTGAATAAAGAAATGTACCGGGATTCGGGGAATATCAAGAGCTGGCTGTGCACCATCATGTTCAATCTCTTCCTGAATTGCCGCCGTCTTTCTTCCCGCCAGCAGGCCATGATAGCCGATTTCCAACTGGACGCTGCCGACGACATGGAGGAGGCAATCAATGCCGAATGTGCCATATCGGCTACCGATATTCAGCAGATTATGAATTTGTTGCCGGCCAAGAGCCGCGAACTCTTCTCCCTCTATCTGCAAGGATACCATTACGACGAGATTGCCCGGCGCCTGAATATGCCGGTGGGTACGGTGAAGGTGCAGATATTCCGCATCAAGCGCAAGTTGAGAAGTTACGGCAAACAGATTGTCTGATGGCTCCCGGCCGGGGCACCCGACGTGCGTGTCGCTTCCCCGTTGCCGCTCGCGCATATAAAAGTAGACCCGCACCCCTTCGCAGGGATACGGGCCTTTTCGTTTATTTAAATCCAGGGAGTGAATGAGAAAAACCGTTACATGCCCGAGCCGCCTCCCATGCCGCCGGCTGCGCCGCTACCGGCACCGCTGCTGCTCTTGAGGTCGTCGTTGTTGATACTGCGGCGGGCCTTCTTCACCGAGTTTTTCATCTGGCCGAACGAGTAGGTTATACCCAGCCGCACATACTGGCAGGGGTTGTAGTTGTAGCTGTCGATGCGGTAATCGTCGTTCTTGATGTGCATGACAAACTTGCGCTCTTTCGAGAAGGGGTCGCTGGCCGAGAGGTTCACCTGCAACCGCTTGTTGAAGAACGACTGGCTCACGCTGAAGCCGCAGAAGGCAAAGGGAGCCGAGGTTCCCACCAGCATGCGGAATCCCGAATAGTAACCCACGTTGGCACTGATGGCGCCGTCTTTCCAGGCATTCCAGCGGGCACCCAGAAAACCGTTGTAGTCCCACCCCTTGTTGGAGTAACCGGCCCGGGCCGAGCTGTAGTCGCCGTATCCGCCCGAGAGGTTGGTGTAGAGGTTGAGCGTGGGCAGCACGTTGCCCGAGAAGAATACGTTCAGCTTGCCCTCGCGTACCCGGCCTATGTTGTCGTAGGTGACGTTGGCGATACCGTTCTCGTCCATGAAGATGGTCTGCTCGATGCCGTTGTTCTGCACGCGTCCGTTCAGTTCGGCGGCCAGGCTCATGCCCGTGGCGGTGAAGAGGGTATATCCCAGCGAGAAGGTGTGCGAAATCTCGGAGTCGAGGTTGGGGTTACCATAGGTCACCTGCATGGGGGTAGAGGTGTCTTTGAAGGGGTTGAGTTGCCAGATGCCCGGACGGCTGAGCCGCTGCGTGTAGGAGAACTTGACGGTCTGCATCTCGCGCGGTTGCCACGAGAGGGTTACATAGGGCACCACGTTGAAGAAGTCGTTGTCGAAGCGTGTCTCTTGTGTACCTCCCTCGGCGTTGTGGTTGGTGGTGCGGCCGTCGTTCCAGGTCGATTCGAGCCGGGCACCCACCTTGCCGCTCCACTTCTTGATCTTCAACACATAGCCGGCATAGAGGCCCAGAATGTGCTGCGTGTAGTCGAGGTCGTTGACCGGCAGCAGCACGTCGCTCCAGGTGTCGGTAGGCTCGTCCCACAGGCTTTGGGTGCGGTTGCCGTCGCTCACGTTGCAGCGCATGATGTACTTGGCGCCGGCCTCGATCTGGTGCATCTCGGTGAGGGGGTCGAAGTAGTCGATCTGTACGGTCTGTTCGGTACCGTGAGCCTTGTTCTTGCTGCGTTCGATGTAGCTGTTCCAGTTGATGAGGCCGTTGCTCTCGGTGGTATAGTCCGAGTTGTTGGGGTTGTATTCAAACTGGTACGAAGCCGTGAGGGTGCGGTCTTTCTTGGCAAACGAGCGCTGGTAGTCGAGCGTACCCGACACCGAACCGTAGTCGCTGCTCGAGCGGGAGAGCGACTGGTATTGGCTGCTGATGTCGTTGGCCCGGTTGTAGTAGGTGTAGTCGAGGTTGGAGTTGGACTTGTTGTTGCCCAGCCAGCCGAAGGCCGAGAAGCTGATGAGGTTGAGGGTGTCGATTTCGTAGCTGGCCTCGATCGAGAGGTTGTGGCCGAGCCCTTCGAATCGCGACTTGCCGTAACCGGCCGAGTGGTTGAACTCGTCGCTGCCGTAGGTCTCGGAGAAGGCTTTCGAGCGGCCTCCGTGGCCGTTGGTGTAGCGGCTGCCCGAGTAGCGGCCCGAGAAGGCGAACTTGCCGATTTGCGAGGAGAGGTAGATGTTGCCGCCGAATCCGCCGCGGTTGTCGGCGTTGGCCCCCACGCTACCCACTATGCCGTTGGAGTCGCGCCGCGACACGGTGACGATGTTGATAATACCGCCCACGCCCTCGGCCTCGTATTTCGACGAGGGGTTGGTGATGACTTCGATATTCTTGATCGAGCTGGCCGGCATGCTCTTGAGTACCTCCTTGAGGTTGTCGCCCGACATGATGGCCGAGCTCTTGCCGTTGAGCAGCACCTTGTAGTTGCTCTGTCCGTTGAGCCGGATGTTCTCCTCGGCATCGACGGTAATCATGGGTACCTTGCGCAGCATGTCGAGGGCGTTGTTGCTCGTGGCCTCGGGGTCGGCCTCCATGTCGTAGGTTATCTTGTCGATGTCGCTCTTGATGAGGGGGCGTTGGGCCACGACGGTTACCTCAGAGAGTTCGGTCCCTTCGGTGAGGGTGAGGTTGCCCAGGGCCTTGGTGCGTTCGCCCGGTTCGATGGCTACCTCTACGCGGTTGGTCGCATAGCCTACCGACGAGATGGCCAGCGTATAACGGTTGCCGGCGGCAGCCGTGGCGGTGAAGCTTCCGTTCACGTCGGAGGCCACGCGGGATAATACCTTGCCGTCGCTGTTTTCTACCCCTACGGTCACGAAGGGGATGGCCTCGCCACTGATCGAGTCGGTCACGGTGCCGCTTATTTTGCAATCGGCCGCAGCGGCGTGGGCCATAGTGAATGCCGAGAGTAGCATTCCCAGCAGAATACCCAGTTTGAAAACTCGTTTCATCTGTTTTAGTCAATTAAAATGTGTGATGAATAGATCGGTCTGTTCTTATTTTTTCTCTTTTTTATCCTTGTCGTCGGAGGTGTATTTCATACCGATGCCGAAACTCACGGCGTCGATACTGTCGTTGTCGATCGACTTCGACAGGTTGAACTCCATGAGGTCGATAGAGCCGGTCACACCAATGTTGTTGCCCTCGATCGACAGGGTGTTGAGCGCCTTGGGAAGGAAGACGGTGCCTATGTTGTTTTTCGAGAGGCTCAACGAACATTTGTCGTTAAGGTATGCAAATAGTGTGCCGATATTGCATTGCTGGCAGGCAGTCCCACTGTGGCCTATGCTGTCCTGCACGACGAGCATGCCCACGTTCGATTCCCGCACGACCACGTCGCCTTGCGATTGAACGATGAGTTTATCGAAGTTGCTCTCCGAGAAATGGAGCGTGACGTTGGGGTTGTGGTTCTCGACGATGAGTTGGGTATTATGGTCGTAGTCGAGAGTCTGTTTGCCGAACCACGACTGGGGTATCGAGTCGTTTGAGTCGTCGGCCGACGGCTGCTCCAGCCACTGGTCGGTGAGGTGCAGGGTGTCGCCCGTGTAGTTTTCGCCGTTGGCAAAGACGATACCCTTCCGGGAATCTTTCTTGTCGCGGGTCGAGATGAAGATGCAGATGCAGGAGTATACCGAGTCATTGTCGGTATCGTCGATAACGAGGTACCGCACGGGGGCGTTGGCATTTTCATTATAATCCAGCAACTCTTTCAGACTCTTCAATTTCGTTTCGGGCGAGAGGTTGCTGATGACTTTGATGGCGATGATGGGGGCGAATATCATCACGGCCAGAACAATTAACAGGACTATGGTCGAACGTTTCATGATGCTTGGTTTGAGGGGTTTGACGTGAGGTTTTCGATAAATTCCCGGTACATGGAGTCAATCTCGTCCATGGGAATGTGCAGGGTATAGAGCTGCATGAAGAAGCGTGGCAGTTCGGTCTTGAGGAATTCGTTTCGCCGGTATTCCGTGATTTTGTGTTTGGCGTCGGGCGAGACGAAGAAGCCGATTCCCCGCTTGTTGAAGATGATACCCTGGGTCTGCAAAAATTCATAGGAACGCATCACCGTGTTGGCGTTTACCTCCACGAGGGCCGCGTATTCGCGCACCGAGGGTATGCGAGCCCCAATGGCATAGTGGCCCAGCAGTATCTCGTCGCTGATGCGTTCGGCGATTTGCAGGTAGATGGTTTGGTTCTCTTTGAATTGCATACTTATCGTTTGGTTTCGTTTATTTCGAGTTCTTTCATGCGCATGTATCCGATGTATCCGAACAGCAGATATTCTACGGCGCTGATGCCGTTGAGTATCCACACGAAGTCGTTGTTGTTGAAGCTGTCGAAGTAGTTGCCTACGACCAGGTAGGTGAACATCGACTCCAGCTCTTCCTTACCCAGCAGGGTGGTGTAGAAGATGATGACGATGATGCCCAGCAGGAAGCAGGCGGCAATGGTCTTGAGAAAACTGTTTTTCTGCCACAGCGTAGCTCCCAGCGTGAAGGTAACGATAATATTGATCGTGTAGTTCACCAAGAACGAGGTGCTGTACATGTTGTTGTTCCAGAAGGTGAGCAAGCCTTGCAGCGGTGTGCCCGGGTTGAAGGCTTCGCCGCGTATCATCGACGAGGCTGTCTCCGAGACATACTGGGCCACCAGGATGGCTGCGAAGAAGAGAATGGGGTAGAGCACGATGGTCCACAGCAGGTGGGCGATATACTTCTCGGCGGTCGAGGCGGGAACCACCAGGTAGAGCACCCGTTTGGAGCGGCGGCCTATCTGATCGGCCAGGCTCGAAGCACTCTTGGCGATATAGACAAAGAAGCCGAGCCAGATAATTATCTGTATGCCGGTCGAAGCGATGGAGGGAATCAGTCCCTCTTCGTCGGTCGAGTGGAAGAGGAACATCAAGAGGGTGTAGATGCCTGCCAGCGAAAAGAATTGGAGCAACAGTCCCCGTTTCCACTCGTGTATCTGCTTGGAGCAGTAGCGTCCGAAGCGTTTCAGACAGAAGAAGTTGGAGGCCGTCGGGCGTGAGGCTACCGAGGCGGTGGCCTCTTGGGCGTTGGGGGTTATGTCATATTCGTTCATGGTCGTCTTATTTTACAGGGTTGGCAAATATACGTTCGATTTCCGCCGGTTTTTCGATGGCGTAGTTGAAGAGCATCTCGATGTCGAGCGGCGTCTCCTCGCCCGTGGGGTTGGGCAGGATGGCGCTGTATCCGGCAATGGTCGAGACCGAGTAGAGAGCCCCTTCGATGTCGGCCTCGCCGGCTCCCTTGATAAATTGCAGGTGCGAGGTGATGTCGGCCGTGTCGCTGTCGAGCAGCAGGCGGCCACCCTCGAGAATGTCGATGCGGTCGATCATGTTTTCGAGGTCGCGCACCTGGTGGGTCGAGATGACGATGCTCTTCTGCTCGTTCATGCCCGAAGCGATGACCTTGCGGAACTGGCTCTTCGAGGGGATGTCCATGCCGTTGGTAGGCTCGTCCATGAGCAGCAGCGGGGTGTTGGTGGCCAGGGCAAAGCTCACCAGGTATTTCTTTTTCTGTCCCATCGAGGTCTTGGACAGGTTCTTGACATTCTCCAGTTCGAAGTCGGCCAGATACCGGTCGAACTGCTCGCGGTCGAAGCGGGGATAGAAGACGCTGTTGCGGCGTACGTAGGCATCGACCGAGATAGGGGGAAGGTCGAACTCCTCGGGTACGAGGAAAATCTTCTCGAGCGTTTCGGGGCGGCGGTGGCGCACCTCCACACCGTCGAGCGTGATGCGTCCCTTGTGGGGAAACATCAGGCCGCACATCATATAGAGCAGGGTCGATTTACCGATTCCGTTTTTACCCAGCAGCCCGTAAACCGAACCCGGTTGTATCGTCAGGCTTATGCCGTTGAAGATGGGGGCCTTCTTTTTGTGATAACTAAATTCAAGATTTTCAATCTGTAACATAGTATTTCGGGATAAAATTGTTTTACTGTTTTGGTGTATTAGTTTAATAGTACACTGCAAATGTAGATAAACTTTTTGAATCTGCAACAAAAAAACTTATTTTTTTTCTGTCGATTTGCAAAAGCCGTTAATGATTTGTACTTTTACCCAATCAAATAACCCCAAAAACATAGAAAAAATGAGCCAAAACGAAGATATATTTGCCTACGACGAAGACAAGGCCGTAGAGTATATAAAGAATGTATTGCCCCAGGAACTGAAAGAGAAGTATAGCTACGACGATATTGTCTACATTACCGATGTCGTGTACGACTATTACGAACAGAAGGGGCTCTTCAACGAGGATGCCGGCGACGAGGTGGAACTCGACGAAGACGACATCATCGACTTTGCCCGCAAGTGTGCCCACAAGGACGGCGTGAAAATCGACGACGAGGATATGCCGTTCCTGGTACGGGGTGAGTTGGATTACGAGGAGTCGCTGGGTGTTTTCTGAGGAGGCGAGTGATGAACAGGAAAACAGGATTTATCATATTGCTGGGTGTAGCCGCGTTGCTCCCCGTCGAGGCGGCCTCGCAGAATGTCTTTCAGAAGGCGGCCAACACGGTGTCGTCGTGGTTCTCGTCGGACAAGTCGAAAGGCGAAGTGGCCCCGACCGAGCATATCGACCTCACGCAGTTGACCCTCGACGAGAATATCTCGATACCCGAGCTCGACAAGGAGGCCCGCAAGATACGCACCGCCCAGTCGCGTGAGATGCGCCGCTTGCAGAAGGCCCGTCTCACCGACCTGAAACTGGTGCGCAACTACGAGGTAATCAAGGCTACCATAGCCGCTTCGAACCTCTTCCTGCCCAACGATACGGTGCTGAGCGAGAAGGCCGACATTTTTCTGCGTCCCTTCCTGGCCGACCTGCGCATACCCGATTACTACCATGTGATGCTGGTCATGCACAGCGACGATACCGGCTCGGAGGCTTACAGCCTCGACCTGACCCGCTCCCGGGTACAGGCCGTGCGCGACTGGTTTGCCCGCAACGGGGGCAATACCGACTTTGTGGTGACGTATGAGGCCGGTGCCTTTTCGCCTATCGCTTCGAATCGTACCATGGAGGGGCGGGCCAAGAACCGGCGGCTCGAAATCTATCTGATACCGGGCGAGAAGATGATCGATATGGCTCGCCGCGGTCAGCTCGACAAGCGGTAACCTTTCGGTTGTAAAACAAGTTCTCGGTCGGGGCAATTCCATTTGGAACTCTGGGTTTCATTTGTTTTTGCTCTCATCTTTCTTGTATCTTCGGATAAGACAGGATACGGTTCGGGATAGTCAAAAACTGAAAAACTCTGTTTTTCTTTTTACTATCCGCTCACCTTTCACTATCTTTGCAAGCCGTAAATAGGGCGTGGCCGGGCATGGTCAAACAGTGGAAACGGCTGTTTCCGCTTGACTCTGTACCCGCCTTTCTCTATTGGGGCAAATCCTTTGCTTGGGGCAGGGGAGAAGTTTTTTCGTGTCAATAAACAAACAGCATAAAATAATGGCAAAAGAGTTGAAAGAATTGACCAAGCGTGCCGATAACTATTCGCAATGGTACAACGACTTGGTGGTAAAGGCCGACTTGGCAGAACAGTCGGCCGTGCGGGGCTGTATGGTAATCAAGCCCTATGGATATGCAATTTGGGAGAAGATGCAACGCCAGCTCGACGACATGTTCAAGGCGACGGGCCACGTGAATGCCTACTTCCCGTTGTTGATTCCGAAATCGTTCCTGAGCCGCGAGGCCGAGCACGTAGAGGGCTTTGCCAAAGAGTGCGCCGTAGTGACTCACTACCGCTTGAAAACCAACCCCGACGGCACGGGCGTAGTGGTAGACCCCGCCGCCAAACTCGAGGAGGAGCTCATCATCCGTCCTACCTCCGAGACCATTATCTGGAACACCTATAAAAACTGGATTCACTCCTATCGCGACCTGCCCATCCTGTGCAACCAGTGGGCCAACGTGTTCCGCTGGGAGATGCGTACCCGCCTCTTCCTGCGTACGGCCGAGTTTTTGTGGCAAGAGGGGCACACCGCCCACGCTACCCGCGAGGAGGCCGAGGCCGAGGCTCGTCGCATGCTCGAGGTTTATGCCGACTTTGCCGAGAACTTCATGGCCGTGCCGGTAATCAAGGGTGTGAAATCGGCCAACGAGCGTTTTGCCGGTGCCCTCGATACCTATACCATCGAGGCCATGATGCAGGACGGCAAGGCCCTGCAGTCGGGTACGTCGCACTTCCTGGGGCAGAACTTCGCCAAGGCATTCGACGTGCAGTTCATCAACAAGAACAACGAGCTCGAATATGTGTGGGCTACCTCGTGGGGCGTATCTACCCGTCTGATGGGTGCCCTCATCATGACCCACAGCGACGACAACGGTCTGGTGTTGCCGCCGAAACTGGCTCCCATCCAGGTGGTGATTATCCCCATCTACAAGAATGCCGAGCAACTGCACGCCATCGACGTGAAGGCCGACGAAATCGCCGGCAAGTTGCGCGCCATGGGTATCTCGGTCAAATACGACAACGCCGACAATAAACGCCCGGGCTTCAAGTTTGCCGACTATGAGCTGAAGGGTGTGCCCGTGCGTCTGGTCATGGGAGCCCGCGACCTCGAGAACGGCACCGTAGAGGTGATGCGCCGCGATACGCTCGAAAAAGAGACGTTGCCCGTCGACAACATCGAGCAGGTTGTAAAAGGTCTGCTCGACGAGATACAGGCCAATATCTTCCAGAAGGCTCTCAAGTTCCGTCAGGAGCACACCATTACGGTCGACAGCTACGACGAGTTCAAAGAGAAGATCGAGGAGGGCGGCTTTATCCTGGCTCACTGGGACGGCACGACCGAGACCGAGGAGCGCATCAAGGAGGAGACCAAGGCGACGATTCGCTGTATCCCGTTCGATGGCGATACCACGCCGGGCGTCTGCATGGTTACCGGCAAGCCGTCGGCTCGCCGCGTGCTCTTTGCCCGCTCGTACTAATCGAGACGAATACAAGTTCAACCATACTGCACAGGGCGGTTCCGACAGCGGGGCCGCCCTTGTTGTTTGCGTTTGCAGGGAAACAGGGGGGGAGGATGTGACCGCAGACTCTCTCTCTGCGCGGCCGATACGGGAGACTCCGTTGCGTGAGGGGCAGGGATTAGGGAATGACAGACGAGCCGGGGGTGGGGTAGTTCCCGTCGAATTGCCGGGCGTCCCGAGCCTGCTCTTTGGGACCGAAGGCCCGGTTCCATTCGATGATTACTCCCTCGCGGCTGAAGTGGAGGGTAAGTACCCCGTTGTCGCCTATCATGGCCTTTACCCCCTCTTTGAGCGGTTTGTGTTCGGCATCGAACCAGGTGACGTCGAAGAGGTTGGCGAGTCCTGTCGGTCGCAGTACCGCCTTCACCATGCCCGTTTGCCATTGGTCGTTGAATCGCTGGGCCCCGCTCTCGTAGACGAGCAGGTAGTTGGTCCCGTTAGCCACCAGGGCCAACCGGTAGTTGCCGCCCAGTCGTGTGTTGAGGCTCGACGAGGAGGCTTGCAGGAATTCATAGACCCCTTCGGTGGGGTCGGTGCTGTGGCGCAGGTACTCGTTCAGGGCTTCGGGTTCCCAGACGACCTGTCGTTCGGGATATTCGCACGGTGTAACCTTCCACGACTTCAGCTCAACACAGGCTCCGCGCCCCACGTAGATACCCGCCCGGTCGCCAAAGAGGCGGTCGTCGCGGCAAAAGCCGATGCGGCATTCGCGCTCGTCGCCCAGCAAGATTTCGTATCCGCCCTGGGTAGGGACAATGTGCAGCCGGTTGTAGTCGGTCTCGGGGCGGATGGCCGATGAGGCGATTCGCTGCCAATGGGAGTGAACCAAGGTGTCGCCATCGGCTACGGTCAGGATGGTAAATTGCAGTTCGGGCAGCTGGTAGCCGTAGAAGTCGTCGTTTCCGGCCCGCATCAGTACGGCGTGGTAGTTTTGGTTATCGCGGTATCCCCATACCACGCCCCACACCGGTCTCTTCACCGAACCAGCCCGCCGGCTCTTCCCGGAGTCGTCGACCCGATAGACTGCATACTTTCTGCCCGTTCGGTTGTGGCGATTGGCCAGCTCGACCGTGATGGACGGACGCATTCCTTCGCCCGGAACAATGCCGGTAGATACTACGTTCACCACATCGCTGTCGGCATTGCGGTTACAATCCGATAAAACATCTTTTTGAATTACAGCCCGGCGCAGCGGCTCCTCACCCGTGTACCACGATTGGGCCACGCACGAACCGGCACAAAGCACGGTAACCAGAATAGTAAGGAGGAGATGTACATTCATGGTTTTGCTGTTTGGGGCAGTCTGTTTTGCTTGTCAGGGTCACCACTTCAAAGATAAATCAAACCGGGCGAAGAACAAAGGAAAAAGAAGGTTTTTCGTTATCGGTTTGTGTCGTAGCACTCTGCAATCGCTGCATGGAGAAAAAGGTTGCTTATACCTGAGGCTTGGAGAATTGTGTCCGATGAGTATATTTCGAGGAGAAAGATAGCCCGATTGTCAGGTATATTTTTTATATTTGCGTATAAAACGAAACGAAAGCGAAAAGCAACGAAACACACATTATTAAATCTAATTAAAGCGCTAGAGAAATGTTGAAAAAAATGCTGGGAAAAGTCGTCGACTTTTATCGGGCATTGCCCCCGGCCGAGCGGCCGGCATCGCTTACCGATGAAGAGGCAGCCAGGTTGACGAAGAAATTGAGATTGCAAAGTTTTTTTGCGGGAACCCTGGGGTATAGTTTGTATTATGTATGTCGCACCGGGCTGAATGTGGTGAAGACTCCTATTGTCGAGAGCGGTATGCTCAACGACCAACAGCTGGGCATCGTGGGCTCGGCGTTGCTGTTTGCCTATGCCATCGGTAAGTTTGTGAATAGTTTCATGGCCGACCACTCCAATATCAAGCGGTTTATGGCTACGGGGCTCATCGTCTCGTCCATTGCCAACCTCATCGTGGGAGTGTTGGGTATGGCCAAAGGTCTCATCGGGTTGTCGTCGATGGCCTTCTTTGTCTGCTTTTTCATCATGTGGGCCCTCAACGGCTGGTCGCAGTCGATGGGTGCCGGCCCTGCCATCATAGCGCTGTCGCGCTGGTTTTCGCCCAAGGAGCGGGGAACCTACTACGGGTTCTTCAGTGCAAGCCACAATCTGGGTGAGTTCTTCTCCTTCATCTTTGTCGGGTCGGTAGTCGGCTGGCTGGGCTGGCAGGCTGGTTTCATGGGCTCGTTCATAGCCGGGGCGATAGGAGTGCTTATCATCATCTTCTTCCTGCACGACAGCCCCGAGAGCAAGGGGTTGCCCCATGTGGGCAATCCGCCCAAGGAGTCGACCGACAAGGCGCAGAAAGGCGTTTTGCGCAATCCCTACGTGTGGATTCTGGCTCTGGCCAGTGCCTTCATGTATGTGAGCCGCTATGCGGTGAACAGTTGGGGCGTGCGTTTCCTCGAGATGGAGAAGGGCTATTCGCTCGAACTGGCCACGACGGTTATCGGCATCAATGCCCTGCTGGGTATCTTCGGCACGGTGCTTTCGGGGTGGTTCTCCGACAAGTTTTTCAAGGGCAAGCGCAACATGCCGGCCTTTATCTTCGGGGTGCTCAACACCATAGGGCTCTCCCTCTTCCTGCTGGGCGGCGACAGTCTGGTGCTGAATGTCATCAGCATGGTGCTCTTCGGGGTGGCTATCGGGGTGCTCATCTGCTTCCTGGGCGGACTGATGGCGGTCGACATCGTTCCTCGCAACGCTACGGGGGCAGCCTTGGGTGTAGTGGGCATGGCCAGCTACATAGCCGCCGGTCTGCAGGATGTCATTTCGGGTACGCTCATCGAGAACTTCAAAACGGTATCGGGCGATGTGGTCACTTACGATTTCCTGCCCGTATCGATTTTCTGGATAGGAGCTTCCATCCTCTCGTTTGTGCTGGCACTCTTTGTGTGGAATGTCAAGCCGGCCGAGTGATGGCATAAGGATCATTGAACGCATGAAAAGCCGACGTCTTCGAGAAGAGGACGCCGGCTTTTTCGTATGGGTTTGTAGCGAGACCGTTTACGGTTGAGGCGGGGTAGAGCCTTTCGTTCCGGCATTCGGGTCGGTTGTCGGTGCGGTCGGTTTCGAATGAGGTTGTGATGCCGGAGTCGGTTGGGCTGAAGCGGTAGCCCCTCGACCGGATGCCGACGGAGTAGCCCCTGTGGGTTGCGAGTTTTGGGGGTGAGTTGTGGTCGGGGCAGCGGTCTCCTCCCAGTGGAAGGGTTCGAACTGGCTCTCCTTGTTGGTCCAGCTGGGTTTACGCGACGCGTAGATGATGAAGGGGGCAATCACCACGACGAGGGTACCGATAATGAGCACCGAGAACCACACGGCGTTGCTGCCTACCGAAATCTGGCTGGGGGGTATGAAGCTGAGCACGAAGGCCAGCAGGGAGCCCAGGAATCCCAGGCCGCCGATGAACCACATCATGCCGTTGCCTTTGCTGCCGATGCGGAACGGGCGGTTGCTCTTCTTCATGTTGTACCGCAGGTAGATGGCAGCCGAGAACATGAGCATGTACATGATGAGGTAGAGCACCACCGTGAGTTGCGACATGATTTGGTAGAAACTCTGTACCGAAGGCATCACGACGAAGAGCAGACTCAGCAGCGTGACGGCGGCACCTTGCAGGTAGAGGATGTTTTTCTGTACGCCTATCTTGTTGGTCTTCTGGAAGAAAGGGGGCAGATACCCGGCGCGGCCCACGGCAAAGATACCTTTCGAGGGGCCGGCCACCCAGGTGAGCACCCCGGCCAGCACCCCGAAGGCGAGCGCGATGGCAATGACCGGCGAGAGCCACGAGGCCTTGATGAAGTTGAAATAGTTGTCGAATCCGACCAGCAGACTCTGGGTGAGGTTGATGTCTTTTTGCGGGATGATGATACCCAGTGCAAAGGTACCCAGCACAAAGATGAGCACCGTGATGGCCGAGCCGATGAATACCGCCTTGGGGTAGTTTTTCGAGGGGTTGTTGATGTCTTTCACGTGGATACCGCCCATCTCCATACCGGCATAGAAGAGGAAGATGCTGGCGGCCAGCACCAGGTTGTCGAAGTTGGAGAAGTCGGGCAGGAAGCTCCCCGAGAAGTCCATCTGCGACTTGCCGCCCATGGCCAGATAGACGATGGCCAGAACCACCAGCAGCCCGGCCGGAATGATGGTACCCACCAGACCGCCCACCTTGGCCACCTTGCCTACCCAGTCGAGCCCCTTCAGCGAGATGAAGGTGGCCAGCCAGTAGATGAACAGCACCACCGCCAGGGTGTAGAAACGGTTCGAGGCCAGCAGCATGTCGCCCGTGTGGTCCATGCCGATGAAGGCGATGGCCACGGCGCCGAAGGTCAGTACCGTAGGATACCAGATAGTACTCTCGATCCATTGCAGCCAGATGGCCAGGAAGCCGGCCTTCTTGCCGAAGGCTTCGCCCACCCAGCGGAACACACCGCCCTGCTTGTCCTGGAACATGGCGGCCAGTTCGGCGGCTACTAGAGCCGTGGGAATGAGGAATACCAGTGCGGCAAATAGATAATAGAAGGCCGAGCTTACGCCATATTCGGCCTCGGCCGGCAGTCCGCGCAGCGAGACGACCGCCGTTACATTCATGATAGCGAGCGTAAATACGCCCAGTTTGACAGATTTACCGATGTTTGCCATATACGTTTTGAATTAAGTTTGTCGTGGTGGAGCAGCCACATTCATGCAGATAAACAAACATCGGGCGGTTGTTGTTTTACCGGCATGAAATTATAAAGAAAGAAAAAATGGAAAAACAAACTTCTCCGTCGGGGTGGCGACGGTACGAATCGAAAGTCTATGGCGCCCTGCACATCGCTATTCTGGTGCTGTCGGTGTTTCTCATCATTACCATTTCGGTTGATACGTTTCGCAACCTCTCGTTTCTCAACCAAGGCAACTACATGACCGTGCAGTTGTGGGTGTGCACCTTCTTCATGTTCGACTTCCTGCTCGAGCTGGTGCTCTCGCCCCACAAGTGGCAGTATCTGAAGAGCCATTTCATCTTCTTCCTCGTGTCGATACCCTATCTCAACATCATCACCTACATGCACGTCGACTTCTCGCCCCAGGCCGGCTACTTCCTGCGGTTCATCCCGCTGGTGCGGAGCGGCTACGCACTGGCCATCGTGGTGGGGTGGTTCACCCGCAACCGGGCGTCGAGTCTGTTGGTGTCGTATCTCACCATGCTGTTGGCCACGGTCTACTTCTCGAGTCTGCTCTTCTTTGTCATCGAGCATGATGTCAATCCGCTGGTCGTACACTATACCGATGCCCTTTGGTGGGCCTTTATGGATGTGACTACCGTAGGGTCGAATATCTATGCGGTCACGGCTACCGGCAAAATTCTGTCGGTTGTGCTGGCGGCTCTGGGCATGATGATGTTTCCCATCTTTACCGTCTATGTGACCAACTGGGCCCAACAGGCTGCCCGGCGCAAGGACGATGCGTGACTCTACGAGCCAGATACAGCAAGAGAGCCGGGTGCCATCGCACCCGGCTCTCTTGTTTTGTATGGAAGCGATTGCCGGTCAGGCCGAGACAATCACCGAGTCGCCGCTGAATACCGAGAGGCCCAGCTTGTTCATGATGTAGCGAATGGCCAGTTGGGCCTTGACCGAGTTGCCGGCCTCGTCGATAGGCGGGGCAAAGGCCGAGATGCCCATCACGCCCGGCAGTACGCCCAAGATGCCGCCGCCCACGCCCGACTTGGCCGGCAGCCCCGACGTGTAGAGCCAGTCGCCCGTGTGCTCGTAGAAACCTACGGTCGAGATGAGCGAGGTAATCTTGGAGGCCAGTGATGCCTCGAACACCTGTTGGTTCGTCTTGGGGTTGACCCCTTTGTTGGCGATGGTGGCCCCGCAGATGGCCAGCTGTTGGGCGGTGATGCCCAGTGAGCATTGGCGGGTGTAGAGGTCGAGCGACAGGTCGGGGTCGTCGTAGATGCGGCTGTAGTTCTTCAACAGCCAGGCAATGGAGCGGTTGTTGAAGTTGGTGTCCGACTCCGACTTGTAGAGCTCGTCGATCAGGACGGGAGCACTGCCCGAGAGTTGAGTGATGTTCTCGACGATGGCCTCCCACTTGGCCTGGGCGTTGCCGGTCGGCTGCACCATGCTGCACGCCGATATGGCACCGGCGTTGACCAGCGGGGTAGAGGGGTGGTCGTTCTCGAGCAGGATGGCCACAATCGAGTTGAAGGGCAACCCTGTGGCATCGGCCCCGATCATCGAGAGCAGTTTGTCGGCCCCGTACTGGCGCAGCACCAGAATGGCGGTGTGTACCTTCGAGACCGATTCGATGCCGAACCGGTACTGGGTGTCGCCCACCTCGATGAGGTGCCCGTTGGTGAGGCACACGCTTATGCCGAACAGCTGGCTGTCGATGCCGGCCAGATAGGGAATGTAGTCGGCATTCTTGCCGTCGTGGTTGTTGCGGTAGAGGTTGTGGGCCTCGTGCAGGGTTTGCTCGATTTGAGCAATCGAAATAACCTTTTTCATAACCGTTACTTTTTGGATTTGCGGCGATAGCCCGTGTGGGTGAACATGGTGCTTTCGACCTCGATATTTTTCTCCTGGGCGATGCGGGTGGGGGTAGGATACTCGAGTTTCTCGAGGTCGGCCACGGCGTCGCAGATGTCTTTGAGCAACATGTCGGCCATGTCGCGGCTGAAGCCCTGGCGCACGACGATACGCATGACCACGTAGCTCTCTACGCTCTTGGGCAGCGAGTAGGCGGGTACCATCCAGCCGCTCTGGCGCAGACGGTCTTGCAGGTCATACAGGGTCCACTTGGCATTCTTGGCATAGTCGGGGTGCATGTACCAGATGAAGAGCGGGTTTTCTACCCGGTCGCTGTAATTGACAAAGGGTTTCATCTTGCCGATTTCGTCGTGCAGGTATTGGGTAATCTGCATGCTGTTGTACTGGATGGCCTTGTAGCCCTGGAATCCCAACCGGATGAACTGGTAGTACTGGCCCAGAATCTGTGCGGCGGGACGCGAGAAGTTGAGCCCTACTTGCGTGATGTCGGCACCCAGGTAGTTGACGCTGAACGACATGTCGTCGGGCAGATACTTCTTGTCGCGCCATACGACCCAACCCAGACCGGGATAGACCAGGCCGAACTTGTGGCCCGAGGTACTGATGGAGAGTACCCACTTCAGGCGGAAGTCCCACTTCTTGTGCGGTTCGAGGAAGGGCAGGATGAATCCGCCCGAGGCGGCGTCGACGTGTATGGGGATGTCGTAGCCGGTCTTTTTGTTATAGGCGTCGAGCAGGTGGTCGAGTCGCTCCACGTCGTCGTTCAGGCCCGTCCAGGTAACTCCCTCGATGGGCACGATGCAGATGGTATTCTCGTCGCACATCTTGAGGGCCTCTTCCGGGTCGAGGGTAGGCTTGTCGAGCGTGAGCGGAACCTCGCGCATCTCGATTTGCCACAGTTGGGCAAACTTCTCCCACACAATCTGGTAGGCCGATGAGATGACAAAGTTGGGCTTGTCGGTGGGTTTGCCCTGGGCCTGACGTTTCTTGCGCCAGCGCAACCAGGCGGCCACACCGCCCAGCATACAAGCCTCGGACGAACCTATGGCCACGGCACCGCTTTTCCATTTGGCCTCCTCGGGCGAGTTCCACAGGTTGGCCATGATGTTGATGCACTTGGCGTTCATCACGGCAATGCGGGGATACTCCGTCTCGTCGATGTAGTTGATGTTGATGGCCTCGTTCATCAGCTTGGTGGCATACTTGTCCATGTAGGTGGTGACGAAGGTGGCCAGGTTGAGGCGGGGTTGAGTCTGGGCAAAGGTCTCGTCCTTGACCATCTGGTAGGCGATTTCGGGGGTGGTAGGTGCATCGGGTATGCGCTCTACGGGTGAAGGTTTCAACATTTCGTCGGACCCGAAGATGCTCGTTTTGGCATCTCCTTCTCTTAAACTAAAATCTCTCATTGTATAAAGTTTTTAATGAATGAAATCTGCGAATCCGGCACTCCCGGGGGAGGACGGCTTCTGCATGAGACAACAGTCCCGACCGGGTGAATGTTTAGTGCGTGGGGGCAATTCCTGCACAATTTGGCACTTGTTAAAAAAGGGGGCGATAAACTTTCGGGGGTGTAGATTGTTCTCACCCTGTAAACGGGTCGGCAGGGATGCCGGCCGAAAACTGCAAGACTATGAAAATTGAAACCGGGCGGGGTACGATTCCGCTCATTACACTGTTGGGGATATGGTCCATATCGGCCTTGAGCGCTTTGCCGGGGCTGGCGGTTTCGCCCATTCTGGGGCAGTTGTCCACCATCTTTCCCCACGCGTCGGAGTTTGACATACAGTTGCTCACCTCGTTGCCTTCGTTGCTGACGATACCCTTCATCCTGCTCTCGGGCAAACTCACCGAGCGGGTGAACAACGTGCTGCTGTTGCAGGTGGGGCTGGTGGTCTTTGCCTTGAGCGGGGTGCTCTACCTCTTCTCGGGGCAGATGTGGCAGTTGATTGCCGTGAGTGCCCTGCTGGGTATCGGGGCGGGCATCATCGTGCCGCTCTCGACAGGCCTCATCTCGCGCCATTTCACGGGGCGATACCGCACGCAGCAGTTCGGGTTGAGCTCGGCCATCACCAACGTCACGCTGGTATTGGCCACGATGCTCACCGGCTATCTGGCCGAGGTGAACTGGCACTTGCCCTTTGTCGTCTATCTGGCTCCCGTGCTTTCGCTGCTGCTCTCCTTCTCGCTCAAGGGTGATTCGACTTCGGCCCGGCCGGTGGCCCAGAGCTCGACCGGACGCATCGACACGGGGCGGCTCGTGGGGCTGATGGCCTTCTATGGACTTATCACCTACCTGGTGATTATCGTCAGCTTCAACCTGCCCTTCCTGATGAAAGAGTACCATTTCGATACGGGGGCGTCGGGCTTTATCATCTCGCTCTTCTTTCTGGCCATCATGTTGCCCGGCTTCTTCCTCAATCCCGTGTTGTCGTTTCTGGGGTCGCTCACCAAGTTTACGAGTCTGGTCAGCATTGCCATAGGGCTGTTGCTTGTTCTGCTGTCGTCCAGCGAGTGGGTATTGGCCGTCGGGGCGGTATTCATCGGGTTGGGCTATGGGGTAATGCAACCCGTCATTTACGACCAGACTACCCGGGTGGCCGATGCCTCGCGGGCAACCTTTGCCCTGGCGCTGGTCATGGCCATGAACTACCTGGCCATACTGCTTTGCCCGGTGATTATCGATGCCCTCCAGTCGCTCTTCCACATTCGCACCCAGCGGTTTGCCTTTGAACTCAACCTGGGTATCACGCTGCTGGCGGTGGTGTGGGCCTATTGGAAACGGCACTCGTTCCTGTTCGACGATGCTCCCGCTAATCCCATACAGCCATGAAGATGATGCGTAGTAAAGTAGCGATGGCCAACTGGGCCATGGTGGTGTCGAAGGTCTTCGGCGGCTTGAACGTGAACGCCCTGCACTACCTGTTGCCCCTGTGGCTTGCCCCGCTTACCGGGGCTACCTTCCGGTGCGTGTTTGCCGCCGTGGCTTTCTGGATTCTCGGCTTTTTTGCCCGGCCCGAAAAGGCCTCGACCCGCGACAAGTGGATACTCTTCCTGCTGGGAGCCGTGGGCATCTATGGCTACATGTTTTCCTATCTGATGGGGCTGAGCAAGACTACCCCGGTCTCGGCCGCCATCTTTACCTCGATGCAGCCCATCTGGGTCTTTGTCATATCGGTGCTCTTCATGCACGAGCGCATCACGCTGCTCAAGGTGGTGGGTATTCTGGTGGGGTTGGGGGGCGCCATGCTCTGCATCCTCACCCAGAAGAGCGACGACCTCGCCTCCGATGCGTTGGCCGGTAATCTCTTCTGCCTGATGAGCTCGGTCATCTATGCCATCTATCTGGTGTTGAGCAACCAGTTTCTGAAGCGCACGGGTACCTATACCCTCATGCGCTACACCTTTTCGGGGGCGGCTGTGTCGAGCTTGATTGTGATGGCCTTTACCGGCTGTGATGCCCCGTTGTTCGAGTCGCCGCTCCACCTGTGGCCACTGGCGGCGTTGCTGTTTGTGCTGATATTCCCCACGGTGCTGAGCTATCTGCTGGTGCCCGTCGGGCTGCGGTATCTGAAGACGACGGTGGTCGCCATCTACGGCTATCTCATTCTCATGGTGGCTTCGATTGTCTCGTTTCTCACGGGACAGGACCGTTTCAGTTGGACCCAGATTCTGGCCATGGTGCTCATCTGTGTCGGGGTTTACGCGGTAGAGATTGCCGAGAGTCGCGGCAGCCGTGCCCCCACGTCGCATTTGCATTCATCGCCTCATGCGTGACGACCCTTTGCGGAACCATTGCGGGGCCCGTTGCCACACCTTTTTCAGCTCTTCGGGATTGCGGGCCACGATAACCGTGGTGACGGCCACGAGTATGATGCCGATACCCCAGGCCTGCACACGGCTGCAACTCTCGCCCAGGAAGAGGATGCCCATGACCACGGCGGTGAGCGGCTCCATGCAGCCCAGCACGGCGGTGGTAGTAGAGCCTATATGTTTGACGGCCAGGATGAGGGTGAGGTTGGAGATGAGTGTGGGCACCAATGCCAGCATGAAGAGGTCGATGCCGCTCTTCCACGACGGGATGGGAGCCAGCCCTTCGCCTCGCACCAGCAGGTTGACGAGGAAAAAGAGACTCCCGGTCGAGAGGATGTAGAAGGTGAGCTTCAGGCTGTCGATACGGCCGATGCTCGAGCGGTTGAGCCCCACGATATACGAGGCGTAGGTGAGTACGGTAGTCAGCGCCAGGGCCATGCCCGTAGGGTTCACCTCACTGCCGTTGCTCCCGCTCAGCAGGTAGATGCCGCCCAGGGCCAGCAGCGTGGCCACGGCAACGGGCACCGAGAGCCGCTCCTTGAAAAGGACGACCATCAATATCGTCACCAGTACCGGGTAGAGAAAGTGCAGTGTGGTGGCCAGTCCGCTGGGTATGTAGAGGTACGACTGTGTGAGCAGGAACGAGGTGGCGGCGTAGAGCAGGGCAAAGCCGGCAATGACCGGCAGTTGCCGCTTCGCGATACGGAAGCTCTCGCGCCGGGCCAGCAGCACGAGCCCTACCAGCAGGGCCGATATGGCAAACCGGTAGAATACCACCGAGTTGACCGACACCCCGGCCTTCAAGGCTGGTATGGCAAAGAGGGGTACAAGCCCGAATGTGGCCGACGATACTACGGCATAGATCAGCCCTTTGATTGATTTTCTCTTCTCTTCCGTCATCACGGTATCTTTAAACATCTGAAATAATCTTTTTGTCGGGTGGATGAGAATGCGGGGCCGCATGGAAAACCGATGTTTCCGATACGGCCCCGTATGTTTAGAAACTCATAATCCGCTACAACGGTTCACGACCGCAGGACGGCGGCATGGAATCACCGCCCCAGGCACTCGTCGATGTAGGCTTTCATGGCTGGTACGGCAGCCTCGGCACTTTGCAGCAGCTTGAACTGCGCGCGGGTACGCACCAGGTTGTGGTCGGGATACTTGATTTTGTAGTAGGTATCGCCGTTGATGTAGTCGGCGAGGAACCGCACGGCCTGCATGTAGGGGAAGAGGGTGGCGGCGTAGGGCAGGTTGTCGATTTCGACATCGGTCAGGAACACGCGGGCCGTCTCCAGATAACCTTTGGTGAAGACCTTGAAAATCTCCATGTTGAAGTTGACGTGGTCCAGATTCTTGTCGTCCTCTTCGCCGGTGTTGGCGGCGGTGCGCATGAAGTCGCCGAAGTCGGAGAAGATGTAGCTGGGCATCACCGTGTCGAGGTCGATTACGCACAGCACCCGGCCGTTCTCGTCGAACATCATGTTGTTTACCTTCGTGTCGCAGTGGCAGATGCGCTTGGGCAGCTTACCCTCGCGGTGCAGCCGTTCGGCCAGACACATGGCGTCGGCCCGTTTCTCGATTTCGTCGAGCAGCGGTTGCACCTCGGCCACTCGTCCCACGGGGTCGGCGGCCACGGCTTCGCGCAGTTGCTTCAGGCGGAACTCCATGTTGTGAAAGTCGGGAATCGTCTCGCCCAACTCTACCGGGATGTCGGAGAGCATGGCCTGGAAATCGCCGAAGGCCTGCCCCGCATAGTAGGAGTATTCGGGGGTTACGGCATCGTAGCTCTTGGCGTTGTGGATAAAGATGAGCACCCGCCAGTAGCTCTCGCCGTCGAAGTAGTAGAGCTTATGGTCTTTCGTGGGGATGAGGGTGAGCACCTTGCGGTCGATGTCGGTTTCGCCCCGGGCCTCGAGTTTGTGCCGGATGTGGGTCGTCACCTGGTAGAAGTTGTTCTGGAGCATATCCACGTTGGTGAAGATGGTGTGGTTGATGCGTTGCAGCACATAGTCGGGTGCCTCGGGCGGTGTGGTGGTCACCTTGTACGAGTCGTTGATGAGACCCGCTCCCAGTGGTTTTATTTCGGCAACTTTGCCTTCCAAGGCAAAGTGCGACAAGATTTCGTTCAAGTCTTTCATAAGTGTGTGTTTATTGTTTTTGTGGAATAGATTCGATAAAAGTACGGTAGAGATTCTGATAACATTCGTAGAGTTCCCGCGGTTCGCTATACTCTTTGGAGTTGACCTCATACATGAAGGGGCCTGTGTAACCGGCGTTGTACAGCTCTTGCTGTATCTGGTTCCAGTCGTTGTCGCCTTTGCCGCTGCACGGGTTGGGCATGTAGTGGCACTCGGCACGGCCGTTTCCGTCCGAGACGTGAAGAGTCTTTACCCGGTTGCCCATGGCCTTGATGAGGAGCTCGGGGTTGTCGATGTGGTTCATGTCGATAGCCGAATAGACGTCGCTGGGCATCTGTTTCATAATGAGTTCCACCTCTTCGACCGTACGGCACAATGGGCGTTCATACTTCTCGTTGCGGAGCAGTTCGTGCCCCAGCATATTCTCGATGACCATGATGGCGCCGGCTTCTTTGACCAAGGGGTTAAGTTCGTTGACCGAGCGCAAGAGTTGGGCGATGCGTTTGGGGCGTTCGTTGAGTCCCAAATACCAGCTGGGGTGAAAGAGGATAACCCGGGGTTGCAGTATCTTGCAGAACCGCAGAATACGCCGTTGCAGGGCTACGGTACTCTGTCTGATTGTTTCGTCGCTTTGCGAGAGGTCAATCTCTTTGCCGAAAGGCATGTGTATCGACCAGATCTCGACACCGGCCGAGTCGGCAGCCTGCCGGGCTCTCTTCATGCGGGCCGTAATCTCTTCGTCGCTAATCTCCTTGTTGGTAAAGAGTTTTGCCCCTAACGAAATCTCCACACAATCGATACCCGCCTCTTTCATCGCGTGCAGGTTGTTGTAGTTGGCGGTATTGATACCGATGGAACAACCCACCCGCAAAGGAGGGTATTTCTCTTTTCCACTTGCCGAGATGGCAATGATTGCTAAAAGCACGAATAAGCATTTGATTTTTGTGAACATGATGAATTTTATTTAAGAATGATAATTGAATAGTCGTTAGCGTGTTGCCGGCTGGGGTACTGCCGTTTTTTCGGGTTCGACAAAGCGGCTGAAGAATTGCCAGATGTGTTCGCCCGTGACCAGGTCTTTCTCGCCCCACGAGTGGGTTCCGCCTGTGATTTCGTAGAGCCACACCTCGTGGCCGTCGGTGCCGCCTACATATTTGTGGCGGATAATCGAGTGGCCCGACTCGGGATTGAGTGAGGCTATCGTGTCGGTCTCCTCGTGGGTGCATCGATTTTGGGTAGCCCAGTAGCTCACGGCCAGAGGTACGGCAATGTATTCGCCCCAACCTCCTCGGTTCTCGGGGTCGCCGTTCCACATCGAGGTTTTGTCTTTCGTGCCGTGGATTTCGAGCAGCGGGATAGGTCGGTCGGCTTCCAGCTCCCGGTACATCCATTCGAGCGTAAGCCCGGCGATAGGGGCTACCGCCTTGAACACTTGGGGACATTTATAGGCCAGCAGATAGCACATTTCGCCACCGTTGGAATAGCCTGTGCAGAAGGTGTTGCGGGCACTCAGTCTATAGGTCTGCTGCAGGTGTTGAGCCAGTTCGCAGACGAATGCCACATCGTCGATGGTCATGTCGTCCTGAAAGGGGTACCCTACGTTCCAGCACGTTTTTCCCCGCTTGTCGCGAGCCCCTTGCGGGTAGCACACGGCAAACCCGTACTTGTCGGCGATAGAGTCCATGCCGAACCGTTCGGGGTCGGCACTGCCGCCGTAGCCGTGAAGCACGAAGACCAGCGGAGCTCCGGGAGCCAGATGGGCCGGAAGATAGAGTTTGTAACTGCGGTCGACGCCTCCCGACATGAAGGTGTGGTCGGTCAGGTTCCCGGTGGAGCCTGCGGCAAAGAGGAGATGCCCACACAACAGGGTAACGAGACAGAGTAAGATGCGTTTCATATTGATGGTATTAACTTCTATTTCAAAGGTAAGCAAAAAGCCTCGATCGAACGACTATTTATCGAAAATTTAAGAAAAAAATAGAATAGGACTTTGTCGAGCCAATGCGTCTGCCGAAGGGTAATGCGCTCTGTGTCCGTAAAAATTCCGAGACAATCATACTTTTCTTGTTTGCTTTGTTTATATTTGTACAAGTAGAATAGGAGAGTCGGCTCGGCATAGTCAAAAGCTGAAAACTATGTTTTCTATTTGCCTCTGCTCTCGCCTTTCGCTATATTTAGAGAATATAGGAGTCGGCTCGGCATAGTCAAAAGTTGAAAACTATGTTTTCTATTTGCCACTGCTCTCGCCTTTCACTATATTTAGAGAATATAGGAGTCGGCTCGGCATAGTCAAAAGTTGAAAACTATGTTTTCTATTTGCCTCTGCTCTCGCCTTTCGCTATATTTGCAAACTTTGTTATTTACCAAAATAGTTACGCGATGATTGAACAGATTAAAGAAACCGCTGCCTACATTGCTTCGAGAGTGCAGGTATTGCCCAAGACCGCTATCATATTGGGTACCGGGTTGGGCGAGTTGGTAAACCACATTACCGATAAAACCGAGATACCCTATACCGAAATCCCCAATTTCCCGGTGTCGACTGTCGAGGGGCATCAGGGAAAACTTATCTTCGGGAAGCTCGGTAAAAAAGATGTGATGGCTATGCAAGGCCGATTCCATTACTACGAGGGGTACAACATGAAACAGGTTACCTTCCCCGTGCGGGTGATGAAGGAGCTGGGTATCGAGCACCTCTTTGTCTCCAATGCGGCCGGCGGTATGAACCCCGACTTTGCCATCGGCGACATCATGATTATCCGCGACCACATCAACCTCTTCCCCGAACATCCGCTGCACGGCCGCAACTACAACGAGCTGGGCGTGCGCTTCCCCGACATGAGCGAGGCCTATTCACATCGCCTCATTGCCAAGGCCCTCGAGATTGCCGAGAAGAACGGCATCAAGGTACAGCAGGGGGTCTATGTGGGCACGCAAGGTCCCACGTTCGAGACGCCGGCCGAGTATCGCTACTTCCGCATCATCGGTGGCGATGCCGTGGGCATGAGCACCGTGCCCGAGGTAATCGTGGCCCGTCATGCCGGTATCGAGGTATTTGCCGTGTCGGTCATCACCGACCTGGGCGTCGAGGGCATTGTGGAGAAGTGCTCGCACGAAGAGGTGCAGAAGGCCGCCGCTGCCGCTCAGCCCAAAATGACCTTCATCATGAAGGAACTGGTAGAACAATTTTAAGTATCAACCGATAAAAACAGAGCAAAGCCCATGAGCATCGTGGGCTTTGCTGGCTATACCTATGGAAGAAAAACGAACCGAAATAGCTACGTTGGGCGAGTTTGGACTGATTGACCACCTGACGAAGCAGATACAACTCAAAAACGCCTCGTCGCTGAAAGGAGTAGGCGACGATGCCGCCGTGCTTGACTATGCGGGAAAGCGCGTGCTGGTCACCACCGACCTGCTGCTCGAGGGGGTTCACTTCGACCTCACCTACGTGCCCCTGAAACACCTGGGGTACAAATCGGCCGTAGTCAACTTCTCCGACATCTACGCCATGAATGGGACCCCGCGGCAGATAACCGTCTCGCTGGGCGTGTCGAAACGCTTCTCGGTCGAGAATCTCGAGGAGCTCTACGCCGGCATACAACTCGCCTGCGACATCTACGGAGTCGATCTGGTGGGCGGCGACACCTCGGCCTCGATGACCGGCCTCACCATCAGCATCACCTGCATCGGCGAGGGCGACCCCGATAAGATTGTCTATCGCAACGGCGCCCGCGAGAACGACCTCATCTGTGTGAGCGGCGACCTGGGTGCCGCCTACATGGGGCTGCAACTGCTCGAGCGCGAGAAGCGCGTCTTTGCCGGCGAGACCGATTTCAAACCCGCATTCGAAGGTCACGAATACCTGCTCGAACGCCAGTTGAAACCCGAGGCCCGCAAAGACATTGTCGAAGAGCTCGACAAGGCCGGAATCGTGCCCACCGCCATGATGGACGTCTCCGACGGCCTCTCCTCCGAGCTACTCCACATCTGCTCGCAGAGCCATGTCGGGTGCCGCATCTACGAAGACCGCATCCCCATCGACTACCAGACGGCCACCATGGCCACCGAGTTCAACATGAACCTCGTCACCGCCGCCCTCAACGGAGGCGAAGACTACGAATTGCTCTTCACCGTACCCCTCGAGAAGCACGACACCGTGGCCGCCATCCCCGGCATTCGGGTGATTGGCCATATCACCAAACCCGACCTGGGTTGCTGCATGATTACCCGCGACGATGTTGAGATAACCCTGCGGGCTCAAGGCTGGAATTCGCTCGCCGAAGAGGAAGAGTAAGCCATACCGGCCGCTGTAAAATATACCCGGGAGAAGAGGCGAGATTAAAAACTTGCACTCTTCTCCCGATATATTTATGAGTCTGATAAACAAGGAGTCGGCTCGTTTGTGACTCCCTGTCACCACTTCATGGCTATGCTTTTCGATAGAAAAGTAAACGATAAATTTGGTAGATTCAAACAAATCCATTACCTTTGCACACGCAAAAATA
>NZ_JANRHM010000050.1:0-1273 GCF_024733785.1 Barnesiella sp. ET7
CCCGCAATCTATGCAGGATTTCTTCGGACTTACGGAGGATTACCGTCTGTACCATCAGTTAGAGGATATGGATCCTACAATGTATAGGCAGAAAAGAGCTACGGGAGAGATACCCGATGTGCTTGAGGTGGATGCAAGGCTGACACGAGCCGTGGAGAATATCTTCGAGAGTATCTGTGAACGTCCTCCCGTGCCTTATCTCAATAAACTGAACGATGAGTTGGAGAAGTTGGGGCAGATTGCACATTTCCCCGACAATGTTCACGACACCATCCATATCCGTCCCGACTTCCTTGCCAAGTACGGTATTGACAGGAAGGCTTCTTCGGAAGAGTGTTCCGCCAAGGCTGAAAAGGCATATCGGGAACTCGATGCCCGATTTGTCAGAATGACAGGCAGAAGACCTTATGCAGATGAGCTTTTCAACGGAATGAAGAAGAGGCAGAGCGACTCTTCCGAGGAGAGACCGTCCCGAAAGCAGCATATCCGACAGAAACCCAAATCAAGAGGTCGCAAGATGGGACTGTGATTTCAGTAAGACAATGATTAAGTATTCACCCTTTAATTCGTAACAGTATGAGATTGAAAATTTTTATGCTCTGTCTGGTGGCTCTCTTTGTCAGCCAGACATCGAGGGCGCAGTGGGTGGTGACAGACCCCGGTAACCTCGCACAAGGCATCATCAATGCCACGAAGAATATCGTGCATACATCCTCTACGGCAAGTACGATGATTCAGAACTTCCAGGAGACAGTAAAGATCTATAAGCAGGGCAAGGAGTACTACGATGCTCTGAAGAAGGTGAAGAACCTTGTCCGCGATGCACGCAAGGTACAGCAGACCATCCTGCTTGTAGGCGACATCACCGACATCTATGTGAACAGCTTCGAGCGTATGCTGAACGACCCCTATTTCACGGTGGAGGAACTCAGTGCCATAGCTTTGGGCTATACGAAACTGCTCGAAGAGAGTGCCCACCTGTTGAATGATCTTAAATCGGTGGTCAATGAGAACGGGCTCTCGATGAGCGACAAGGACCGTATGGATATCATCGACAAGTGTTACAGCGAGATGCTCCAATACCGTGGGCTTGTGCAGTATTATACCAACAAGAACATCGGGGTGTCTTACCTCAGAGCGAAGAAGCAGAACGATGTTGACCGTGTGATGTCCCTCTACGGCTCGCCGAGTGAACGCTATTGGTAAACCTGAAATCCTACGACTATGGTACTATTAGCAGTAAACTTTGACAATCTGCATCAGATACTCCAGA
>NZ_JANRHM010000051.1:0-1249 GCF_024733785.1 Barnesiella sp. ET7
AAACGGACACTTTGACATCCAATTCCAAAAATCGGGATTCAAGGAGAGGTCGAAATTTCTAAAGGCTCTAATCTTCGAGCGTGAAGTAAAGGTGGTAAAACTCGACAAGGCGGCTATGGATTATTACATACGCCTGACGAATTTCTACCATCAGTTCCAGGCCATCGGCAACAACTACAACCAGACGGTGCGAGCCGTGAAAGCCAACTTCGGGGACAAACGGGCATTCGCCCTTGTCGCCAAGTTGGAGAAAGCCACACTGGAGTTGGTAGTATTGAGCAAACAGATTATCGCCCTCACGCGCGAGTTTGAGGAGAGGCACTTGAACCGTAAAAGCGGAGGTTGATATGGTGGCTAAAATCAACAGAGGTGCTTCACTCTACGGAGCCATCATCTACAACCAGCAGAAGGTAAACGAGGATACGGCACGCATCATAACGGGCAACCGCATGATTACCGATTCTCTCTACAACTCTAACAGGATTGTACGGCAGACGATGTTCGCTTTTGAGAGTTATCTCGCAGCCAACCGCAACACCGAGAAGCCTATCCTGCATATATCGCTCAATCCGACATTGGACGACAATCTTACCGACAGTCAGTTTGCGGATTTGGCAAGAGCCTATATGCAGAAGATGGGCTACGGCAACCAACCCTACATTGTCTATCTCCACGAGGACATAGACCGCAGACATATACATATTGTATCTACCTGCGTGAACGAGAATGGTGAGAAGATAGACGATGCCTACGAATGGAACCGCTCGATGAAGGCGTGCCGAGAGTTGGAACAGATGTTCGGACTCAAACAGATTGCCGACAAACGCAGGGAGTTGTTGGAGCCATATCTTAAGAAAGCGGACTACACCCGTAGCGATGTAAAACAGCAGGTATCCAACATTCTCAAAAGTGTCTTTACCTCGTACCGTTTCCAGTCCTTCGGCGAGTATAGTGCTATGCTCTCGTGCTTCAACATCGAGGCGAAGCAGGTCAAAGGCGAGTTCGAGGGCAGGCCCTATTCGGGTATCATCTACACGATGACCGATGATAATGGCAAGCCTATCTGTACGCCCATTAAGTCCTCGCTTATCGGCAAGCGTTTCGGCTACGAGGGTGTCGAGAAGCGTATCGCCTACAATGCTCAGGAGTTCCGAGCGAAGAGGTGGCAACCCAAAATCCGCAACGATGTAGCTCTGGCTATGCACGGCTCTCGTGGAAACCGCGAGGAGTTCGTGCGTCTGCTTGGCAG
>NZ_JANRHM010000052.1:0-1249 GCF_024733785.1 Barnesiella sp. ET7
TTGCCAAGCAGACGCACGAACTCCTCGCGGTTTCCACGAGAGCCGTGCATTGCCAGAGCCGCATCATTGCGAATTTTGGGTTGCCACCTCTTCGCTCGGAACTCCTGAGCATTGTAGGCGATACGCTTCTCTACACCCTCATACCCGAAACGCTTGCCGATAAGCGAGGACTTGATGGGCGTACAGACAGGCTTGCCATTATCATCGGTCATCGTATAGATGATACCCGAATAGGGTTTGCCATCGAACTCGCCTTTGACCTGCTTTGCCTCGATGTTGAAGCACGAGAGCATGGCACTATACTCGCCGAAGGACTGGAAGCGGTACGAGGTAAAAACACTCTTGAGAATGTTCGATACCTGCTGCTTTACATCGCCACGGGTGTAGTCTGCTTTCTTGAGATATGGCTCCAACAACTCCCTGCGTTTATCGGCAATCTGTTTTAGTCCGAACATCTGCTCCAACTCTCGGCACGCCTTCATCGAGCGGTTCCATTCGTAGGCATCGTCTATCTTCTCTCCATTCTCATTCACGCAGGTAGATACAATATGTATATGTCTGCGGTCAATGTCCTCGTGGAGATAGACGATGTAGGGCTGGTTGCCATAGCCCATCTTCTGCATATAGGCTCTTGCCAAATCCGCAAACTGACTGTCGGTAAGACTGTCGTCCAATGTAGGATTGAGCGATATATGCAGAATAGGCTTCTCGGTGTTGCGGTTGGCAGCGAGATAACTCTCAAAAGCGAACATCGTTTGACGGACAATCCTGTCAGGGTCGTAGAGAGAATCGGTAATCATACGGTTGCCCGCTATGATGCGTGCCGTATCCTCGTTTACCTTCTGCTGGTTGTAGATGACTGCTCCGTAGAGCGAAGCACCTCTGTTGATTTTAGCCACCATATCAACCTCCGCTTTTACGGTTCAAGTGTCGCTCCTCAAACTCGCGTGTGAGGGCGATAATCTGTTTGCTCAATACTACCAACTCCAGTGTGGCTTTCTCCAGCTTGGCGACAAGGGCGAATGCCCGCTTATCCCCGAAGTTGGCTTTCACAGCTCGTACCGTCTGATTGTAGTTGTTGCCGATGGCTTGGAACTGATGGTAAAAATTCGTGAGGCGTATGTAATAATCCATAGCCGCCTTGTCGAGTTTTACCACCTTTACTTCACGCTCGAAGATTAGAGCCTTTAGAAATTTCGATCTCTCCTTGAATCCTGATTTTTGGAATTGGATGTCGAAGTGTCCGTTC
>NZ_JANRHM010000053.1:0-1152 GCF_024733785.1 Barnesiella sp. ET7
GCTTATATAAAAAAGCCACGAGACTGGCACGTTTAATCTACAATAGAATTCACCTTATTTCATAAACACGTTACGTGCACATGTGAATTTCAACGATGCAAAGATAAGCATAAATCAGCTTACACGCAAGTCTCATGGCGTTTTTAAGAGTGTTATTATAGGTATTTTAACACTTCAAACTACTCCTTGCCGAATACATCATAGAAATTCTCTTGCATTATCCGTTCTACATCGGATTCTTTATACAAAATTCGTCCTCCTATGTGGTAATATGGCAGTATTCCATTCTTCCTATATTCGACCAGTGAACGCTTGTTTATTTTGAGAAAATCTGCCAATTCCTTATCGGTTATCAGTTTTTCCCCGTTCAATGTAGGCTTGTAGTTTTCCTTGACTTTATCAAGGATAGCACTCATTTTAGAAAAGGCCGCTATAGCTCTTTTTGCACGATGAGTGTTAGTATGGGTATCATGATTCATCGTTTCTTTCTTTTAATAGTTTCTCAATATCTTCTGGCTTATAGTAGTTCTTCTTGCATATTTGCGTAGAAGGCAACTTCCCACTCGCCCTTAAACTCTGTACTGTACGCTTGGATAGGTTTAGTAAGGCACACACTTCGTGAGTATCCAGCCATCTTCCTAAACGCTTTTCTGATTCACTGTTTAATGTTTGTTCAAACTTATGAACGAACATCTCGATACTTGACAAAAGATCCTCAAATACCTTCTCTTCTATTACAACTACTTTCATAAGGCACCTTTCATCTTAAGAAAATCATTAATCTCGGAAGCCTTGTAGTATGTGCGTCCGTCAATCATATAGTAGCGGATAAGTTTCTTCTGGCGGTAGCGTGCAAGGGTACGGTGAGTCACGCCAAGCAGTTTGCTCAGGTCGTAGTTATCCAGCAATGTGTCGCCATCGAGACACTCCTTCATCTTGTTCTGTCGATCCAGCATCTTCTCAATCTTATCGAAGCGTTCCATCAGTTGGATGAACATCTTGTGGGCGGTTTCACTATTTATCTGTAACATTGTATAATCTGTTTAAGTGTAAATAATCGGGTTACTACACCGTGTTGCGCAACAGGTTATACTTATTAAATGGCATCCTGCGTGCCAATGACATGGAATGACACGAAAAGACACCGATACA
>NZ_JANRHM010000054.1:0-1116 GCF_024733785.1 Barnesiella sp. ET7
TATATTATTCAGCTGCAAATAAATGGCGATTACAATAAATTATGCTATATTTGCAATTAGAACTAAAAATGAACTGCTATGAGAATCGTTTTGTTTGGAATAATGCTTATTGCGTCTATAGTTGTTAGAGCGCAAGAAGCAACACCGTCTTTCGAGCAATTGAAAGAATACTATCAGTATGCGTCTGTGGATGAACGTGTAAAAATGGATTCTATATTCCAGACCTTAGAGAACAATCTCAGAAGACAGCAAGTGAAAAATATAGGCGGCATTTCATTCGGCATTTCTCGCGAAGAAGCAATGGAATTATTGAAAAACAAATATGGCGAGCCTGTTTATAATCCAGGAAGCACTGTGATTTCTTTTAGAAATATAAAATACGCAGGCTATGATTTTGATTCAGTCCATTTCCTTTTTCAATCTGATGGAATAAATAGTTTCTTTAACTCTTGCATTTTTATAAAAGAAGCTAAAACGCAAAAGGAAGCTGTTGAGGAACAAGAAAATCTTTATAAAGTATTGTGTGACAAATATGAATTGAGCAAAGTCGAAACAGAAAATGGCCTAAATACGTATGGTGGGGGTATTTCACCATTATGGGATGGCCATTGGTATAGTCTAATAGACGAGTATTATACTGCTTTACATACTGATATAATACAATACGAAAGTGATTTGGTTGAAATTTACGGGAACAAATACGCAGCCCGGCTAATTTACGGACCATACAATTATATAAAAGAAGAATTTTGATTCAATCTATTTTCTGATTATAATATTGGGAATCGAATTTATCTATTCTTTTTGCTGTATTTGTATCTTTACGTAGGTATTGATGTAGCATTTGATGTCTATAGTTCTCTTTCCTAAGAACTGCATTGTCATAGGCAATAAAGGCCGCCGTAGCAATGGTAATCACCCAAATGCAGAACAGGCAGATTTTGACATACAAACGGGCATGGCGAGAAAGGTAAACCCGTTTAAGCCCATATAAAGGCAAGCTGCAAGCAAAATACTTGAGCCTGTTCTTGAAACCGGACGGCATGGCCGGACGCTTACATTCATTGCCCGGCTTGATATTGTGTGTTTGCTGGATGGTTTTCATCATGCCGTATA
>NZ_JANRHM010000055.1:0-1107 GCF_024733785.1 Barnesiella sp. ET7
TTCCTTTGCATCAATAAATGCAAGACCTGTGAAACAACTGAACAGGAACATATCCCTAACAATGTTTAGTCGAGCTACAGGAAATTCCATACCTGCTATTGTCTTGACCTCCTCAAGAGTCAGGAATGTAGGATCATTTTCCTGCTGGCGATATTGTATGCCAGCGAATGGATTGATTCTCATCCAACCCATATTAAGTCCCATATTGACGAATTTCTTGAAACACTTCATATATCTCACCAATGTATTTTGGCAAAGACGTTTTTCAAGACGCATGTGTCGTTCGACATAGATAATAAAGTCACGAGAAAGTTCAGGAAAGACAATATCCTCCTTTTCATAGAAAGATTGAACACAAGCCTTCAAGCAACGGTAGCAATTCCAATATCGGTTGATGGTTATCTTTTCATACTCGATACCGATTAGTGCTTCCATTGCTTTAATCTCCTTTTCCATTGTATTGAGGAAGGTTCGCTTATCACCTTTATTAAATAAGCGTTTCAATAGGTAGGAAGGAGTGATGAGTGCATCTTCAAGCAACAACTCTTTGTGAAGGTTGTGAATCTTGGTTTTGAGAGATTCGATGTAATCGTTCAGTTCGATTGAAACCCTGTCTCTGCCTTTACAGCAGCCACGGGCTTGGTTCCACAAACGAGGCAATACGCTACGCTGTATGCGTACCTCGTCAGACACTCCGTTGATAGTAACACGGACTACGATAGGTGCTTCGCCGTTCTTCAGCAAGCTACTCTTCTTGATAACGAAGAGGATTTTCATTGTTTCATGCTTCATCTTACATACATTTTTTGTGGTACAAAAGTGCTAATGTTTGATGAAACGCACGCTATGCAAACAAGTGAATATCTGCGCTTTACATATCAAATCGTGGCTTTTTTCAGTGGCTCAAAAAAAGCCACGAATTTGGCACGATTGAAATTCCTAAATCTGCATGTTTTGCACAGTTGAAACAAAAAGAAAACCTCTGAATTCGTTGAAATTCAGAGGTTTTCATCTTTTTGCTGTGATTCTTCGTGGTGCCACCAGGAATCGAACCGGGGACACAAGGATTTTCAGTCCTTTGCTCTACCATCTGAGCTATGGCACCTT
>NZ_JANRHM010000056.1:0-1095 GCF_024733785.1 Barnesiella sp. ET7
ATATGCCTTCCAAAGCGAGAAGCCCACAAGTGAAGCACAGACAAAGAGGTAGGCAATGCCGAAGAAGCGTATCTGTCTGAAGCCGGTTTCGATGTTTTTAAGTGATTTGAATTCCATTTGAATACAGTTTTAAAGGTTATCGTTTGAGTAATCTTCCTGCGATGTTGCCGATGGCGGCACCTGTCGCACCTGCTGCTATCGAACCTGTACGGCTTGCTGTCTGCGCTACGTTCCTGCCGTAGTTGCCGGCACCGCCGCCTGCCTGGATTATCCAGTTGGCTACCGTAGGGATGGTAAAATATCCGATGATGCCGATAATGAGGAAGGTGATATAGACCGCATTCGACCCGTCAGGGATGAAGTTGGGATCGGACAACTGCTCGATGTCCTTCTGTAGCATCAGTACCTGTATGCGTGCAAGCACGCTACTGAATAGGTCGCTCACGGGCAGCCACAGATAGATGCTTATATATCGGACAAACCACTGCGTGAGTGAGGCGTGGAAGCCGTCCCAACAGGCTATCGCAAAGGATATGGGCCCGAGTATCGAGAGGACGATGAGGAAGAATGTTCTCAGCGTGTCTATGACAAGGGCTGCGGCATTGAACATCAGTTCCAACAGTTCACGGAAGAAGTTCTGAACAGCCTTTTTCATATTGTACATCGCACGATCCACATACATTCCGCAAGCCTCAATCGCATCCAGTGCACCGAGCTCATCGAGCTTGTTGTCAAAGGACTCCTTATCCACGAGGTAGGCCGTTTCGGGATTGCGTTTCATCGCCTCAAATTCCAACTTGTCCTTCTGCCTGCGATACTCGTTCATATCGAAGGTCTGCGTTTCAAGGATTCTGTGCGTTCCCGTCACGATGGGCGACATTACGCTGTTGAGCGTACCCAACACCAAGGTCGGAAAGAACATGATACACAATCCGAGAGCAAAGGGACGCAGGAGTGGAAAGACATCTATAGGCTCGGCTCTTGCCAATGACTGCCAGACACGATAGGCAACGTAAAAGAGAGCACCCAATCCGGCAAGTCCTTTGGCGACACCCGTCATCTGCGAACAGAGGGGCATCATATCCACATACAGAC
>NZ_JANRHM010000057.1:0-997 GCF_024733785.1 Barnesiella sp. ET7
ATTATCCGAAATTTCGGATAACAAAAGAGCATCTTTCCCATACTGTCGGAAATACTTGTATCGTTCCAATAAGTCGGCTCTGAGTAACGAATCGGCCTGTGCTTCAGTAATGTCTGCTGTCAAGTTCTCGTGTGGAAGCAGTTTATGCCCATAACCGATGTATGGATAGTGTTTTGCCGAATGCCACCCCTCAAACTCCTTGATGAGTGCTACCGCCTTATCGAACAGTTCCGCTGAAATCTCTTTTGGCAATGGTGGCGAAGAGTCGCCGCCTCGTGTCTGTGCCTTGGCATATCCGCAAAGCAATGTCAGACAAATAATCATCAACTTTATTCTCATAGATTCTCTTTTAGTGATTGGTTATGGCGGCAGACACCCGACAAGCGAGTGCCTGCCACCGTTGGTTAAGGATTGATGTTGATTGGAGAGACGATAGTTCCTATGGGAGTAATCGTGTTACCCTCTGTGGTATCCTCTTCCTCCTTCGCCTCGTTATTGAATGTGAATGTGAGCTGATAGAGCTGGTCGTGATTGTCCTCGAAATAGACATCTATTGTCTGCTGATCTTCACACTCCGAGGTGTAGTATAGACGGAACACATCTCTGTCAAGCGGATAACGATCATTAGGTAGCAACACCATACCGTCATCCATTCTCAATGTACCCTCGCCATCGGGCTGGAAGTAACGGATTGTGTAGCGTGTATCGGAGAAATACCCTTCACGAACAATCTCGCAGCGTATCTCCGCTGTCTCGCCCTGCACCAATCGCTTGGGAACAGGCATTGTTTCAACAGTAAAAGGATAGGCTTGCTGAACATCAAGGTCATCCTCGCAAGATGTGAAGCCCAATACTGCGGTCATCATGGCACCGCAAACCATCATATAGGAAAATAACTTTTTCATAACGCATTTAATTTTAATTGATAATAAACTTGACACCTAAGCCGAACTGAGTACTGAACTTGCCGAGTGAGCCTCCCCAGAGGACACGCTCA
>NZ_JANRHM010000058.1:0-912 GCF_024733785.1 Barnesiella sp. ET7
CTCCTGGACCCCGCATCGAGTGCTGGGTGACGGGGAGAGTCATTCCGCACCGTGATGCGGAATCCAGAAATACTCGGGCAGTGATTTCACATCAGGGTCGTTTCCTTGCTCGTACCTCTTTTTAGAACGCACGGGTTGTACGTCCCTATGTTTTCCACAAGCGGCTCACAACTGGACCCCGCATCGAGTGCAAGGTGACACGCTGTTGCATTTTCGTCTCTATTTGCTTGGATATGTGCAGGAAAATTCATACCTTGACGCATGAAAACAGGATGTTGAATTTTCGGTATATATTAAATCCAACGCTATGAAATCCAAGTATGCAATTTTGACGGGTGTAATCTTCACCCTCTTATCGGCACCGTTATGGGGGCAGGTATCTAATGACGAGTCAAAGAGAGAAAGAGGGTACCTGCAGGTGCCGGAGCTTGTCTTTAAAGACTCTCTGTTCTTGCAACGTATAGACTCACTTGTTTTTAATTCGATTTGTTTCAACTTGCATAAGTTGGATAAAGGTAATTTTGAGGTATATTACATTGATTCGGAAGAGTCCCGGCTGAGATTTGATTTATATCCCGAATTTGAATTTCGCGGAGGTACAATAACCGGATATTTTGAATATAAAAATTTTTCTTTCGTTTGGTATGGAGTTATTCCCGATTCGCTATGCGAGGTATCAGACAGGAAACGGGAGTTCTCCTATTGGAAAGGAGAGAATGGCGATTCGGTTATCTCCGTGTATTTGGGTTACGTCGAGGGCTCGATAAAATCTATGGGAATGGATTGCCCCGATTTGGATATGAAGCGTTCATTCTATGATGAGGACTAACAAAATTCTGTTTAACGGCTATGAAAAAGTGTATGATTTATGTGTTGCTGTCACTGATAGGTGTACCAACCATACAGGCCCAA
>NZ_JANRHM010000059.1:0-864 GCF_024733785.1 Barnesiella sp. ET7
CAGTCGCAGTCGCTTGAAACAGCTCTCGGCAGTTGCACTGTCCTTGAACTTGACATCGATACGACCATTGGCATAGAACTTCATGTTCAAGGCATTGGTCGTTGTCAGGTCATACCATCGGGATATATCGACATTACGGGTGTCAAGACCGATAATCATCTCGATACTTCCGCAAAGTACATCATCTGCACCGAAAGCAATACCTTCGCAGAAGCGGCTGACCTTACGGTCAGAGTCATATTCGAAGTCATATTCCTTGTAATACTGATAGTGAATCGAATCCCAAGTAACAATATCGGGGAAGATGATTCTATCCTTCTTCTGTTCGGGTTTTACCTTACTCCAACATGAAGGTCTGACCGTATTGAGGAAGCGTTTGATAAGCTCCTCCTCGGCAGTATCTCGGAAACTCTTGCCTCCGAGATGTTCGATGACCACATCTACATAGGTGTTATATACAGGTCGGAAGTCTATCGGCAGAGTCTTCTCGTCAATCTTTGGTGCTTCAACAGAGACGCTGTATGTGTTGTTGAAATAGCCGATGATGCGACTGATGAAGTTCCTGATAGCATTATGGCGGCTATCCACCAACTCATTGATGTTCTTGAAAGGAGTAAACTCGTGATGGGTATAATCCTTCTCATCATTATTGTAGCGATAGTGGAGGTCATAGCTGCTTGTGGTAATCTTTCCGTTCGGCTCGTGCTTGAGTTTGATTTTCCCTTCATACTTCTCGGCTTCTCTCATGAAGATGTTGTACCACCAGGCAATCTGGTCGAGCGTCTTGTAAAGCTCGTCCTGCTGATTCTGGCAATAGATACGGTCTTGCTCCGTAATCTTCTCTTCGTTTCTCACTTGTACCTC
>NZ_JANRHM010000006.1:0-186896 GCF_024733785.1 Barnesiella sp. ET7
TTTTTTGTTTCTATCCGATACATATCGGCAATACCCTCTATCGCTACTCTTTCACCTCTTTGACTACTTGTTCAAACAACGCTTTAGCCTCCTCTTCCGAGACCTCCTTACTAATAATATAAGTAGTTTCGCTCGAGGTTCTACCCCAGTTATTGCCCTTGAATCCACCCGAAGAGCCGCTTACTTCCGTAAAATTCCCCTCCAGCCGCCAACCTTGACTCGACAGGTAGTTCAGCGCACCCGGGAAAGAGAAAAAGCGCAGTTCCCTCCCGGCTTCATCCTTCAAAGGCTCGTATTTCTTCTCGGTTCCATAATTGATTTTCACCTTGTCTTCCGAATAGACGAATGCGGCGTAAATGCGGCAGGTCTGCGCCATGCTGCACAAGGCTGTGAAACAGAGCGCGACAGACAAAAAGAGTATTCTTTTCATATCCCGTTATTATCAACGATTTACAATTCAAACCCCTCTCAATGCACGGTCACCATCGTGGCCCCGAAACCATATTCGCGGAACGAGGCATCCTGGCAGGTGCAGTTCTTGTACTTGTCGCGTATCTCCTTGAGCAGCGCATTGCGCAGCACACCCTCGCCCTTGCCGTGGATAAAGACAATCTTGCGTCCCTTGGCATGCCGATACTGGTCGAGCGTCTCGCGCACCTTGTCGAGCTGATAGTTGAGGATGTCCGAATTGGAGAGTCCGGCCGTCGTGTCGAGCAGAGCCGAGGCGTGCAAGTCTACCTCGACGATGCCGGGCTTGTCGTCGTGCCGGGTCACCGGTTTGCGCACCGGAGTGTCGACCTGCTTCTTCATCTTCATGGCCCGCTCCAGATCGGTAGCGTCGAGCACCATGGGTCGCATGGGCACATCGTTCTTCACCAGGTCGATGCACCACGACGGCTCGTCGAAATAGAGGCTCTCGCGGAAGGTATGCAGTTTGTAGAACTTGGTAGTGTCGAGCCGGTACTCGACGGCCACCGGGCTCTTCAAGGCAAAGTGCTTGTCTTTCTTGAAGGCGATGTACTGGAAGCCGATGCGCTCGAGGGCATTGACATCCTCCTGCCCGAACTCCTCGAGCAGCAACTGTATGTTGGGCTCTACCACCCCGGCATAGCGGGTGCGCCATCCCTCGTCGTCGCGGCTCAGGTAGGCAAAGTAGAGGTAGTAGTTGCTGTCGTTCACCAGATAGCACGAGAAACGGGTGGTGTTCAGGTGCTTGCTCTCGTCGGGGATATAGGCCAGGGTGATGTTCAGCTTCTCGCCTTCGGGGCGCTCCTCGACAGCGAGCTCGTCCTCCTTGTCGGCAGCTTTAGAAGCCATCCCCTTCTCGACCGGCGGCAACTCCACCACCTTCGAGGCGGGTACCGGGGCACTCTTGCGGGCCGGTTCGGCCGGTTCTACCACCACACACTCCCGGGCCAGTACCGGGGTTTCGAAACCATCTTCATCGACATAGGCTATATCTTTCACTATTTTCACCACTACCCCGCCTCCTACGGCGTTGAGGTAGCGTACTCTGTCGCCAACTTTTACCATAATATCATCATTTTAAAGAGTCTCGCGATTCGCCGGCGACTTGCGATTTCGTCGTGGCGAACCGTGCTATATTCGGCAAAGTTGCTTATTTTTGCACGATATTCAAAACAGATTATGCAAAAAACACAAGATATTCGCATCGAGGATTTCAATTATCCGCTGCCCGACGAACGCATCGCCAAGTTTCCCCTCCCGCAACGCGACCACTCCAAACTGCTGGTCTACCGCCAGGGAGCCATCGAGGAACACCACTTCTACGACCTGCCCCGGGTACTGCCCCCCGACAGCCTGCTGGTCTTCAACAACACCCGGGTGATACAGGCCCGCCTGCACTTCCGCAAGGAGACCGGCGCCCTCATCGAGGTCTTCTGTCTCGAACCCCTCGAGCCGCACGAGTACGCCCTCTCGTTCCAGTCGACCCGCTCGTGCTCGTGGCTCTGCCTCATCGGCAACGCCAAAAAGTGGAAGAGCGGCCCCCTCACGCAGGAGGTCGAGATTGACGGCAAGCGGGTACACTTCACCGCCGAGCGGGGCCTGCCTCACGGCAATGCCTGCGAAGTGCGCTTCTCGTGGGACAACCCCGAGGTCACCTTCGCCGTCCTGCTCGACCACGCCGGCGAACTGCCTATCCCCCCCTACCTCAACCGCGAGACCGAAGAGAGCGACAAGACCACCTACCAGACCGTCTACTCCAAAATCGAGGGGTCGGTAGCCGCCCCCACCGCCGGGCTGCACTTCACCCCCGAGGTGCTGGAGGCCATCCGGGCCAAGGGGATACCCGAGCTCGAACTCACCCTGCACGTAGGCGCCGGCACCTTCAAGCCGGTGAAGAGCGAGACCCTCGAGGGGCACGAGATGCACACCGAGTACATCTCGGTAAGCCGCGACCTCATCGACACCCTGGCCCGCACCGACCGCCGCGTGATAGCCGTGGGCACCACCTCGGTGCGTACGCTCGAGAGCCTCTACTACATAGGCAAGATGCTGGCCGCCAACCCCGACGCCGAGCCGCACGACCTCGTCGTGGCCCAGTGGCAACCCTACGACGGAAGCCCCGACATCGACTCGCGCGAAGCCCTGCACCACATCGTCGACTACCTCGACCGCCACGGCATGACGCGCCTCGTCACCGCCACCCAGATTATCATCGCCCCGGGTTATCACTACCACATCGTGCAGGGCATGGTCACCAACTTCCACCAGCCGCAGAGCACGCTGCTCCTGCTCGTCTCGGCCTTTGTCGACGGACGCTGGCGCGAAATCTACGACTACGCCCTTGCCCACGACTTCCGGTTCCTCAGCTACGGCGACAGTTCGCTGCTGCTCCCCTGACATTCGCCCCGGCAGCCACACAATAAAACGGCAAAAAAAACGTATACTATAATAGTATCGGTACACACGAAAGGCAGGGCGGGACACGGTCGTCCGCTCGGGCCTTGTCGTCGTCCGCAAGGAGAAAAGATGAAGATAAAGGCAGTATTCTGGGGATTGGCTATGGCCGGCGTGTTGGCGTCGTGCTCGGGGGCAAAACTAAGCGTTGCCAACGAGCAATATGCCCGGGGCGAGTTTTACGATGCCGCCCAGACCTACCGCAAGGTATACAGCAAGACCAACCCCCGCAAGGAGCGCAAGCTGCGCGGCGAGGTGGCCTTCAAGATGGGCGAGTGCTACCGCCGCATCAACATGGCGGCCCGCAGCTCGGCTGCCTACCAAAACGCCATCCGATACGACTACCCCGACAGCATGGCCCTCTTCTACCTGGCCCGCAGCCAGCAGTTCGAGGGGAAATACAAGGATGCCATCAAGAACTACCAGGCCTATCTCGAGACCAATCCGCAGAGCTCCCTGGCCAAAAACGGCATACGGGGCTGCAACCTGGCCGTCCAGTGGAAAGAGACGCCTACCCGCTATGTGGTGAAGAAGGCGACGATACTCAACTCGCGCCGCAGCGACTTCGCCCCCATGTATCTGGGGAAAGACTACGACCAGCTCTACTTCACCTCGTCGACCGAAAAGGCTCTGGGCAAAAACAAAAGCGGCATCACCGGTACCAAGAACTGCGACATCTACTTCTCAAAGAAAGACGAGCAGGGGGCCTGGCAGAAACCCGAACCCATCGAGGGCGACGTCAATACCGACGAAGACGAGGGCATCGTCAGCTTCAGCCCCGACGGTACCACCATGTACCTGAGCAAAGCCCGCCGCGAGCCCAACGCCGACACCTCGGTCGAGATCTACACCTCTACCCGTACGGGTGCCCAGTGGAGCCCGCCGCAAAAATACGAAATCACCGCCGACACCCTCTCGGCCTTCGGCCAGCCGGCCGTATCGCCCGACGGCGAATACCTCTACTTCGTCTCCGACATGCCGGGCGGATACGGGGGGAAAGACCTGTGGCGCATCTCGCTCACCGACAAGGAGGGGTCGCTCGAGAATCTGGGTGTACAAATCAACACCCCGGGCGACGAGATGTTCCCCTACATCCGCGACAACGGCGACCTCTACTTTGCCTCCGACGGTCACCCGGGCATGGGCGGCCTCGACATCTTCCGCGCCCGCATGAACGCTTCGGGCATGTGGCAAATCGAAAACATGAAATACCCCATCAACTCGTCGGCCGACGACTTCGGCATCACCTTCGGCGAGGAGGAGACCGGCTTCTTCTCGTCCAACCGCGGCGACGGCCGGGGCTACGACAACATCTACAGCTTCGAGCTCCCCTCGATACGCGTGTGGATAAGCGGAACGGTCATCGACAAGGACGACGAGCCGGTGCCCGACGCCATCATCCGCATCGTGGGCAACGACGGCTCGAATCAAAAGGAGTATGCCCGCAAAGACGGCAGCTTCCGCTTCAAGCTCGACCGCGGCGTGCACTACGTGATGCTGGCCTCCTGTCGCGGATACCTCAACTCGAAGCAGGAGTTTATCTCCGACGCCGAAGAGAAGGATGCCGAATATGGCGTCAACTTCGTGCTCGCCTCCATCAGCAAGCCTATTCTCATCGAAAACATCTTCTACGATTTCGACCGCGCCACCCTGCGGCCCGAGTCGGAGACCTCACTCAACGAACTGGTGAAGATGCTCGACGACAACCCCAACGTGTCGATAGAGCTGGCAGCCCACACCGACTACAAGGGTAAGGACCAGTACAACCTGCGCCTCTCGGAACGGCGCGCCCAGTCGGTAGTCGATTACCTCATCAAGGCGGGTATCGACCCCCGCCGCCTGCAACCCAAGGGTTACGGCGAGAGCCAGCCCAAGGTCATCACCAAGAAGCTGGCCACGCAATACCCGCAATTCAAGGAGGGCGACGTGCTCACCGAGGAGTACATCACCAAACTCTCGCCCGAAGACCAGGAGATTGCCAACCAGATAAACCGGCGCACCGAATTCCAGGTGCTCTCGATTACCTGGAACCTCTATTGATTCTGCATCGAAAGGGCATTTGAGGTGAAGGGGTGCATGCAACTCTCCATGCGGCCATCGAGTCGGGTCGCACACTGGAACTAAATTCTAAGGATTAAGAATATGGAGTGGCAGGTGACGCCGAGCGTGCACCTGCCGCCGTTCAGCCTGCAACCGGCCCCTCACGGGGCGCGGAGCGACGGCGAAGCCAACCCCTACCGCAGCTTCAAGGTATCGCCCACCGAGGGAATATAATCGTCGGGCAACTTGTTCATCTTGTAGAGGTTCTTCAGGCGGATGCCGTAACGCTGGGCAATCGAGTGCATTGAGTCGCCCGAACGCACCACGGCGTAGTCGTACCCCTTCTCGGCCTTCTTCTTTTTCTTCTCGAGATAGACAATGTCGCCGGCTTCCAGCGGATAGTCGCGGGGTATCTCGTTATACCCGGCCAGCTTCTTGGCCGAGAAGCCGAACTCCTGGGCTATCGACTCGAGCGTGTCGCCGTCGCGGGCCTCGACATAGAGCAGCCCCCACGAACGATAGACCGCATGCGGATTCTCCACCACGACCGGAGGCAGGTCTTGCGCCCGTATCGGCTTGAACTTCGGGCGGTCATATTCGTAGAGTTCATAGAGTTCGATGGTCTGTATCAGCTTGTTGGCATACGACCGGTCGGTGGCATAGCCGCACGCCTTCAGCCCCTTGGCCCAACCGCGGTAGTCGGTCACCTTCAGCTCGAAGAGCGAGGCATAGCGGGCCCGCTTCAAAAACTTGGCGTGGTCTTCATAGGAGTCTTCGGGCGAGTCGTATTTGCGGAAACAGTCGTCCTTGCGGTCGTCGTCATGATAGACCCGCTTCCCCTTCCAGTCGCTGTGGCACTTGATGCCGAAGTGGTTGTTCGACTTGCGGGCCAGTTCGCTGCGGCCGGCCCCCGACTCGAGCAGCCCCTGGGCCAACGTGATGCTGGCCGGTATGCCATACAGTTTCTGATGCTTGATGGCAATCGATTTGTATTGCTCGATATAGTCGAGATAGGCTTTGTTTTTGCGCTGGGCCGAGAGCGGCTCCAACGTAAGAACGAGGAGAAGAACGACAACGACGTATCTGAATTTCATCATGAATCTAAATTCTAAAAATGGACGATAAAAATTCCTGTTCTCAAAAATTTCCTTATCTTTGTTCCACGAAGAGAGGATGCGGTACGGCACAGCCCAAGTCGAGAAACCCGATTTCCTGGGTCACTGTACCCGCCTCCCGCTGTTTTTGCAGAAGTAGACACCCGTAAACCCGCTTAATGAGAGTTATGGAAAACAGGAATATCACCACAAAGATAATGGTTTGCTCGTATGAAGAGCTCACCGAAGCTGAGAAAAAATTGATCGACGCCGCCAAAGAGGCCTCCAACCGCTCCTATGCGCCCTACTCCCGTTTCCAGGTAGGGGCTGCCGTGCGTCTGGCCGGTGGAGTGCTGGTATCGGGCAGCAATCAGGAGAATGCCGCCTACCCCTCGGGGACCTGCGCCGAACGCACCACCCTCTTCTATGCCAACTCGCAATACCCCGACCGCGCGGTCGAGGCACTGGCCATCGCCGCACAGACGGGCGGAAAGTTCATCGAGCACCCCACGGCTCCCTGCGGGGCCTGCCGCCAGGTGATACTCGAGACCGAAGAGCGCTACCGCTACCCCATACGCATCTATCTCTACGGCACCGACGAGGTCTATATCGTCGAGTCCATCCGCAGCCTGCTCCCCCTCTGCTTCGGGAAAAGCGACCTGCCCGAATAGAATCCGCGCAAAAAAGCGTATATTTGTAGGGCTCGAAAAGGCGGCTCGGACAGCTCGCCCCCTCTGCTCGTGCACGACAGGCAGGGCAGTTTGCCTCCCGAGTCATTGCCGCACGGAGTAAAAAGACATAGAACAGAACTTTAAAACACGATATGGACGACTATATTGTTTCGGCACGGAAATACAGGCCCTCGACCTTCCGGTCGGTGGTAGGTCAGAAAGCACTTACTCAGACCCTCAAAAACGCCATCGACTCGAAAAAGCTGGCTCATGCCTACCTCTTCTGCGGTCCCCGCGGCGTAGGCAAGACCTCGTGTGCCCGCATCTTTGCCAAGACAATCAACTGCTTCCACCCCACCGAGTCGGGCGAAGCCTGCAACGAATGTGAGTCGTGCCGCGCCTTCAACGAACAGCGTTCCTACAACATCATCGAGCTCGACGCCGCATCGAACAACTCGGTCGACGACATCCGCGTCCTCATCGACCAGGTGCGCATACCGCCTCAAATCGGGCAATACAAGGTCTTCATCATCGACGAGGTGCACATGCTCTCGACGGCGGCCTTCAACGCATTTCTGAAGACCCTCGAGGAGCCGCCCCACCACGCCATCTTCATCCTGGCCACGACCGAGAAACACAAGATTCTCCCCACCATCCTGTCGCGCTGCCAGGTCTACGACTTCCAGCGCATCACCACGGCCGACATCGCCGAACACCTGCAATATGTCGCTTCGCAAGAGGGCATCACCGCCGAACCCGAAGCGCTCAACGTCATCGCCCAAAAGGCCGACGGCGGTATGCGCGACGCTCTCTCGGTATTCGACCAGGTGGTGAGCTTCTCGGGCGGGCACATCACCTACAAGGCGGTAATCGACAACCTCAACATACTCGACTACGAATACTACTTCCGGTTGGTCGATGCCTTTCTGCAGGGCAACGTGCCGCAAGCACTCATGATTTTCAAGGAGGTGCGCGACCACGGCTTCGAGGGGCAGTTCTTCGTCGGCGGTCTCAGCCGCCACCTGCGCGACCTGCTGGTATGCAAAGACCCCACCACGCTACCCCTGCTCGAGGTGAGTGCCTCGGTGGCCCAACGCTATGGCGAACAGGCTCAGAAGTGCCCGCTCGCCTTCCTCTACCGGGCCATGGAGCTGAGCAACCGCTGCGACCTCGACTACCGCATAAGCAACAACAAGCAGTTCCTGGTGGAGCTGACCCTGATACAAATCTGCCAGATTCTTCACCCGGTCAGCGTCCCACCTCAGGAACCGCCGTTGCAAAAGATTACCCCGGCCGCTCCGGGCAGTGCACCGGCCGCACAACCGCATCAGGCTCAAGCCCCGGCTCAGCCGCTCCCCCAGGTACAGGCCGTGCCGCAACAGCCGCAACAGCAACAACCCCGGCCCAATCCGGCACAGGCACAAGCTCCGGCAGCACAGACGTCGGAACCGCAGGCCACCTATCGGGCCTCGACCATACGCCCCACAGCCCCGGCCCACAAACCAATGGCGCCGGCACAACCCAACCCGACGAAAAAGGCGGCCCCGGCACGCATCTCCATTCACCAGAAACCGGTCGAGGCGGCCCCGGAGCAACAGGCTCCCACGGTACAGCAGGAGGTGCTCGACACCCCCTTTACCGAAGAGGCGCTCAATGCGGCCTGGCTCGCCTATACCCAAACCATCCCTACCGAGGTGGTGCTGGTCAACACCATGAAGAGTTGCCTGCCCAAGCTGACCGACCCCCGCACGTTTGTCGTGTCGGTCGACTCGCAAATCCAGGTCAACGTCATCAACGAACACCTCTACGAGCTGATGACCTTTTTGCAGAAATCACTGAAGAACAACCAGTTTTCCATGCAACTGCGTGTCAACCAGCCCGGTGAGAAAGAGATTATCTTCAGCCCCAAAGACGTACTGATGAAGATGATCGAGAAGAACCCCGACATCAAAAACTTCTACGACACCTTCGACCTCGAAATCGCCTGATGCCGCCGGGACGTTTCACATCCCCTGCCCCAACCGGACAACCGCACCGCCCCGTCACAGGGGGATACCGTACTCGTGTTTCACCTCGTCCATCACAAAGGTACTCATGAGCGACCCCATGCTGTCGATGGTGCCCAACACGTTGAGGATGAACTCCTGATAATATTTCATATCGGGGGCATGAATCTTGAGCAGATAGTCGTAGTCGCCCGAGATGTTGTAGCACTCGGTCACCTCGGGAATCTCGCGCACGATGCGGGTAAACTCGAGGGCAATGTCGCGGTTGAGCCGCCGCAGCTTCACGCTGCAGAAGACCACGAATCCCCGGTTGAGTTTCGCCGGATCGAGCACCGCCACATACTTCTTGATGTATCCGTTGGCCTCGAGCCGCTTCACCCGCTCGAAAACCGGCGTGGGCGACAGGTTTACCTGCGCCGCCAACTCTTTGGTGGTGAGGCGCGAGTTGCTTTGCAAGACCCGCAAAATCTGCAAGTCGGTTTTATCCAGTATCTCCATAGAATGCTATTCTCCGGGCCGTTGCTCCCGGCCTGTTAAACATGGGGTTTATTCTTAATCAGTGGACAAATATAGATATATTTTCCATATTTCCGAATTTACTTGTTCGATATTTCCAGAAATCATAGTTTTGCAAGTACAAACATTTATACTTAACCGATAAAAACAGAACCGAATATGGACCCGAAGAAACTGCATTTCGAAACGCTCCAACTCCACGTGGGACAAGAGCAACCCGACCCGGCCACCGACGCACGGGCCGTACCCATCTACCAGACCACCTCGTATGTATTTGCCGACTCGGCCCACGCCGCCGCACGCTTCGACCTGAAGGAGCCGGGCAACATCTACGGCCGTCTGGGCAATCCTACCCAAGACGTACTCGAGCGACGCATCGCCGCACTCGAGGGGGGTGTCGCCGCCCTGGCCGTCGCCTCGGGAGCTGCCGCCGTCACCTATGCCATCCAGAATCTGGCCGTCGCCGGCGACCACATTGTCGCCGCCAACACCATCTACGGGGGCACCTACAACCTGCTCGACCACACACTCCCCGCCTACGGCGTGACCACCACCTTCGTCGACCCGTCCGACCTCTCGAACTTCGAGCGGGCCATACAACCCAACACCAAGGCGGTCTTCATCGAGACGCTGGGCAACCCCAACTCGGGCATCATCGACATCGACGCCGTGGCCGAGATAGCTCACCGCCACCGCATCCCGCTCGTCATCGACAACACCTTCGGTACCCCCTACCTCATCCGCCCCATCGAACACGGGGCCGACATCGTGGTACACTCGGCCACCAAGTTCATCGGCGGCCACGGCACCTCGCTGGGCGGTATCATCGTCGACTCGGGCCGCTTCGACTGGGCCGCCTCGGGCAAATTTCCCCAACTGAGCGAGCCCGACCCCAGCTACCACGGCTCCCGATTTACCGACGTGGCCGGAGCCGCCGCCTACGTCACCCGCATCCGGGCCGTGATTCTGCGCGACACAGGCGCTGCCATCAGCCCCTTCAACGCCTTCCTGCTGCTGCAAGGGCTCGAGACCCTCTCGCTGCGTGTCGAACGCCACGTCGAGAATGCCCTGCGCATAGTCGATTTTCTGGCCCATCACCCCAAGGTAAAGAAGGTCAACCACCCGGCTCTGCCCGACCACCCCGACCACGCCCTCTACGAGCGCTACTTCCCCCACGGGGCGGGCTCGATATTCACCTTCGAAATCAAGGGGGGCGAAGCCGAAGCACACCGATTCATCGACAGCCTCGAAATCTTCTCGCTGCTGGCCAACGTGGCCGACGTGAAATCGCTGGTCATCCACCCGGCATCGACCACCCACGCCCAACTGACCGACCAGGAGAAGGCCGAACAGGCCATCTACCCCGGCACCATACGCCTCTCGATCGGCACCGAGCATGTCGACGACCTCATCGCCGACCTCTCGCAGGCTCTCGACCGGGTATAAACACAAACGGCACTACACACAAAATAAGGGTGTGCCCTCATTGGGTACACCCTTTTACTTTCAAAATCGAATATTTTTTCTGGATACCCAGCCAGGCCCGGAATGACCAACCGCCTTACTGCTGATTGAGCAGGAAGTGTTTGAAGGCGTTGAAGCCGACAGGCATCAGGATGCTCTGTTTCTCGCCCTGCATGAATTTGCGCAACTTCTCGGGCATGGCAATCGTCTCGCCTACGGCATCGCTCACGGTATCGAGGAACTTGGCGGGCGAAGCGGTTTCGAGGCAGATTCCTATTTCGCCGGGTTGCAAGCCATCGACCAAGGCCTGGTAACCGCAGGCACCGTGGGGGTCGAGCAGGTATTGCTCGCGACGGAAGGTGTCGCGCATAGTGCGGCGTATCTCGTCGTCGGTATAGCTTACGCCGCTGATGTCGGCACAGATGGCCTCGTGCGAATGGCCGTAAAGGTCGAGTATGCGGGCAAAGTTGCTGGGGTCGCCCACATCCATGGCGTTGGCGATGGTGGCAATCGAGGGGCGCGGGTCATACGAGCCCGTGCGCAAGTATTGCAGGAATACGTCGTTGCGGTTGTTGGCGGCGATGAAACGCTTCACGGGGAGCCCCATGCGTTTGGCTATGAGTCCGGCAGTGAGGTTGCCGAAGTTGCCGCTGGGCACGCTGAACACCACCTGCTCGGGGTGCTCGACCATGCCGCACAACTGGGCATAGGCATAGAAGTAGTAGAAGGCCTGGGGCAGGAAGCGGGCCACGTTGATGGAGTTGGCCGAGGTGAGGTAGAGTTTCTCGTTCAGCTCGGGGTCCATGAAGGCACTCTTCACCAGCGCCTGACAGTCGTCGAAGGTGCCGCTCACCTCCAGGGCGGTGATGTTGTGGCCCAGTGTGGTGAACTGTTTCTCCTGTATCTCACTCACCTTGCCCTGCGGATAGAGTACGAAGACCTTCACGCCGGGCACGTCGAGGAAACCGTTGGCCACGGCACTGCCCGTATCGCCCGAGGTGGCGACCAGCACATTGACCTGCCGTTTCTCCTGCCGGTTGAAGTAGCCGAGCAGACGTGCCATGAAGCGGGCCCCCACATCCTTGAAGGCCAGCGTGGGGCCGTGGAAGAGCTCCAGGCTGTACCGGTTGTCGGCCACCCGCACCAGGGGAATATCGAAGTTGAGGGCGTCGAATACGATCTCTTGCAGCTTGTCGGCCTCGACATCCTCGCCGAAGAAGGCTTCGGCCACCACAAACGAGATTTCGCGAAGCGTCATCTCCTTCATGTTTTGGTAAAAGGCCGGGGGAAACCGGCGAATCACCTCGGGCATGAAGAGCCCTTTATCGGCAGCCAGTCCCCTGACCACGGCATCGTGGAGAGAGACCGGCGAAGTTTTTTTGTTGGTACTATAAAATTTCATGGCTCATTTATTTACTCTCGAAAGAACGCTTTCATAAACTCGTCGCCAGCCAACGAACCATAGGCTCCACGAGCCGCGCTGAACTCGTCGTAACGGGTTACATCGTCGGGCTCGACTCCGGGCTTGCAAATCACGAACGGCACGGGGGCCGCCGTGTGGGTGCGCACCCGGCAAGGCGTGGGATGGTCGGGCAAGAGGGCGATGGCTACCGGCTCGTCCATGCGGGCAACAGCCTCGATAAGCGGTTTCAGCACGCGGTGGTCGAGATACTCGACCGTGCGGAGCTTCAGCGCCACATCGCCTTCGTGGCCTGCCTCGTCGCTGGCCTCGATATGCAAATATACAAAATCGTGTGCATATAACGCATCGATTGCGGCCTGAACTTTTCCTTCATAATTGGTATTGTAGAGTCCCGTGGCTCCCTCGACCTCGACGGGCTGCAAACCGGCATAGACGCCGATACCCCGGATGAGGTCGACGGCCGAGATGACCACCCCGCTGCGTATGCCGTAGCGTTGGGCCAAAGTCTCCATGCTGGGCTTGTAACCCGGCGACCAGGGCCAGATGCTGTTGGCGGGGTCTTTCCCCTCGGCCACACGCCGCAGGTTCACGGGGTGCGAGGGCAAAATCTGCTGCGAGCGCAGAATCAGCTCGTTCAGGCGGTCGGCTGTAGCCGTGGCCTCGGGCACCAGAGGGCGCACCATCACGTCGCGGAAGGGGGTACCGGGCACATCGTGCGGCGGGGTGCAGTCGACCCGCTTGTCGCCCCCCTTGAGCTTGAGCAGATGGCGATACGATACCCCGCGGTAGAAATTGGCATCGCCGCCTCCCAACTCCCGTTGCAGGAAATCGATGAGTTCGCCGGCCTCGGCGGTCGTGATGTGACCGGCCGAGTGGTTCTTGATGAGGCCGTTTTCGATACAGACGAGGTTGCAGCGCATGGCCATCTCGCCCGGCTCGATGTCGACCCCCATACTGGCCGCCTCCAGCGAGCCCCGCCCCTCAAATACGCGGTCGAGGTCGTAGCCCAGCACCGCCAGATTGGCGATTTCGCTGCCGGGATGGTAGCCTTCGGGTACGGTTTTCAACATTCCGCAACGACCGTGAGCGGCCAGCCAGTCCATGGCGGGCGTATCGGCAGCCTGCAGGGGCGTGCGTCCGCCCAGTTCCTCGATGGGCTCATCGGCCATGCCGTCGCCCAATACTATGATGTGTTTCATGACAAACTCATTTTTTTATCGAATGTTGGCAATTCCTATTATATCGGCAAAGACACCGGCAGCCGTCACCTCGGCCCCGGCTCCGTAGCCCTTGATAACCATGGGATACTCGCGGTACCGCTCGGTGGTAATGGAAATGACGTTGTTGCTCCCCTCGAGGTGGTAGAAGGGATGGGCCGAATCGACCTCGCGCAGCCCCACCTCCACCTTGCCGTGGTCGAGCGTGGCCACAAAGCGCAGCACCCGTCCCCGCTCGGCCACCTGCCGGCGATAGGCCTCGAAGGTGGCATCGTAGTCGGGAATCGCCCTCCAGAAGTCGTCGAGGCTCCCGGTGAAGTACGATTCGGGAATGAAGAGATGCTTCTCTACATCGCTCTGCTCCACCCGGTAGCCGGCCTCACGGGCCAGTATCACCAGTTTGCGGATGACATCCTGACCACACAGGTCTATACGGGGGTCGGGCTCGCTGTACCCCGCCTCCTGCGCCATGCGCACCGCCCGACTCAAGGGCACCTCGGCACTCACCACATTGAATATGTAGTTGAGCGTACCCGAGACAACCGCCTCGATCTTGAGTATCTTGTCGCCGCTGTTGATGAGGTTGTTGATGGTATTGATGATAGGCAGCCCCGCCCCCACGTTGGTCTCGAAGAGGTACTTCACATCGCGCTTGCGGGCGGTCTGCTTCAGCTCGCGGTACAGGTCGTACGAGCCCGAAGCGGCAATCTTGTTTGAGGCCACCACCGACACGTTGTGGTCGAGCAGCGAGCGATACAGCGCGGCAATGTCGGGGCTGGCCGTGCAGTCGACAAATACCGAGTTGAAGATGTTCATGGCAATAATCTCGTCCTTGAGCCGCTGGGGCGAAGAGGGTGTACCCTCGCGGTCGAGCAACTCGATGCCATGTTCGATGTCGATACCCTCGCGGTCGAAGAGACATTTGCGCGAGTTGGCGATACCCACCAGCCGCAACTGCAAGGCCTTGGTCTCGAGCAGCCGCTGCTGCTGTTTGCAAATCTGTTTCAGCAGGTCGCGCCCCACGGTCCCCACCCCAGCCACAAAGAGGTTGAGCACCTGCGACTCGGAGAGGAAAAACGAATCGTGTATGACGTTGAGAGCCTTGCGCAGACTGTCGCGGGCAATGACAAACGAGATGTTGGTCTCCGACGCCCCCTGTGCACAGGCTATCACATTGATACCGTTGCGGCCCAGCACGTTGAACAGCTTGCCCGCAATGCCGGGCGTGTGTTTCATGTTCTCGCCCACGATAGCCACGGTAGCCAGCTCCTTCTCGGCCTCGATCGAAGAGATTTCGCCCACGGCCATCTCGCCCTTGAACTCCTCGCGCAGCACCCGCACGGCCACATCGGCATCGGCATTGCGCACGGCAAAGGTGGTATTGTTTTCCGACGAAGCCTGCGACACCAGAAAGACACTGACCCCCGACCGAGCCAAGGTGTTGAAGATGCGCGAGTTGATACCGATTACCCCCACCATGCCCATGCCCGAGAGGGTGATGAGGCAGGTGTCGTTGATCGACGAGATGCCTTTGATGGCCTTCCCCTCGAAGTGCGAATGGTCGGCCGAGATGAGGGTACCGGGGGCCGACGGGTTGAACGTATTCTTGATGAGGATAGGGATATTCTTGTGAAATACCGGATAGATGGTGGGCGGGTAGATGACCTTCGCCCCGAAGTTACAGAGCTCCATCGCCTCGGTAAATGAGAGGTGCTCGATGACATAAGCGGTGTTGATAACCCGCGGGTCGGCCGTCATAAAGCCGTCGACATCGGTCCAGATTTCGAGTTGCGAGGCACCGAGCGCCGTAGCCAGGATGGATGCCGTGTAGTCCGACCCACCCCGGCCGAGGTTGGTCACATCGCCCGTGATGCGGTCCGACGCGATGAAGCCGGGCACCACGGCCACCCGGGGCAACTCGGCAAAGTAGCGTTTTACCAGCTTGTTGGTCTCGTCGAAGTCGACAATGTGCTTACCATACTGGCGGCTGGTCTTGATGAAAAAGCGGGCATCGTAGTGAACCGCCCCCTCGATGACCCGACTCACGATGAGCGACGAGAGCCGCTCGCCGTAACTCACAATCGTGTCGAGCGTCTTGGTCGAGAGGTCCTTGATGAGCGACACCCCCCTGAAGATATTGCCCAGCTCGCCCAACAGCGGGTCGATAAGGGCCAGCAGTTCGAGTTGTTTCGCCGGCTCTACGGCCTGCTGTACCATCGCCTTGTGCCGCTCGACAATGGCTCTGAAGTGGCTCTCATAGCCATCACCGCCCACCACGGCCATCCGGGCGGTCTCGATCAGGCGGTCGGTAATTCCACCCAGAGCCGACACCACGACGATAACCGGCTCGTGACAACTCTCTACTATCTGTTTGACACTCGACATGCTCTCGACCGAACCTACCGAAGTGCCTCCGAATTTCAATACTTTCATATCTGCACTATTCTATCGGCGCAGCCCCGCACCCTCTGGAGAGAGAGCAAGCCACACCCGTTCAAAAAAAATTTGGTTGAAAAACTATATCGCAACGGTCTATCGACGCAAAAAAACAACATCCGCCCCCCTAAGGGGTGGTACCCGTTGCGTGCATGCAGTTACAAAATAAGATATACAGCCGTTCGATCATGGCGTTCTCTTTTTCGGAACCGACGCCCCTACGTTTCACAAACGGCGGGGAGGCCGGCCAGATTGATATAAAACATCTCTTGTTTTGCAAAAGTAATCTTTTTTTTGATTTTCCAGTCGGACAATCACAAAATGATTTAAAATAATCCTGTTCGTTTTACAATTTTATATTTTCAGCGGGTTTTTAAACGACATTTTGAAATTGACTTTTTGCCACGAAACAACCCTTCGTTCAAGGAATCGCAAAGTTTTTACTCGACAAAATGTTATTTTCTCCCGCAAATGATTATTTTTGTAGAGCCAAACAGGAGGCTGGGGTGCAAAGTTGCATCGCCTCCGGAACATGGCGGCACACGCTTGTTTCACTTTGTAAAACCATTGTGTATGTCTGAAAATATAACATCGGTTCTTATCATTTACACCGGTGGTACCATCGGAATGGTAGAGAACAGCCAGACGGGAAGTCTAGAACCGTTCAACTTTCACCATCTCCTCGACAAGGTCCCCGAGTTGAGACAACTCGGATTCTCCATCTCGACCGTACAATTCGAGCCCCCCATCGATTCGTCGGAAATCGAACCCGACTCGTGGGTGAAACTCGTGCACATCATCGCCGACAACTACGACCTGTTCGACGGCTTTGTCGTGCTGCACGGTACCGACACAATGGCCTACACGGCTTCGGCCCTGAGCTTCATGCTCGAGAACCTCAACAAGCCCGTCATCCTCACCGGCTCGCAACTGCCCATCGGCATGCTGCGCACCGACGGCAAGGAGAACCTCATCACCGCCATCGAAATAGCTGCCGCCAAAAACAGCGCCGGCGAACCGCTGGTACCCGAGGTGTGCATCTTCTTCGGCAACCACCTGTTGCGCGGCAACCGCACCACCAAAATCAGTGCCGAGAGTTTCAACGCCTTCGTGTCGACCAACTACCCGCCGCTGGCCCAGGTGGGCGTGCACATCCACTACGACGAGAACCAGATCGCCCGCGTCACCCACAAACCGCTGCGTCCCCACTACCTGATGAACACCAACATCGTGGTGCTGAAACTCTTCCCCGGCATCTCGGAGCAGACCGTACGCTCGATACTGAACATCCCGGGACTGAAGGGGGTCGTGCTCGAAACCTTCGGGTCGGGCAACGCACCGGTCAAGGAGTGGTTCCTCAACCTGCTCAAGGAGGCGGTAGACAAGGGTATCGTTATCGTCAACGTGAGCCAGTGCATGGGCGGCACCGTGCAGATGAGCCGCTACGGCACGGGCAGCAAGCTCGAAAATGCCGGCGTGGTAAGCGGATACGACAGCACCACCGAGGCGGTGCTCACCAAGCTGATGTTCCTCTTCGGTCACGAATACCCCTCGAAGGTGGTCAAGGAGAACATGAACTGTTCGCTCAGCGGCGAGATTACCCTCACGCTGCACAACTGAAACCCGACAATCTTATTTCATTGAGATAGCCGTGAGGCGAAGCGCAAAAGCAGCTTGGCCTCACTTGTTTTTGCCCACTTGCGACCAGCCGGTCACGATGATAAAGGGAACGGCCAGAGCAATAGCCAGAATCAGGAAGAAACTAATCTCCACCACCTGGGCTACCCCCAGCGTGAGGTAGAGGAAGAGAGCCATGACCAGAACCTTGATGCGGTAGACGATGCGCGACATCTGGCGATAGGCCTGCTCCCGGTTCTCGTCGGTTATCTCGACCGGATAGTTACAATGCCGGGGGTGATGCTGCACCCAGGTGAGCAGTCCATACAGCACCAGAGCTATCGCGGGCAGCAGAAGTGCCGTTGAGGCATCGCCCCAGCTATCCACTTCGCCCCGGGCATTAAAGTGCAGGGGCACTTCGCCCCGGTTGTCGAACTGTATCCACACACCTACCACAAAAGAGGCAAGCAGGAAAAACCATGCCGGTGTTTCTCTCCAAAATCGTTTCATGGCAATCTTCTTATTATCCGGGTTATCTTACTTTTTCAAGATCAGTTTCTGCATGCCGGCAGTCACCCAGCAGTCGATGCGAGCCGTATCGGTAGGATTCTGGTAGAGGAAGAGCGCCTCGATGCCCGGCAGCGAATCGACCAGTGCCCGGCTGCGCTCGAGCCCCATCACCATGAAAGCCGTGGCGTAGGCGTCGGCCGTCATGCAGTCGGGGGCCAGCACCGTAGCACTCAGCAGCGAGTGTTGCACGGGATAGCCCGTCACCGGGTCGATGGTGTGGGCAATGCGTTTGCCGTCGACCACGCGGTAGTTGCGGTAGTTGCCCGAGGTAGCCAGTCCGCCCCCGGTCATCTGCAATACCTCTTCGATGGTACCGGCCTCGCCATCCTCGATGGTCGGGCGGTTCACCCCTACCCGCCAGGGCTTCCCCTCGGGATTGCGGCCGCGCACCACCATCTCGCCACCGATTTCGACCATGTAGTCGTCGATACCGCGGTCGGTAAGCAACTGTCCTATCACGTCGCAGGCATACCCCTTGGCAATGGCCGAGAAGTTGAGGGTCACCAGCGAGTCGCTCTTGACCACCCGATGGTTCTCAAGCGAGAGCTTGTTCATGCCCACATGGGCCAGCAGACTGTCGACCTGCGTCGAGTCGGGGAAGATACCCTTCTTGAACCCGAATCCCCAGGCATTGACCAGCGGCGATACCGTGGGGTCGAAGGCTCCGCCCGTGCGACGATAGACCTGTTGCGAGGCGGTAAAGACATGCTCGAACCACGCATCGGTCTCGACCGGAACACCCTGGTTGACCCGCGTGATGAGCGACGTGTCGTTGAAGGGCGAAAGCGAACCGTCGAACCGCAGGAGCTCCTGCTTGATGGCCTCGGCCAACGACTCGTCCGACCGATAGGTGATGTGGTAGAAGGTACCGAAGATGAGCCCCTCGTCATACTGGTAGGTATTCTTTTCGCAACGGCGCATCGTGCTGGCCACCAGAAAGACCACCAGAAACAGGACCACCGCTACCCACGAACGTGCATATCGTCTATCCATAACCGACTCTTAAAAATAGATATGTTCCAACAGAATTTTTATCCCCAGGCCGATGAGAATCACCCCACCCAGCACCTCGGCATAGTTATGTATGCGGCGACCAAACTGGCGGCCCACCCACAGCCCGGCAATCGAGAATACAAAGGTGACACCGGCAATGACAATCGTAGGGAGCAGCATCGACATGTTGAGGAAGGCAAACGAGATGCCCACCGCCAGCGCATCGATGCTCGTAGCCAGCGAAAGCCCCACGAGCGTACGCGTATCCGAAGGGTCCATGCAGCAGGGCTCCTCCTCGTTTTTGCGAGGCCAGCCCTCCCAAATCATCTTCGCTCCCAGGAAGAGCAACACCCCGAAGGCCACCCAATGGTCATACGCCTCGATATAGCTTTTGAAACCGATGCCCAGAGCCCAGCCGATGAGCGGCATGCCCCCCTGAAACAGAGCCATAAAGGCGGCTATCTTCAAGACCCGCGACCATTTGAAGGGCTTCAGCAGCACGCCCGAAGTCAGCGATACGGCAAAGCTGTCCATACACAGCCCCACCGCCAAAACAAAAAGTGCTAATAGCGACACAAGTTATTCGAATTATTGTTTCACCACAAAGGTACAAAAGTTCCCGGCTCGCCCAATACTCACATCGGAACAATTTACACAGAGCGGGGGAATCGCAGCTCACGAGAGTTGCGGTTCCTCCGCTGTCACACACATAACACAGTATATATAGAAAACACCTCACGGTGCGGAACGGTTCACGGGAGAGCGAAAACCACAGTGTCCCGACCGGCACACAAGAGCGGTGCCTGTATCTCTAAAACAAGCCTCTACCCGTTTTGTTCATCATCGCGCCGGTTTTTCTTTCGGCGGCCCCAGCCGGCACAAAAAACACAACGCCCGGAGGGATACCCCCGAGCGTTGCGACGTTTCATACAAAATCTATGTTTCAAGCGTTTTACTTGCGCAAAATCACGTAGCAATAGTCTTTATTCAGAATCAACGAGTTGGAGCCGTAAGCCGTTGTGAAGGTGGCAATGATACCGTTGGCACGACCGTTGGTCTCGTAGAGGTCAAAGGCAGCCTGAGCATCGGCCAGGTCTTGCACCTTGTCGCCGAAGGCATCGGTCACATAAATCGAGGTGAGGGTACCCAGATTGTAGTCGGCATAATTCTCGAGCATATCTTTCCACCGGGTGATGGTCTGGTCGTTCTCGGGTACATAGACCGAGATTTCGAGAATCGTCTCCAGAGTCTTGTCCGAGTCGAAGTAGGCCGTGTAGCTGTTGCCCTTGGCATCGATAGCACTGTCGAAATAGATATACGACATGGCGGTACCGAAGAGAACCTTGTTGCCGATGGCGTAATACTCTTGCAGCACCTCGTCGATGTTACCGCCCACATAGCGGCCCAGCGTACTGAAATCGAGGGCCAGATAGTTGCGGCAGAGCTCTACCCTGAATTTATCCTTGTCCATCACGGGACAGCAGTAAACCGTCTTTTGAATGCCGAAAATGGGGAAGATAAGCATATTGGCCTCGGAGGTCAACAGCGGCAGAGTCTCCTCGGTAGTCTGCTTCACACCCCCTTCGCCGGTCGTGTAATCCTTGAATTTCGTTCCCAGGAACGTACCCAGTTTCAGGTCGCGGAACGAAGTGACCAGACTCTCCCAAACGGCAGCATCCTGTCCGGCCGACTGTCCGGCAAGCTCCATCACGATCGAGGTCACGGTAGTACCGTCGACCGCAACCGTGGCTTTATACCGGTTGCCCTTCTGGTCCTGCACATAGAGGGTGCGATTCTCCTGATCTACCGTAGCACCGGCAGCTGCACTCCACACCTCGTCGATACCTTGGTTCACCAGGGCCGAGAGGTCGGCATAGGTTGTCTCCCAATAAACGGTCGTATCGTCACCGCCCGGAGGGGTTACCGTGGGTTCTTCGCTTTTTTGTGAATCTTCGCTGCATGCCGCAAAAACAAAAAGTGACATAAATATGCAGAAATACGAAGCAAATTTCTTTCTCATAAACCTTAATTATTAAATATTACTACTATTTTCCTTTTCCTCTTTCCAAAATAACAACTTTTATTCTTTACTTTGCCGGCGCAAAAATAGGACTATTATTACAATTTTATTTAGGAGGATAGGATTATGAAGAATTTTTATCTTATTTTAAGTTGCTGCATCGTATTTTTATTCCCTGCCCGGGCTCAAGAGTTCTCGGGCGATAACTTCAACGGCGCCTGGGAGAGCGACGGAGGCAGCCAAAAGGAACAACCCACAGGCTGGCACTCACTCTACTCCAACGTGGGCGGCTTCGTCAGCATGAAAGCCGGCACGGTCTCCAAGGGTGGCAACGACACCGATGCCTACCCCATCATCGAAAACACCTTTGCCGGGTCCATCGCATTCGGCACGAAACAAGGCTACGTGATTCCCGGCATCCTGTCGCTGGGCACCCCCTGGCTCTATGTAAACACCACCTACTACACGGCAGCTACCGGCGACCTGGGCGTTGACGGCGGCGTGGAGTTCACGGCCCGTCCCCAGAAGATTACCTTCAAGGCCCAATACTACAACGCCCCCACCAGCGACATCGACGATGCCGCCCACATCGCCGTATATCTGTGGAAAGGCAGCGCCTCGTCGACCGACATCAGCGGTGCCTCGCACACCGACGAGATGAGCGCCGTACTGGCCGGTAATGCCGGAGCCACCCTCATCGGGTCGGGTTCGCTCACCATCGACAACGACATCGACGCCTTCGAAACGCAAGAGGTAACCATCGACTACCTCTCGGACGAAACGCCCGAGAAGATGAACATCGTCTTCTGCGCCTCGAACTACCTGAGCAAACAACCCGACCAACCGCTCGAAGTAGCCGAAGGCAACTACCTCTACATCGACGATGTGGCCGTGGTATACGGTTCGGGCATCGACGAGGCTACGTCGGCTCAATTCGAACTGACGGTTACCCGCGAAGGCTTCTCGGTCAACCAGAACGAATCGCTGCCGGTTGCCATCTACACCACCGACGGCCGACTGGTCAGCCTGGGACAGACCAACAACGGGCTGTATGCCTTCCCCTTCGCTCCGGGTCAAATCTATCTTGTAAAAATAGGGAACAACACCTGCAAGGTGTGCGCCCTCTAAAGCCTAACCCATGAACAAAATTCATTGCTGCGCCATGCTGCTGGCAGGAGCTCTCCTGCTCAACGGCCTGGCTTGCCGGGCCGACGACTCCAAGTTGTCGGCCTCGTCGCGTCAAATGCTCGACCAGACCCGACACACCGATACCCGTCTGAAATCGACAACCCGGGAGGTTCCCTTGCGGCTCCTGCTCCAGTGCGATGCCTCGGCTACCGAGGCCGACCTGCTTGCGGCCGGAGCCCGCTCGTGCGTATCGCTGGGCCATGGCTTCTACACCGTGCAGACCGACCGCGCCCAGCTCGACCGATTGCTGCAACAGCCGTTTGTCCTGCGGGCCGAACTCTCGCGCCAGGCCACCCCGTCGCTCGACCAGGCCCGTAGCGAGACCTTCGTCAACCAAGTACAGAGCGGCGAATCACTTGTCTCGCCCTTCACGGGGAGAGGTGTCGTGTTGGGATTCGTCGACTCGGGCTTCGATGTGGCCCACCCGGCCTTCCGCTCGGCCGAAGGCGATACCTTGCGTATCGTGCGATTCTGGAACCAGATGAACGACCGGCTCTTGACCACCCGCGAGAGTATCCTCGCCGAGGGTACCGACAACGCCGAGCAGACCCACGGCACCCACGTGGCCGGTATCGCGGGCGGCGGATACTTCGGCCCCGTACAGACCTCGGCCACCACGTCGCTCGACCGCAACCCCTACTACGGCGTGGCCTACGATGCCCGCCTGGTGATGGTGGGCTCGACGCTCGAAGATACCGACATTCTCAACGGCATCCAGTACATCTTCAGCTATGCCGACTCCATCGGCTGCCCGGCGGTAGTCAACATCAGCCTGAATACCTCGTACGGGCCGCACGACGGAACCTCGCTCTTCGACCAGGCCATCGACGCACTGGTGGACAAGGGGCACATTCTGGTAGGCTCGATCGGCAACGATGCCAAAAACAAGGCTCACGCTTCGATGACGCTGACCGACGGTTCTACCCCGGTGCGTACCTACTTCAAACCTACGGGCTACGAATCGAATACCTTCGAGGTCTGGGGGCAGACCGACGGCTTTGCCGTGACCCTCTCGCTCACCGACTCGCAAGGGGCCGCGGTATGGAGCTGTACGGCCGACGGTGCCGACCAGAGCTTTGCCGTACCCGACGACTACAACTACTCCGAAGGGGGCGAGATTGCCTGCTACACCGAGTTGTGGAACGGCTCGCGACGCATGTATCGGATTGCCCTCAACAACCTGAACCTGAAAGGATATAATATCGAGGTAAGCGTCGAGGGCCAACCCCAGCACATCGACCTGTGGACCGACAAGAACAGCGGACAGTTCACCGACAACGGCAAGAGTTCGCACGTGAGCTACGACACCGAATACACGCTGGGCGAACTGGGTGGTACCGGCCGACGCACCATCTCGGTGGGCAACTACACCACCCGCAACGTCTGGACCAACTACTCGGGCAACAAGCAATCGATGCTCATCGACTACCCGCTGAACAAGATTAACTACACCTCGAGCTGCGGCCCGAGCGCCGACGGACGGGTAAAACCCGACGTAACGGCCCCCGGCGGCATGATATTCAGTGCCGTGTCGTCCTACTCCGACTACTACAAGGAGAGCAGCGCCAACACCGTAGCCTCGGCTACCCTCGACGGGAAGAGCTACTTCTGGGGGCAGATGACGGGGACCTCGCAGGCCTCGCCTTTCGTGGCCGGAGTCATAGCCACCTGGCTCGAGGCCAACCCCGAGCTATCGCCCGAGGATATTCAACTGATTCTGAAAAAGACCGCCCGCTCCGACAGCTACACGGGCACCTGCCCCAACCCGGTCTACGGCTATGGCAAGATTGACGCCCTGGCCGGTATCGGCGAGGTGTTGTCGCCCAGCGGCATAGACCGTCCGACCTCTGCCGGTAAACCCTACCGTCTCTATCGCGACGGCATTCTCTTTACCGAACAGGCCGGCCGTACCCGCATCGTACTGACCAGCCCCGACGGCATCGTACGCTACGACGCTACCGTCGAGACCACCCCGGGCTCTCGCATCGAGTGGCAGGCGACGGGCGTTCCTGCCGGGCTCTATATCGTACGCATCGGCAGCCACGGCGAGAAGGTGCTCGTGCGCTGACCGTGCAGCCTCTGACCCGCAAACAACAAAAGAGGGATTTCCACCACACCGGTAGAAATCCCTCTTTCGTTATCTTGTCATGCGCCCCGCCCGCGCCCGGGCCGGACGCTGCGGGTTATTTGCCCCGCCCCTTGTGCTGGCCGTTCTTTCCACCATGCCACTTCATCATGGCACGCGGGAACTTCATCTGGGCATTCTTGAACTTGAAGAGCTGCTCGCTCGAGAGGAAGCTCTTGAACTTGTCGTAATACTCGCGGTCGAGCTGCGCCATCTTCTCGTCTTTCTCGAGCAGAGCCTGGGCGGCTTTTTCATACTCGGTATCCGATACGGTACCCTTCGCATGAGCTACCTTGCGGGCAAAGTCGCGAGCCTCCTTGTCGATTTTCCACTTCTTCGACTCCAGCTCTTCATAGAGGGTAAAGAACTGCTGGGCCTCCTGGTCGGTGAGCCCGATTTGCTTCGTCATGTAATCGCGACGGAACTGGCAGAACTGCTCATACTGGGCCTTGCGTTGTTCATTCGATTTGCCGGCCTTGTTCTGAGCCGCCAGCGACAAGGGCAATCCGCAGACGAGGATTACCCACATTATCAAAACTACTTTCTTCATAACCAATGTTCGTTCCATTCTTGTTAATAATCGCCCTCGGTATACAGCATCTCATACGCCGTGTAATCGTCGACGTAGTGGGCAAACCACTCCTCCTCGACGGTACCCTCTTCGGGTGCCGAGGCGGTCATCTCTACCTGAGGGGTCTCGCCTTTCTCTACCGAGAAGATACCGGTAAACATCTTGAGCATGAGCCACACGCCCGCAAACATGGCGGCCATATAGACCCACGGCCTTACCCGCAGCCACAGCGTAGGTTGCTCGGGCATCGGGAACTCCCGCTCGGGCAGACTCTCGACCATCTTCTCGGTGAAATCGGCAAAATAGTTTTCCGGAACCTTCATACCGTGTTTCCGGCCGATTTCATCTAATATGGGACTCTTCTTTTCCATAGCTACACCTTTTGTTTGTTAGACGGGAAATGAATGAAAAGGTTTAAATATGTTCATGCAGATATTCTTCTATTTTTTTGGCGGCATGGTGATACGAGGCCTTGAGCGCACCCACCGAGGTACCCATGATTTCGGACATATCCTCGTATTTCATCTCGTCGAAATAGCGCATGTTGAAGACCAGCCGCTGCTTCTCGGGCAGCCGCACGATGGCCTCCTGCAACAGCCGCTGGGCCCGGTCGCCGTCGAAGTATTCGTCGCTCTCGATATTGAGCAGCAGGAAGTCGTCGGCATCGTCGGCCTTGAGGTTGCGCAGCTCGCGCTCCTTGGCCAGAAAGGTGAGGGTCTCGTTCACGGCTATGCGGTAGAGCCAGGTCGAGAGCTTGGCGTCGCCTCTGAAGTATTCGATGCTGCCCCAAGCCTTCAAAAAGGTATTCTGCAACAAATCGTTGGCGTCGTCGTGCGAAAGCACCATCTTCCGTATCTGCCAGTAGAGCGGCTGGCTGTACCGCTCTACCACCCGGGCAAAAGCCTGACGCACGGTAGCCGGATTTTGTAGTTGCTCGATGACAATATCTTCGTTATACTCTTGCATAATCTCTACTTTGCGGCGATAAAGATACACAGAGCGTGCGGTTTGTTCCTAACATATCTTGCTCTTTTTTGTTATTTTTATTATTCGATTTCGACCGTAAAGCCATTTAATACATTACATTTGTCGCCTCGACACGAGGGGATGCCCCCTGCCCGGACTCCCGGCGCCGGCACCGCTCCCCCCACACCTTTTTATATTGAAGATTATGGAAACAAGTTCGATCCTCCTGGCCTTCGTGCTGACGATGATCGCCGGGCTATCGACCGGCGTGGGGAGCCTCATCGCCTTTTTTGCCAAGCGCACCAACACCAAGTTTCTCTCGGCCGCCCTCGGATTCTCGGCCGGAGTCATGGTCTACATCTCGTTCATGGAGCTGATGCCCGAGGCACTGGGCATGCTGGGCCAGCAGATGAGCCCGCGCATGGCCCACATCTGCATGCTGGCCGCCTTCTTTGCCGGCACCTCGTTTATCGCCCTCATCGACTTCCTCATCCCCGAAGACGAGAACCCGCACGAGATACACCGTGTCGAGGAGCTCTCCGACACCCGCCGGTTGCAACGCACCGGAGTGCTCATGGCGCTGGCCATCGGTATCCACAACTTCCCCGAGGGGCTTGCTACCTTCGCCTCGGCACTGGGCAACCTCGACATCGCCATCCCCATAGTCGTGGCCATCGCCATACACAACATACCCGAAGGCATAGCCGTGTCGGTACCCATCTACCAGGCCACGGGCAGCCGCAAGAAAGCCTTCTGGTACTCGCTCTCCTCGGGTCTGGCCGAGCCGGTAGGGGCCCTCATCGGCTTCCTCTTCCTGCTCCCCTTCTGGACCCCCCTCATCCACGCCCTGCTGCTGGCCTTCGTCTCGGGTATCATGGTCTTCATCTCGTTCGACGAATTGCTGCCCGGCGCCGAGAAATACGGCCATCACCACTACGGCATAGGCGGCGTCATCACCGGCATGGCGGTCATGGCCTTCAGCCTGCTGCTCTTTTTGTAGGGTCGACGCTCCCAAAAAATCACTATTAGTGAGGATTGCGACAACCACTTTTCCGATGTTACTTTGCCACCGTTAATTCACGGGGAGGTTCCACCGCTGTGCCTCCCGGCAAGGTAAACAAGATTTATGAAAAGATTTTTGCTCCCGGCCTTAGGGCTCCTTTCCACGTTCGCGGCTACGGCCGATCCCGCTCCCGTCACCACCGACTCGCTGGGGAACCGCCTCTACAACCTGAATGCCGTCACCATCATCAGTAACCCCAAGTGGGAATCGAACCTGTTTGAGTTTCCCGGCTCCATCTCGTACCTCGATACCGAGCAGGTAGACCGCATGAACATCCACTCGGTCAAAGACATCTCGACCCTCGTGCCCAACCTCTTCATCCCCGACTACGGATCGAAACTCATCTCGTCGGCCTACATCCGGGGCATCGGCTCGCGCATCAACTCGCCGGCCGTGGGGCTCTACGTCAACAACATACCCTACCTCGACAAGAGCGCTTTCGACTTCGACTTTGCCGACATCGCCCACATCGAGGTACTGAAGGGGCCGCAAGGCACCCTCTACGGCCGCAATACCATGGCGGGGCTCGTCGCCATCAAAACCCTCTCGCCCCTCGAGAAGCAGGGCTCCAAGGTGAAGCTGAGCTTCGGCAACTACAACTTGTGGGGAGTGAACGCCTCGACCAGCCAAAAGATTACCGACAATCTGGCCGTGGCCCTCAACGCCCGTTACCGCAGCGACGAAGGTTACTTCAAAAACCAGTATACCCACCGCAACAGCGGCAGTACCCGGTCGGGCGGCGGCCGCATCCAGATCGACTGGCGGGCCAGCCAACGGTGGAAACTGAGCCTCACCGGCGACTACGAGAGCAGCGACCAGCAGGGATACCCCTACGCCTACTACGACAAGGCTCAGCACAAGACCGGCGACATCGCCTACAACGACGAGGCCTCGTACCGCCGCGATCTCCTCACCTCGGGGTTATCGGCACAATACATCCACGACCGGTTCATCTTCACCTCGACCACCGGCTACCAGTACCTCGACGACGACATGCACCTCGACCAGGACTTTACCACCCTCTCGATTTTCACCCTGCAACAGAAACAGCAGATGCACGCCGTCTCGCAGGAGTTTGCCATCAAGTCGCACCAGGGTAAACGGTGGGAGTGGGTAGGCGGCCTCTTCGGCTTCTATCAGGACATCCACACGCAGGGACCCGTCGACTTCAAGCAAGACGGCATCGACCTGCTCATCACCCAACAGACCAACAACCAACTGGCGGCCCTCAAGCAGAACCCCGCCCTGGCCGGCATGCCCGACATCACCGTAGCCATCGACAACCCCAACCTCTACATCGACGGTATCTACAAGACCCCCACCTACGGTGCAGCGGCATTCGGGCAGGCTACGCTCAACCGCATATTCGTCGACGGCCTCTCGGCCACCGTGGGGTTGCGCCTCGACTACGAGCGGGCCCGCATCTACCACCACACCCACGCCACATCGCCCCTCTCGGGCAATGCACAGGTCTCGATCAATGCCGGCGGACGGCCCATGGTCATCAACCAACCCTTCTCTCTGCCGCTGGGCATCGACGGACGCGAGTCGATGGAGACCCTCGAACTCTCGCCTAAATTCGAATTGAAATACAACATCGACAACAAGAGCTTCGTCTACGCCTCGGCCACCCGGGGATACCGCTCGGGAGGCTACAATTTCCAGATGTTCTCCAACCTCATCCAGTCGCAGATACGCACCCGCATGATGAGCGAGCTGATGAAGAGCATGGGCGGCGGCAACCCCGGCGGCGGAACGGGGGGCGGCAATACCGGCTCGCGCCCCATCGTGAGCCGCAGCGCCCCGGCAGGCATGCCCTCGCTCGAGAGCTCGACCGACGTGAACAGTGCCATCGCCTACAAGCCCGAGCATAGCTGGAACTACGAGATAGGCGGACGCTCGCAACTCATCGACCACTACCTCTTTGCCGACCTCTCGCTCTTCTACATCGACTGCCGCGACCAGCAGATTGCCGCCGTGAGCGGATACGGCCGCGTGACCAAGAACTCGGGCCGCACCGCCAGCTACGGACTCGAGGCCGCCCTGCGCGCCACCCCCACCAATCACCTGCTGCTCTCGGCCAGCTATGGCTATACCCACGCCACCTTCCGCGACTACAACGACGGCGAGAACGACTACAAGGGCAACTTCGTGCCCTTTGCTCCGGCCCATACCCTCGCCCTCTCGGGAGCCTACTCGCTGCCCATCGACCGCGAGACCGACGTCACCTTCGAGCTGCAATACCTGGGCCAGGGCAAAATCTACTGGACCGAGGCCAACGATGCCGCCCAAAACTTCTACGGGCTGGTAAACGCCTCGATTCTACTCTCGGGTAAATATGCCGACCTGAAACTCTGGGGCCGCAACCTGCTGAACCGCCACTACCAGGCCTTCTATTTCGAAACAATGAATGCCGAAAACCTGGCTTCGCCCAACAGCTTCGTACAGAGCGGACGGCCCATCACCTTCGGCGTCGACATCACCCTCAAGTTCTAAAGCAAAACACGAGAAAACCATAACCACAAGGTCAGGGGCTGTGTCCGGGAACTTTCGTTTCGGCGCAGCCCTTGCTATTTCCAGGCACCTTACAGGCTCGTCCGCTACAATACCCAAAGAGGGATTAAGCTATAAACGAACATTTTAAAAGAGCCTGGTGCCCTGCTCACACCACTCTTTCGATTCGATACCACTCTGCCTGCCCCTCTTGTGCCCCAAGCACGGCAGTCGCCCCTCTTCCAGCCCCACTATCGCCCACCCCCGACACCCCATGTAAAGAGGGTCAAATTGCCCATCGACACGAGCAACCTCTTAAACAGGAGCCCAATGCGTTATATATTAAGAATATATTTTTAGAAAAATACCCGAGAGAAGAGCCCAAATTTTCACTAATGTTTATATTCGTGAAAATATGACTCTAATACTTAAAAATGCACAGAAGCCGAAAAAAAGTAAGAATTTTAGTTTTCGATTTCAAAATAGAACGCTATATTTGTACAAGTAAAACACGAAAAATAAAACACAAACCCTTAAAATAACAAAATTTAAGAAACGAATCTTTTACCATTGTTTTAAATGTTGATTTAAATCGAAGCGGATATAAGATCGGGCCATGAATTTTACAACATAAAGAGAGTATTATTAACCTTGATTATTAACAAACAAGCAGTATTATGAGAAGACAGGTGCTACTTCTGTTATTTTCCCTATTTGCTCTGGTAGGTTTCGCTCAGCAACGCACCGTAACGGGTACCGTTGTGTCGGCCGAAGACGGGCTGCCCATCATCGGGGCATCGGTCCATGTCAAAGGCACATCGCAAGGAACGACAACCGACTTAGACGGGAAATTTTCTATTAAAGTCAACGACAATGCAAGCCTCACGGTCAGCTATGTGGGCATGCAGGCTCAAACGGTTCAAGTCAACGGAAAATCGGTTATCAATGTAACGCTGCAAGGCTCCTCCTCCCAACGTCTGGACGAGGTAGTGGTAACAGCCATGGGTATCCGCGAAGAGAAAAAGAAGTTGAACTTCGCCGTCCAAAGCCTGAACGCCGATGAAGTAACCGCCGGACAGTCGGCCAACTTCGTCAACTCCTTGCAAGGAAAGATTGCCGGTGTATCGGTATCGGGCAGCGGTGGTTCGCCCAACGCCAGCTCTCAGATTATCATTCGTGCCATCTCCTCTATCAACTCGGGGCAGAACAACGAGCCGCTGTTCGTCATCGACGGTATGCCCATGCGTGGTGGAGGTACCTCAGCCGGCGACATCAACCCCAACGATATTGAAAACATGACCGTGCTGAAGGGTGCCGCCGCATCGGCCCTCTACGGTTCGGAGGCCGCCAACGGTGTAATTCTGATTACGACCAAGAGCGGTAAAAGCGGACAAATTGTCGTAAACGGTAGCGCCAGCGTACAGATAGACAACAGTGTACGGATACCCAAAATCCAACAGAAATATGTACCCGGCTCGCTCGGTTTCTATAAGGAAAACAGCGTAAGCGGTGGCTGGGGGCCCATGCTGAAACCCGGCGAACGCACCTACGACAACGTAGGCAACTTCCTGGGCACGGGCCTCTACCAGAAATACGACGTAAACGCATCGGGCGGTACCGACAAGTTCACGGCCTACGCCTCGTTCAACTACACCTCGACCGACGGTGTGGCTCCCGAAGACTACCGCGACCGCATGGGTGCCTTGATCAAAGCCACCTTCACCCCCACCAAGTGGGTCAAGATAAACGCTTCGTTGAACTACATCGACACCAAGTCGCGCTCCTTTGGTAACAACATGAGCAGCGTATATACTTGGCCTATCAACAACGACATGCGCAACTACAAGACCCCGCTGGGCAAACCGATTTACAGCACGGCCGACGGCGGTCGCTACGACAACTGGGACGCCCTGACCGATGCCGACAAGATTACCGCCGGCGTGAGTCCCTACTGGGGCCGCTACGAAGACTGGGGCGAATCGCAATCGTCGCGTATGATTCTGAACGGGTCGATCGAATGGACTCCCATCAAAGACCTTACCTTCACCGGTAAGATTGCCTACGACAAGGGCTACACCACCTCCGACTCCTACGGAAAACCCCGTTTCGACAAAGACGAGCTCGACGAGAACGTAATCTCGAAATACCTCTACAAATACGGCTATTACCGATTTGAGCCCAGCCGTGGCGAACTGCTCACCGTACAAGGTTTGGCTACCTACAACGTAGACCTCTTCAAAGACCTCAACATGAGCATCCTGGCCGGTGCCGAAATCATGGTCAACAACAGCTACGAAGCCACCCTCTCGGGACAAGAGTTCGTGCTCGAGGGCGACTACTACAGCTTCAACAACACCAACACCGAGAACTGGATGAAGACGGGCGACTACCCCATCAACTACTTCCGTTCGAAGAAAAACAAATACGGATACTTCGGCGAACTGCGGTTCGACTACAAAGGCATCGCCCAGTTGAGCGGAACCGCACGTTACGACGGCTCCTCCACGCTGAAACAGGCCGACCAGTCCTCTTACTTCTACCCCTCGGTTACGGCCGGTTTAATCTTCAGCGAACTCTTCCACCTGAGCAACGACTGGTTCAGCTACGGTAAGATTCGCGGTAACTGGGCACAAGTAGGTAAGGATGCTACCCCCAACAAGTTTACCAAAGCCTACCGCGAAGGTTCTACCTTCCCCGACGGCGGTTACAGTATCGACCCCACCTCGTCCTACGCCATCACGCTCGAACCCGAGATGACCAAGTCGTGGGAAATCGGTGCCGACCTGCGATTCTTCGACAGCCGCACCCGACTCGACGTAGCCTACTACTCGACGATGGTCGACAACCAGATTGTTACCGTGCGCGTGTCGCCGGCATCGGGTACCATCCTGCAAGTACGCAACGAAGGTAGTATCGAGAACCACGGTATCGAAGCCACGTTGAGCCAGGACATCTTGCGCAGCCGCGACTTCGACTGGACCGCCAACCTCAACTTCGGTTTGAACCGCGGTGTCGTAAAATCGTTGCCCGAGGATGTGAGCGAAATTCAAGGTACTCAATTCAGCGACATCTATACCACCGCCTACCTGCACGGCTCTACTACCGGTATTTCGGGTAAGGACTACATGCGTTCGCCCGACGGTCAGGTGCTTGTCGACGAAGATGGCTACCCCATCATCGACCCGGCCAAGAGCGTATACATCGGTAACCGTGAACCCGACTTCCTGCTCGGTCTGAGCAGTACCTTCCGCTGGAAAGACCTCACCGTATCGTTCCTGCTCGACGGCCGCGTAGGTGGCGACGTGTACAACGGCACGGCCCGTTCGCTCTTCACCAACGGCATGCACAAGTCGCTCGAGAACTATCGTAACCGCGAGGTAGTAGTCAAAGGCGTTGTCGCTCAACCCGACGGCACCTACGTACCCAACACCACGCCTATCGTACTGAACCAGACCAACCTGAACACCTACTTCTACGGCGTAAGCTCCAACTTCATCGAAGATGGTTCTTACCTGCGTCTGAGCTACGTAACCGTAGGATACGACTTCTCCCGGTTCCTCAAGAAAGGCAACCCCTACATCAAGGGGCTCAGAGCCTCGATTACCGGCCGCAACCTCTTCCTGTTGACCCGCTACTCGGGCTCCGATCCGCAAATCTCGACTTCGGCAGCCTATGGTACCGGTACGATGGGTATCGACAACATGTCCATCCCGGCCACGCGCAGTTTCAACTTCACTATCAACGCAACATTCTAACACATAAGGAGCCATGAATAAATATAAATATATCATATTATCATTGTTAATCGGCCTGATGGGTACAACCAGTTGCGAAGACTGGCTGTATGAAAACATCAACGAGGACGCCGCTCACGAAGTGTTGCCCGAACAGGTATTCCCCATCGTCCTCTTCTACTCGGCTCAGTTGCAATTCGACCATGCCGAGTACGGCACCTACCTCTCACAAACCCTCACGACCGGCGGCCGTAGCCAGACCTCGAGCTTTGCCTACAAAGCCGGCTGGGGCGACTTCCTGACCATGAACCGCCACCCGCAATGGCGTCGTCACTTCTACGACATCGGTGCCAATGCAAAAGAGATTATCGACGGTGCTCACGCAGAGCAAGCCTGGAACCTCGAAATGATGGCCCGCACCCTGCGCCTCATGTCTACCCAGATGACTACCGACCTCTTCGGCGACATGCCCCGCAGCGAAGCCTACGAGTCGAACAGCCCCAAATACGATACTCAAGAGAGTATCTACGACTGGATGTATCAGGAGATCGACAATCTCATCGCCATGTACGAAAACCCCGCTTATACCGAAGCGGCCACCAACATCCCCATCGACCCGTCGATCGACCGCGTATTTGCCGGTGACCTGAACAAGTGGAAACACTACGCATATGCCCTCAAGGCCCGCTTGCTGCTGCGCAAACTGCCCAACTGGAGCAACAACGCTGCTACCTGCCAGGAGATTATCACCACCGTAGACAAGGCCCTCGAAGGCTGGGAAGACGTGCTCTACCACTTCGACGGTGGCAACGGTGCCCAGAACAGCCCCTGGGGCGAGGCATTCAGCCAAGCCGAACAAGGCGGTCTCGGCTGGGAAGGCCGTGGCAACATGCTGGGCTCGGCTATCCCCACCACCTACTTCATGGAGAACATCCTGGGTGTATTCGACTCGCACAGCAACCTGAACGGTTGGGCCGAAGACCCCCGTATCCTCGCCTTCATGAGCGCCCGCCAAGGCCCGGCTCAAAGCTCCGATACAGGAACCAAGATGCGTTACCTCGACACCAACATCGGTATGGACGTTTCGTATAAGGTAGAGAACTACCCCAACCTCTTCCCCGAAGTCGATGGCAAGAAGGTTTCGGTCTACACCCAGAACACCGGCTACGTGCCCCTCTTCCTCGAAGAAGAGTTGCTTCTCATCAAAGCCGAGGCTACCTACTGGGCCGGCGACAAACCCACTGCCCGCACCCTCACCATGCAGGCCGCCGAGGTCAACTTCGAGCGCTTCAACCTCGAGTCGATTTATGGCAGCAGCTACTCGCGCTACCGCAACAACTACCTGGGCAACGAGAGCGGATCGGGTAAATACATCACTACCTACTTCCCCGCCGACGGGTTCAACATCGGCCACATCATGCGCCAGAAGTACGTATGCCTCTATCTGCAACCCGAGCAGTGGACCGACATGCGCCGCTACAACTACAGTTGCGAAGAGAACGGTCGCCAATACGACAACGTATACGTATATCCCGGACTGAAACGGCCCAACAACATCTACGAGGCCCACTGGGGCGACGATCCCAAAGCCTGGATCAACCGCATCAACTACGACCCCGAGACCGAGGAGAAATACAACAAGGCCGAACTCGAAAGACTGGGAGCCTACAAGAACTACCAGTGGTTGCGCAAACCCATGATTTGGCAATAAACAAGAGAGAAACAGAAAGAATTGAGGTATTCCATAAATAACGACATTCGATATGAAAAATAAAGTAAAAATAGCATCTCTGCTGCTGGCAATCGTGGGACTGTCGGGGTGTGAAGTCAACGACCCCATCAACGATTGGGCAGACCTGGGACAACAAACCGCATATGTCTACTGGGAGCTGAAAGATGCCGTCAACGCCGGTAGCGAACTCGACTTCAGAGTCTATTACTACACCGACGGCAGCACCGTCGAGAGCGCCCAAGTATGGTATGGCGTCAACAGCACCATCACCCGTGCCGTTACCTGTCCCTACATCAGTTACACCTACACCGAGACCGAGAGCAGCGAGGTAGTCGCCTCGCACCTGGTCAAGGAGTTCGACCCGTCTACCGTATCGTGGGACGATGCCAAATCGTCTTACATACTCGACTCGACCTTCCCCGTATCGGCATCGTGGGCCAGCGTAACCTGGGCCAACGTGGGCGGAACCGATTTCACCGAAACCCTGTTCCAGACCTACTTCCCCGGCGAGTACGAAACCAACTTCCGCGCCGCGCTCACCACGCAAATAGCCACCGACTATCATGGCAACATGAAAAAGATTGTGGTCGACGGGTTCATGCGCATGACCGAAGAGGAGTATGAAGCTCTCTTCACCACATCGGTCGATGCCGAAGGTAAAACCGTCTACAACATCACCGACGAAAACAAAGCTACGCTCGACGGTATCGTTGCCGGTCTCACCACTCCCGAACTGCTCTTCGACGGTAAGGAGTATGGCGTAAACTACAACTGTGCCTACACCCTCACCGCCCGGTTCCAAGTGACCGACTCGAAAGGGGTGAAGAGCAATACCGATATTAAAAACATTACTGTCAACTAATAGAAACGCAAAGAACAATGAAAGCATTAAGAAACATAGGTTTGACGGTAGTCTTGCTGGCCTCGTTGTCTGCCTGCGTAGAAAACGATCCCACCTACAATGTTTATCCCAGTGACGATGTAGCCTTTACCTACTGCGTCACCAACGAAGGATACGAACTCGACTACCTGGTAGGGTCCACGATACAGTTTACCAATACCTCGGCTCTCTCGGGTGCCTGCACTTGGGAGTTCGGCGACGGCGAAACCTCGACCGAACCCAACCCCACGCACACCTACAACCTGCCGGGACAGTATGAAGTAAAACTTACCGTGGGCGGAGAATTCACCACACGCCCGTTGCTCATCAACGATATTAAACCCACCATCGTCGCCAAGACCGAGAACGACGCGGTGTGCGTGATCAACGATGTAGAGGTAACCCTCGAGGTAACCCTGCGCAACCCCGCTGCTTCGGCTCAACCCGAATATACCTGGGTTCTGCCCGAAGGAACTACACTGGTCGACCACCCCGAAATCACCAACAACACGTATGTAGGTGAAAATCCGGGCCGACTCACCTTCAAGAACATCGGTTCGCAAACCATCACCCTGAAGACGACGCTCGGCGGCCGCGCCCTGCAAGACGTGAAAGCCAACGTACAGGTGGGTACTCCCAACGCTTCGAAGACCCTCTACTATGCCGTCAAGAGCGGTAACATCATGGCCTACAAGCTCGACTACAACGTGCCCGAGGGCAGCAGCAACTCGCCTTTCGATCTGGGCGTGAAATCGGGAGCTCACCCCCTCAACCTGCTCTTCCACAACGACATTCTCTACGTACTCGACTGCGGTACTCAGTTTACCTACATCAACGATACCGAGAATAACCGCGGCGACGGCAAAATCACCGCCGTAGCCAAGGATGGCAGCAGCATGGAAACCGTGCTCTCCAACGTAGGAAACACCGCTTTCAACGACCCCTTCTACGGATGGATCGACAGCGAGATGCTCTACTTTGCCGACCGTAACACGGGTATCCGCCGCATCGGTGTCAACGAGCGCAACCTCGCCCTCAACACCAGCGACGCCAAGTTCGATTACTTCGTGATGAACAACCGCCTCGAATACTACGGCAACCCCTGGCAATATGGCGCCATGAACGCCTGCTTCGCCAAGGTCGACGGCCTCTGGTACTGGGGCAAGACCTACGGCGGTGGCGGTATCTACCGCTTTGCCGACAGCGACATCAGCACCGTCGACATCAGCCGCGGCAGCAATCCTCCCTATGCCGTCATCTTCCCCGACGAGTTCGTGAAGTCGTTTGTCATCGACACCAACAACCAGATACTCTACGCCATCATTCGTGACAAAGGTCTCTTTGCCGTGCCCATAGCCGACATCAGCGCCAACGACGCCTCCAAGACCAACACCAAAGCCGACAACAAATACCTCGTGGCCAGCTTCAAGTCCGATAGCGACGGTAGCACCGGCGAGTTTGTCGACGTATGCCAGATGGTTCTCGACAGCAGCGACGGATCGGTTTACTTCGGTCTGCGTGCCGACGAGGGCAGCACCGAGCCTTCGGGTATCAAACGCTGGAACCCCGCAACCCGTCAGCTCGAAACGGTTGTATCGGGTGTAAGCCCCTACGGCATTGCCTTGAACGATAATGTATCAAACCTGTTCTAAAAACATAGAATACAACCCTCTCCCGCCGGTCGTCACCGGCCGGCGGGATTACATAAAAAAAGAAACAGATACACAAGATGAAATACATCGCCAAAATATCAATCGTGCTCCTCGCCCTGTGGATGGCTATCCCGACTTTTGCACAAGCGCCCAAGAAAGAGGTGCGTGCATTCTGGCTGTCGACCGTATGGCGCCTCACCTGGCCCCAAACGACCCTGATAACCGAGACCGGTAACACCCAGCAGATACAAAAGCAGAAAGACGAGCTCACCATGCTGCTCGACTCGGTGAAGGCGGCCAACTGCAACACCGTCTACTTCCAGGTGCGCGGCCGTTGCGACGCGATGTATCGTTCGTCCTACGAACCCTGGTCGAGCGACCTGGTGGCCACCCGCGGTATGGACCCGGGATACGACCCTCTCGAGTTTGTCGTCGAGGAAGGCCACAAGCGCGGCATCGAGGTTCACGCCTGGTTCAACCCCTACCGCTACGAAAGCGTGCTCAACCAATGGGACGGCACTCCCCAAAACTATCGCGAATCTCACCCCGACTGGCTGCTCGACTACTCGGGTAGCGGCTCCATCCTCAACCCCGCCATGCAAGAGGTTCGTGACCACATTACCGCCATCATCGAAGAGGTGGTAGAAAACTACGACATCGACGGCGTCGTATTCGACGACTACTTCTACATGTCGGGCACGACCGATGCCATGGACAACGAGCTCTACCAGACCCAGAACCCCGACAAGCTCTCGCGCGGCGACTGGCGTCGGCAAAACGTCAACAAGCTCATTGCCCAGGTATACCAAATGATTCAATCGACCAAACCCTACGTGCGGTTCGGCATCTCGCCCGCCGGCGTGTGGTGCACCGATGCCTCTATCGCCGAGAAATACGGCGTAACCCCCACCCCGGCCGGTTCGGGCTGGGCCTACAACGACATCTTCTGCGATCCCATGGCGTGGATTCAGGAAGGTACCATCGACTACATATCGCCGCAAATCTACTGGACCATCGGGTCGAGTAGCGACTACACGACGATTGCCGCCTGGTGGAGCGAAATCGTACGCATGTTCGGCCTCCACTTCTATTCGAGCCACTCGGCCTCGAGCCTCAGCTCGGCCAAGATGCCTTCGCTCAACCGCAGCACCGCGGCTCAAGCCGGGCAACTCCTGCTCAACGGCGAACGGGTTCCTGCCCGATCGCTCTCCTCTATCGAACGCACTATCGCTCAGGAAAACCGGGCGAACAACTATATCATCGACGGGGCTACCGCCGCTTTCAAAGGCTCGGAGCTGGTGAACCAAATCAAGGTAAACCGCACCTTCGACGAAACCGGCGCCCCGGGTAGCGTCTTCTACAACATGCGCAAGGTGACCCACACCTCGGGCATGCTCGAGCTCCTGCGCTCCGACGTCTACAAATACCCCGCTCTCGTGCCGGCCATCAGCTGGAAGGCAACTACCAACCCCGGTCTGGTATCGAACATCGCCTACAGCAACGGCACCCTCTCGTGGACCGGAGTCGAAGGCATGCGTTATGCCATCTATGCCGTGCCCGAAGGTACCTCCCAGGCTACCGCCTGCCGCGAAGCCCGCTACCTGCTGGGCCTCTCCTACGAGACCAGCTACACCATACCTGCCGACCGCCGCACCGGCTACACCTACGCCGTGGCCATCGTCGACCGCTATGGCAACGAATATGCCCCCCTCTTCCTGGGAGCCTCGGTGGGCAACGCCACTGCCGTATCGCTCACCAGCCCGGCTGACGGAGCGTCGGCCATCGGCACATTCGACTTTACCTGGAGCAGCGTAGCCGACGCCACGTACTACATCGACGTGGCCCGCGACAACGCCTTCGCCGACCTTATCCTCTCGCGCGAGGTAACCACCAACTCGTTTGCATCGAGCTACCTCCCCGACCTCGAGAAAGGCACCTACTACTGGCGAGTTCGCACCCGTCAGACCAACTGCACCGACGCCACGTCGGCCACCTACAGCTTCAACGGCGGACCGTTCGAAATCGAATCGCCCGTGAGTGGAGCTACCGAAGTATCGACAACTCCCACCATCAGCTGGACCGTCTATCCCGGTGATGCCGAATACCGCCTCGAAATCAACACCTACGACGACTTCCGCTCCATGGGTGTAACGCTCGACCAACGGTACAGCAGCAACAGCACCACGCTGAGCCAAGGAGTATTGGTAGGCAACACCAAATACTACGCCCGGGTAACGGCCTATGCCGGCGACATCGAATACACCAGCTCCGTGACCTACTTCACCACCGAAGAGGCAATACCCGATGTACCCGTCATCCTCTTCCCCACCCAGGGAGCTACGGTCGAAGGGCCCACCCTGCAAGTGCGCTGGGCCGAAGAGCCGGCCGCCAAGACCTTCCGCATCGAACTGCATACCGACGATACCTTCTCGCCCGTACGCAACGTGAAACGCCAGACGGTCGATGCCTTCGTCTACGAAACCGAATTTGAAGGTCTGGCCGACGGCGTGTGGTACCTGCGGGCTCGCTCGGAGTATGCCGGCGGCGAAACCGAATATTGCAACACCATCTCGTTCACCTATAAGAACACATCGGGCATCGACCTCACCCGGCGCGAAGGCAAGTGCCAGGTAATCTCGGGCAACGGCGCGGCGCTCGTTGTGGGCCGTCAGGCACAACACATCGCTATCGACGTAGCCAACCTGTCGGGCCAGATTGTCGCCCAATTCGAACGGGAGAATGTAGCCGAGGGCGACCGCATCGCACTCGACCTGTTGCCCCGAGGGGTATATGCCCTCATCGTCACCATCGACGGGCAACGTGAGATTTTGAAACTAATACGATAACCAACTGAAATATATTGATTCATGCAATATAGTTTTTAAATTATTTATTCATTTAAATTTATCTATCATGAAAAAATTATTACTTGGGATCGTTGCCGCATGTATGGCAACACCGATGGTTGCTCAAGACCCTGCAACTTATCAACCGGTGAATGGGTATTCTATCGAGAACCTGTGGATTCAATCGTTGCAAACTGGAAACAACATGCCCGAAATTACAGGCGGAAATGTAACACGTGGTATGGCCGTAAAAGGAGATGAAGTATTGTTCTCTTACAGAGGTGATTTTACTGGTATCAAAGTCTTTGATTTGAAAACTGGTGCTAAAAAACGTGATATCAAATTCGATACCGAAAAATTCAAAATCAACTATTACAGAACCGATACGACTATCGTAGGTACTGACACGACTTATACGCAAGTATTGGCCGAAAAATCAGCTCCGGGTTACTTGGCCAACGATATTCAGGTAGACGACGCTGGTAATGTACTTACTTTCAACATGACCACCGATTTGAAGACTGATCAGGTTGGCATTTGGAAAATCGATATGGCTACCGGTGAGCCCACCAAAGTTATGGAATTGACCAATGTGGAAGGTCTGCTCGACAGTTATCGTATCGACTACTTTGCCGTAAAAGGTGATGTAACGAAAGACGCTATCGTCATGTTCCCCGTTTCCAGCAAAAACTTGGCAATCCGCTGCGACATCAAGGATGGCCAGTTGGTTGAGCAAACGGGTGATTATGCTGGTTACAAATTCAAAGAAATAACAATCCAAAAATATTCTCCTGAAAGCGCTGTTGATAACAGTTACGGGCCTCGTATCGCCATCATCGACAACGACTACTTCTACCTCGACGGATTCAGCAGCGAGGCAGCTCTTTATGATATGAGTGGTTCGCTCATCGAAAGCGTATCTGATGCTCCTGAAGAGTGTGGTATTGTAAATTCGAAATTTGGAAACAACGGTGTTGCCGAGTTTACCCTCAACAACAAACCCTTCTGTATCTATGTTGTTTCCAACAACGAAACAACTCCTCCTCAAGCCTGGAAGATTATCGAAATGGGCGAAGGTCCTACGTTTGAAGGTGCAACCTATTACTGGACTATTCCCGAAAATGGTTTAGGTACAGCTTCCAATGCTGTTCGTACCGCCCTGCCTCGTATCGCCAAAGTAACCGACGGTAACGGTCTTGAAGCTGCTTACATTGCTGTATTTGCTTGCGAAAGTGGTGCTGCTGTTTACAAAATGACTCCCGACGGTTACGACGAAGACAGCGAATCGGGTGTTGCCCGCGTAGCTGCCGACAACGTGAAAGTATTCGTAAACGGCGACATGATCCAATTCTCGGGTGCTGCCGACGCTACGGTTTACAACCTGGCCGGTCAGAAAGTTATGGAAGCCAACGGTGTAGAGTCGATGGCTGCTCCTGCCGTGAAAGGTATCTACGTAGTAAAAGCCGTTGTTGACGGTGTACAAAAAGTTCAGAAAGTGGTTGTAAAATAAGCCCTTCGTGCTAAACCTCTCATTTAGAATATAACTTTTAAGGGAAGGGCGGTATATGTAAATCTCTTATATATATCGCCCTTTCTCTTTCCACTACGATACGAAACAGACTTTCTAAATCCTTTTATTTCCGCCCCGATAAATAAGCTGCCGACAAAAGGGAAAGCCCACCATGACAGTTCGAAACTTATCGCCGGCTCACATCGCATCTTAATCTTACACTTCACTCGGTTGCCTTATGAAAAAGATATTTACCCTTCTCTTGCTATTTACTCTGCTGCCTCTGCTGCTCAGCGCCAAAGGCACGGTAACCATCGGCGGTAGTCCCTACACGGCCGATACCCTGGCCCATTACAAGGTAGGCCCGGGCACATATCACACCTATGTACACTTCTCCGGGCCCAAAGACATGCGGGCCTTCTATCTCGAAATAGACGCTACCAACCCCTACATATCGTTCGAGTCGGTTCTGGGACGCGACTCGATTGTCACTTGCGAAGGCATCACCAACATGGCCGCCCGCAAAAGCCAGCCCGGCAGCCGCTACTTTGCCGGCACCAATGCCGACTTCTTTGCCACTTCGGGTGCCATAGGCACTCCCGTCCACGGCTTCGCCTCGGGAGGCCAACTGGGCAAAGTGCCCGTATCGTCGGGTCCTCAAACTGCATTTACCCACAACGACGAGTGCTACATCTCGTTCGTCACCTTCTACGGCCAGGTTACTTACAACAATGCCACCTATGGCATCCACAGCGTGAATGGCTCGCGCGGTACCGACCAGCTGGTACTCTACAACCGCTACGTAGGCCACTATACCCACACCAACGCCTACGGCTATGAAGTGCCCGTGAGCCTGGCCGACGGCGAAACCTGGGGTCTGAACCGCGCCGTGAAGATAGTCGTATCGGGAGCCGGCAATACCGCCGGTAACATGGAGATTGCCGAAAACGGAGCCGTCCTCTCGGGGCACGGCGCTTCGGCCGATTTCCTCAAAACCCTGCAACCCGGCGACGAACTGGAGATGAAACTGCTGCTCCAGCTCGAAGACGGCACCTACCCCGACATCAACTGCATGATTGGCGGCGACCGCAAGATTCTGGGCAACGGCCAGGTGCTCGATACCGATTGGGCCGAACTCCACCCGAGAACCTCGATCGGCTACTCGGCCGACCGCAGCAAAGTCTATATGCTGGTGGTTGACGGCCGCCAGAGCGGATACTCCGACGGGGCCACCACCAAACAGATGGCCGACATGCTCAAACTGGCCGGTGCAGCCGACGGCATGAACCTCGACGGCGGCGGTTCGAGCGGTATGTACATCGAGCAATATGGCTTGGTCAACAGCCCCAGCGACGGCCACGAACGGGCCGTGAGCAACGGTATATTCGTCGTGTCGAATGCCCCCGACGACAACAACATTGCCGAAATCCTCTGCACGCAGGAGTATTGCGTACTGCCCAAATATGGCGTATTCACCCCCCACTTCATGGGATATAACCAGTATGGCTACCTCATCAATACCGAGGTGACCGGCGTCACCCTGCGTTGCGACGAGTCACTGGGCTATATCAAGGACAATACCACCCTCGTAGCCTCGGGCGAAGGCCGCGGCAAACTCTATGCCAGCTACAACGGCGCCGAAACGTCGGTCGATATTGTAATCGGTGCACCCGAAGGGCTCACCCTCCGACTCGACTCGGTCATCAACGACGGCCTCTACGAATACCCCATCGAGGTGACCTCGCTGGTCAACAACGAGCCGATGATTATCGCTCCCGAAGCCTTCGAATGGACGGTACAAGACCCCGCCATCTGCAGCGTAACCAACGGTAACCTGAAGGGATTGGCCAACGGCAAGACCTATGTCTACTGCCAACAGGACGATTTCCGCGACACCCTCGCCGTGACCGTGCAGATACCCGCCTACCGCAACATACCCATCGACAATTTTGCCGATGCCTCGTCGTGGGAAATCACCAACTCGGCTCTGAAAGACATCGCCATCGTCCCCACAGCCGAAGGTACCGAACTGCGCTACACCTTCAACTCGGGCCGCGCCCCCTACCTGCAGCTGGCCAAGGATATTGCCCTGTACAGCCTCCCCGACAGCTTGAGCATCATCCTCAACACGGGCGAAACGCTGGTAAACAAAGTGGTGCTCACGATGAAAGAGAATGCCTCGATGACCTCGACCCTCACCGAGTTTGAAGATATTCCCCAGAATACCGACTATGCCATCTCCATCCCCATGGACGGCTATTTCGAAAACTACCGCGACATGTCGCACTATCCCGTCATCTTCAAGAGTTTGAAGCTCTTCATCACCGGTTCGTCGCAGACTGCCGGCAACCAATACGCCCTCAAGCTCAAGGAGTTCTCGCTCATCTACGACGGCATCACGGTGAACGTATCGAATCCCGAGATGGCCTCGCTGCTGCGGGTATATCCCAACCCCGTGAAGGCTGGCGACGCACAGGTATACTTCGCCCTTCCCGAGAGCGCCGAAGTGAGCTGCGAGCTCTACAACCTGGGCGGCCAACTGCTCAACCGGGTAGAGATGGGTCTGATGCCGGCCGGCGAAATAGCTCTGCCTACCGGCAATCTGGCCAGCGGCACCTATCTGCTCACCATCCGTCGCGGCAACCAGGCCGATACGGTAAAACTGATTATCCGATAACCGAATCCAAAACGACACGCTTATGAAAAAGAGACTCTGCCTGCTTCTGACCGCAGCCCTGGCCATCGCTCTGCCGGGCTGGAGTCTGACCATAGGAGGGACGAGCTACCAGATCGATACCCTCGTACAGTCGCACCACATAGGCCCGGGTACGAAATACGCCTTCTACGACGTACCAGCCTACCCGCTGAAGTTTCATGTGGTCGAGGTCGACCTCACCAACCCCTACGTCGATATAGAGACCTGTCTCAGCGGCGACCAGGCAGTGGCCACAGAGACTCCCTCGAGCATGTCGGCCCGCAATACGCGGCCGGGACACGAAGTCCTGGCCGCTACCAACGGCGACTTCTACCAATATGTCGACCCCATCGAGATAGGTATTCCCCGCAGCGGGCAATACCGTCGCAACGAGTGTGTGACCAACCCGGTAGGGCGGGCCTCGTTTGTGCTCACCCCCGACCGGGTACCCTATATCGACCGGGTGAACTTTTCCGGCACCGTCAGCTCAGGCGGCAACAGCCACCGGCTGCACGCCGTGAACATGCAGCGCCTCGAGTGGGAACCCGAAACAGCTGCCAACTTCATGCTGCTCTACACCAATTCGTACGGCACCGAGACGCATGCCACGACCGGCGGCACCAAGGCTATCCTGCGTGCCCGTGACGGCGAACTCTTCTTCGGGGCCAACCGCGAAATCGTCTGCGTAGTCGACTCGATATTCGACAATCCCGGCGTATCGCCCATTCCCGAACAACGGGCCGTACTCTATGGCGTAGGTAGCGCCGAGACCTTCCTCAAAGGCCTTTCGGCCGGCGACGAGGTATCGATATTCCTGAAGACCGACCTCGCCTCGGCTCCCGGTCTGCTCACCGACATCAAGGAGCAGATGGGCGGCAGCGACCACATCATTATGAAAAACGGCGAGTTGGTCGATGCTTGGGACGAAGAGCACCCGCGCACCTGCATGGGTATCTCGAAAGACAAGACCAAAGTCTACCTGATGGTAGTCGACGGCCGCCGGGCCGGATATTCGGCCGGAGCCACCATGAGCGTGCTGGCCGACCTCTTCCGGGCTGTCGGAGCCAACGATGCCGTGAACCTCGACGGCGGTGGTTCGTCGGCCATGGTCATCAACCAGCAGATTGTCAACCGCCCCTCCGACAACAAGGAGCGAGCCGTGGGCAACGGCGTGCTGGTCATTTCGAATGCGCCGGTCGACAGCGTACCGGCCCGCCTCGAATTTGAACCGGTGCACTACACGCTGCCCGTCTATTGCCGCTTTGTACCCCAGGTAACCGCCTACAACCAATACGGCCTCATCGTCGACCCCGACTTCCAGGAGTACACCCTGTCGTGTTCGCCCGAAATCGGCTATATCGACCACAATGCCTTCGTGGCCTACGGCACGCCGGGCAAGGGTACCATCACGGCTACCTACAACGGCATATCGGTCACCAAGGATGTAGTTCTGCAGGAGAGCGATTTTGCCATGCGGCTCGACTCGGTCATCCTTGACGGCTACCGCGAGTACCCGATTGAAATCTCGTCGTCCATCGGCGACAAGACCTACACCCTCAACCCCTCGACTCCGCAGTGGAGCGTTGCCGACCCCACGGTGTGCAGCCTGTCGGACGGAGTACTGATGGGGCTCAAGAACGGCGAGACGACCGTCACCGGCAACCTCGACGACTTTACCGGCTCGCTCAAGGTGAAGGTAGAGATTCCCACCTCGCACTCGCAGCCGGCCGACGCCTTTACCTCGGGTTGGGAGGTGACCAGCATCTCGGCCATCACCGATGCCCGGCTCGTCCCCGCCGCCAATGGCGAAACGAATCTCGAATACACCTACAAAAGCGGACGGCAACCCTACATACAGATTGCCAAAAACCTCAATCTGTACAGTGTGCCCGACACCTTCAAAATCACCATCAACACAGGCAATACCCGCTGCTCCAAGATTACCATGTCGATGAGCGGGGCCCTCATGTCTACCTCGCAAATCATGGAATGGCCTACCGTGAACCCCGGTGAAGACTTCACCTATACGGTAGCCATGAACGATTTTCTCGACGACAAGGAAGACCTGGGCAACTACCCCGTGCAGTTCCAGTATCTCAAATTCTTCCTCGACGCCTCGTCGCAGACTTCGGGCGAGAAGTACCAGATACGCATCAAGAACTTCGACCTGGTCTACGACCACATTACCCTGAGTGTCGACGACATCACTACCGCCGCAGCCCTGCGGGTCTATCCCAATCCGGCCCGAGCCGGCCAATCGGAGGTATTCCTGCACATCGATACACCGACCGAAGTCCTGGTTCGGGTATACGACCTGAACGGAAAGCTACTCACCGTACACAACTACGGGCATTGCGACAGCGGTACGCTGGCCCTGCCCGTTGCCGGGTTGCAACCGGGCAACTACCTGCTGCAAATCGTTCGTGACCAGCAGGTCGACACCGCCAAACTGATAGTAAAATAACCTGCTTAAACAATCTGAACTGTTATGAAAAAAATAATTCTGATAGGCGCTATGTCGCTCCTTTGCGGAGCCGGTGCAAACGCCACCATCGACATCGCCGGCGTAGCGAAACAGGTCGATACGCTCGAGTGCCGTTCGGTGGGTCCCGGCGTGCAGTATGTACGCATGCACATGCCCGAGTATCCCCTCGACGTCTACACCCTCACCATCGACCTCAACAACCCCTACAACGACGTAAATGCCTTCATCGGCAAAGACCATGCCGGTACGACCGAGGCCATGACCCAGGCCTATACGCGCCTCTCCACGCCGGGGCACCGCCCCATCGGGTCGGTAAACGGCAACTTCTGGATTGTCTCGGGACAGGGCATGGACGACCTCCTGGGCCAGCCGCACAGCGGTTGTATGGTGAACGGAGAGTTTGCCACCGAGCCCAACAACTGGAACCGCGCCAACCGCGGCGAAGGCATCGAGCGGCTGCAAGAGATTGCGTTCGTGATGCTCGACGAGGAGAAGAAGATGTGGATCGACGACATCTATTTCGAAGCCCGGGTGACCAACGCCGCCAACGAGAGCTTTGCCATCGCCGAGATTAACCGCATCCGCAACGAAAACGAAATTGTGCTCTACAACCACTTTACGGGTGAGACCGAAAGCTACATCGACGGCGTCGATGTCATCGTCGAACCTGTCGAAGGCGAGACCTGGGGTTCCAACAAAGAGGTGAAGTGTGTCGTGACCCGCATCGTACCGGGCACGGGCGGCACCCAGCTCGAAGGGGCCGAGTATGCCCTCTCGGGTGCAGGCACGGGAGCCGACTTCCTGAACAAGCTCCAGGTAGGCGACCAGGTGACCATAAGCACCTCCATCAAAACCCGCACCGACAGTCTGGTACCCATGGCCCGCCAGATGCTCACCGGCAACGCCCTGGTGATGCGCGAGGGCCAGCTTACCCCCCGAAATGAAAACGAGACCTACAACTCGCAGACCTACTCGCGCACGGGCATAGGCATGTCGCAAGACGGCAAGACGCTCTACCTCATCGTCATCGACTACAAGTCGAGCACTTCGGTAGGTTGCAATACCGCCACCATGTGCTACATTCTGAAACAGGCCGGGGCCTGGAACGTGGCCAATATGGACGCCGGCGGTTCGGCCCAGATGATGCTGCGGGGCAGCCTCGTGAACAATCCGGCCGACGGCAAGGAGCGCCCGGTATCGAACGGCTTCATGATATTCACCAACGCCCCCGACGACGAAAACCTCACCCACCTGGCTTTCGACCACTACAACCTCGAGATTCCGGCCTATGCCTGCTTCGAACCTACCATTCTGGGTTATAACCAGTATGGTGTACTGGTCGATACGCAAGTGGCCGACTACACCCTCAGTTGCGACCCCTCGCTGGGAACCGTCTCGGACGACGGCAAACGCTTCTATGCCGCGCCCCGGGCTACTACGGGCATCCTGCACGTCACCTCGGGCAACGCTACGGGCGAAATCAAGGTGACCGTCAAGGCTACCGAAATAGCCATGAAGAACAGCGCCGTGCTGGCCGACAAGGCTCACCCCTATCCCATCGAGGTCATCTCGACCATCGGCGAGAATACCTACACCTACGACCCGGCCTCGCTCACCTGGAGCATCGACGATCCCACCGTCTGCCAAATCGAAGGGGGTGTACTCACCGGACTCCAGAACGGGCAGACCCGCATCACCGGTTCGATAGGCGACTTTAGCGGCACCATGGATGTGACCGTAGAGATTCCGCAGTCGCCCCGCATCCCGGCCGACGACTTCACCGGCTGGACCACCAAGGCCATCAGCGCCATCACCGACGCCACGGTCACCCCGGCAGGTAACGGAGCCGGCACGCTGGCATTCACCTACAAATCGGGCCGCCAGCCCTACGTCGAGATGGACAAGAGCGTCACGCTCTACAGCATCCCCGATACCATACGGCTGCTCATCCACAGCGAGATACCCCTCTCGAAGGTACAGATTGCCTGCAAGGCCAACGGTGACAAGGAGCAATACCTCGAATACGAAGGCCTGGAGACCAACAGCGACTACCTCATTGCCATCCCCTCAGTCCAAATCACCGGCGAAAACAATCGCGGCGGATTCCCCATCACCCTGAACTACATCAAGTTCTACATCAGCACCTCCGGGACCACCAGCGGACAGGCCTACAAGATTGACCTCAAGGAGTTCAGCCTCGTCTACAACGGGGTAGTGAGCGGTATCGAGGCGATAGCCGGCGACCGCAACCTCACACTCTATCCCAACCCCGTGACCGACGGCACCTTCTGCCTCGAGGGTGAAGCCATCGCACCGGGAAGCCTCGTGCGGATATACGACCGCAACGGTGCCCTCGTGCTGGAGCAGACCATCGACCGACCGGGTACCATCGATGCCGGTTCGTTGACCCCCGACGTCTACATTGTCGCCGTACAGACGCCCCACGGGAACTTTGTCAACAAAATTGTCGTACAATAAAATCCAAAAATCATACACCATGAAAATGAAATTGACCATAGCCCTGTTGGCGTGCGCTGCCACGCTCTCGGCACAAAACGTATCGGTTACCCGCCACACCGAGGTAACCCCCGAGGGAGGAGCCGCCTATTTCCCGGTGCTCAGTCCCGACGGCAGTAAAATGGCCTATACCTCGTCCGACTACACCGGACTGAAAGTGCTCGACTTCACGACCGGCAACAGCCAGGTGGTGAGCTTCTCGGCCGGGGCCGGTTTCGACCCGGTATTCAGCACCGACGGCTCGGCCATCTACTACCGGCAGCAAAGCACGGTGGGCGGACAGAAGCTCCGTTCGCTCTCGGAGTATAACCTCGACCTGAAGAGCGAACGCCAGCTCATAGCCCCCACCCGCGACCTGAAGCGCCCGGCCGCCATCGCCGGAGGCATGGCCGTATTTGCCGGCAACAAACTGTTCAAGAGCGTAGGCGCCCGCATCAACAGCCTCTACGTCTACTCGGTAGCTCAAGAGGGTACCATCGTCGTATGCGACGGCAAAACCTCGCGGGTGTTGCGCCCCTACGGCAATCAGGTGCGCAGCTACTTGTGGACCACCCTCTCGCCCGACGGCACCAAGATTGCCACCTATGCCATCGGCAAAGGGGTAGTCGTGCTCGACCTCGACGGTAAGGTACTGGCCGAACTGGGCGACTTCGAAGCCCCCGCCTGGTACGGCAACGATTTCGTAGCCGCTGCCCGCACCACCGACGACGGCCACCAGTACACCGCCTCGCAAATCGTGCTACTCGACCGCCACAACCGCCAGGTACACAACCTCACCGACCCCGACGAGATGGGCATGAACCCCTCGGCCGCTGCCGGTAAAATCGTGTACAACACCCCCGAAGGCAAACTCTTTATGCTGGAATTAAACATCACGAAATAAAAACGCTGCCATGAAAAAACTCTATATACTCGTCATAGCCCTCGTGGGCTGTCTCGGTCTGCAAGCCAAAGACATGACAGGCCTGAGAATCTACATCAACCCCGGCCACGGAGGCTGGGACTCGGACGACCGCAACGTAGCCGTCGCACCCTTTGCCCAGGGCGATACGCTGGGCTTCTGGGAATCTTCGTCGAACCTCCACAAGGGGCTCATGCTGCGCGAACTGCTCGAAGGCCAGGGGGCTACCGTGGCCATGTCGCGCGTGCTGAACCGCACCGAAGACGACCTCAACCTGAACACCATCAGCCGCGAGGCCAACGAATTCGATGCCGACCTCTTCTTCTCGATTCACAGCAACGCCACCGGCACCAGCAATCGGGTCAACTTCCCCATGATGCTCTTCAAGGGATACACCGAGAATCCGGCCAAACCCGAAGACAAGGTGGTGGCCAAGATTCTGTTCAAGCACCTCATCGAAAACCAGGTCACCTACTGGACGCAAACCAGTGAATACGTAGTGGGCGACTGGGATTTCTACCCCGACTGGAACAACGCCGGCCTGGGCGTGCTGCGTAACCTCACCGTCACGGGATTCCTCTCGGAGGGTTCGTACCACGACTATGTGCCCGAGACCTACCGTCTGCTCAACATGGACTACAAATACATCGAGGCCTGGCACTTTGCCAAGGCGGTGATGGAGTATTTCAATACCGACGGCTTCACGACCGGCCACATTGCCGGTGTCGTATACGACAGCCGCATGACCCGCACCGAGTCGTACGTACAGCACGGCCGCGACAAGCAGGTGCCCCTGTGCGGTGCCACCGTCACCCTGCTGCCCAACAACATCACCTACACGACCGACCCCTATTTCAACGGCGTATACATGTTCCGCGACCTGGCTCCCGGCAACTACCAGTTGAAAGTAGTGGCCGATGACCACTACGAACAGACCATCGACGTCACCGTTACGGCCAACACCATAAGCTATACCAACGTCGCCATGGACCGCGTGAGAAGCACGCCGCCCGAGGTGCTCTCGTACAGCCCCATGATGGAGAGCGAAACCGACAGCATCAACTGCACCACCCCCATCGTCATCAACTTCAACTGGGATATGGATGTAGAGTCGGTACGCGAAGCCTTCTCTATCGAGCCGGCCGTCGAGGGCGAAATCACCTTCGAAGACTCGCAATACCGCATGGTATTCACCCCCAACCGTCCCTACGAAGTGGCTACGCGCTACACCGTGACCATCGACAAGAGCGCCAAACACCCGGGTAACCTGTCGATGGAAGAGGACTTCTCGTTCTCCTTCCTCACCCAAGGCCGCAACCAGTTGAAGCTGCTGGCCTCCAGCCCGGCCGATGGTGGCGTGGTTCACTACACGAAACCGACCCTCGAGGTGCGGTTCGACAACGTGCTCGATGCCGTCGACATCCGCAACCTCATCAAGCTCTACGACAACGAGGGCAACGAGGTGAGCATCAACCTGCGCTCGGCCAAGTACAACCAGCTGGGCGACGTCTACGGCAACTACTATTTCACCACCGCTTCCGACCTGGTTCAGGGTCAGGAGTATCAGTTGCGAATCGATGCCTCGCTGAGCGACGTCAACAGTCTGCCCGTCATCGACCCCATCGTGATTAACTTCACCGCCGGCGACGTGCGCCACAACGACGCCCCCATCGAGGACTTCGAGACGGCCGACCGCATCACCTACGACGCAGCACAAAGCAGCGGCGTGTCCACAGCCAAGGCGGTCCGCTCGACCTCGCAAGCCCTCTTCGGCAGTGCCGGCTACAACTTCACCTACACCTTCAACGCCAACGAGGCCTATGCCTTCTACCCGACCGATGCCACCTTTGCCGGTGGTGCCACCGTCGACAACACCCAGACCATAGGCATGCACATCTATGGCGACCTGGCCTGCGACGAAATCTGGCTGCAACTCTCGTCGGGCGACGACACCCGGGAGGTGCTGCTCACCAACATCGACTTCCGCGGCTGGCAATTCCGCGAGGCCCGTCTCGACCAGCTCACCCCCGGCAAGAGCTACCGGGTGAGCGGCATCAAGGTGGTGCGCAAGGGCCCCTTCTTCTCCAACTCGGGCAGCTTCTACCTCGACAACATGCTGGCCTACACCTCGTCGGGTATCCAATCCGTAGCCACCTCGGCCTCGATTCAGGTATACCCCAACCCGGCCACCGACCTGCTGCACATCCAGTCCGAGGCTCCCGTGCAACGCGTAGCCCTCTACAACCTGGCCGGTAGCTGTGTAGCCACAGGCACCGAAGCCGTGCTCGACGTCACGGGTATCCCCGCCGGTACCTACCTGCTCCAGATCAGAGCCGCCGACCACAACTTCTGCTACCCGGTATTGATTGTTCATTAGTTCATTTATTACCTCCTGCGAGGCTGCATACTCCGGCATTCCCGCCGGATATGCAGCCTCGTTCATCCATTAGGTTTTAACAGAAATTTGGTACTTTATATAAAAAATAAGCATTCCTTTTGGAAAATGTCGAAAGAAATTTTATCTTTGTGATGTATAAGCAACAGAGTAGCGATGCAAGGACCAGCATAATCACAGGCAAGGACTTGCAGGCTCTTTTTTAATTTAATGGAGTGATACCAGAAAACACCATTATCAAGATTTTGGATTTATGAAGATTATAGCAGAAAGTGGTTCCACCACTACGGAATGGGTTCTCGTCGACGGGAAAAATGTGGTAGAAAGGAGTTTTACCGAAGGTATAAACCCCTTCTTTCAGACACGTAGAGAGATCAGTCACAGCATACGGCTCAACCTGCCCGAAGCCTTCTTCAAGAAAAGATGGGAGCGGGTCTATTTCTACGGTGCCGGATGTGCCAACCTCGACAAGAAAAACATACTCGAGGCCTCGCTGGTAGCCCAGTTCAAGACCCCCATCTCGGCCGAGAGCGACCTGTTGGCTGCCGCCCGCGGTATGCTCATCGACAAACCGGGTATCGCCTGTATCTTGGGTACAGGCTCCAACTCGTGCCTCTACGACGGTGAGCGCATCATCAAAAACGTACGGTCGGCCGGCTACATTCTGGGCGACGAGGGCAGTGGGGCCGCCATGGGCCGCCGCTTCCTGAGCGACTACCTCAAAAATCTGGCTCCCAAAGAGTTGTGCGACGCCTTCTACGAGAAGTTCAAAGTCACCCCCGACGAGATTCTCGACTCGATCTACAACCACCCCTTCCCCAACCGGTCGCTGTCGACCTTCTCCTACTTCCTCAAAGACCACCTCGACAACAAATACGCGTTCAACCTGGTCTACGAAGAGTTGATGCGGTTCTTCCAGCGCAACATCATCCAGTACGACTACAAGTCATACCCGGTCTTCTTCATGGGAAATCTCGCCTACACCTACGCCGACATCCTCGACCTGGTGGCTAAAGATTTCGGACTCAATATCGAAAAGACCGAGAAGAGCCCCATGCGGGGACTTATCGAGTACCACTCGATTTACGGATAAGCTTCAACCACTTCCGCACCTCATAGCTATGCAGAACCGACACCCTCGATTCTGCATATTTTTTTTCGTTCACAAACGGAGGGAAATTCATATTAAAAAATACTAAATATATGTTCCCGAAATCAAAATATACCTATATTTGTATTAACTAAAAAGATAGTTTTTGCCCGCCGACACCGACGGTGGCTCTTTGGCACGGCCCAAATCGGAGCTACCCGACAAGAGGAGCGGAAAATAACCGAATTGATCCATTCGAAAAACATGAAAGAGAAACGCTATATCTTCCTGCTTATCCTCATAGCAGTCCTGCTCGGCCCCACACATGCCCGCAATCTGGAGCCGACCGTCGAGCAGGCACTCGCCTCGCTCAAGCCCCAGCATCTCGGCATCGGCGAAATCAAGCTGAAATCGCTCTCGCAACAGAAGGGCAACCGCCTCGTCATCGTCATGAACGACGAGTTTTCTTATCTGCCGTTCCGCGAGGAGCTGGTCAAACGGGCCTATGACACCGTGCGCTCCATCCTCCCCAAGAATCTGAGACACAAGAAGCTGGCCATCTACGCCGGTGGTTACGAAATCAGCCGACTCATCCCCTTTGCCGAGAATCACAAGCGCTTTGCCGTCAAGTGTCACCGACCCATCGTCGAGCCGGTAAACCGCCTCTACACCCCCGACCGGGGGCTGCTCAACCGCCACATCGCCCTGTGGCAGAGCCACGGGTTCTACTTCGAGCAGTCGCTCGACCGCTGGGAGTGGCAGCGCGCCCGCATCTTCCAGACCGTAGAAGACCTCTATACCCAGAGCTACGTCATGCCCTTCCTCACCCCCATGCTCGAGCAGGCGGGAGCCTACGTCTTCTCGCCCCGTGAGCGCGATACCAACGGGCACGAACTCATTGCCGACAACGACAACCCGGCCACCTATCGCGAAACCTCGGCCGGGAAAGAGCGCTGGAAGGAGGGCGGCATCGGATTCGCCCACCGGCAACAAGTCTATACCGATTTTCAGAACCCCTTTACCGACGGGAGCTTCCGCCAGACCCACACCACCACCGACCCGCACAAGGAGATACGGGCCTGCTGGCACGCCACGATTCCCGAGGGGGGCCGATATGCCGTCTACGTGGCCTATCACACGGTCAAAAACAGCACCGACGACGCTCTCTACACCGTATATCACAAAGGGGGTAAATCGCAATTCCACGTCAACCAGACCATGGGCGGCGGCACCTGGATCTATCTGGGGCACTTCGACTTCGAGGGGGGCCGGGAGGCCCGTATCGAGTTGAGCAACCTGGCCCGTGAAAAGGGACGCACCGTCACGGCCGATGCCGTGAAGATAGGCGGTGGCTACGGCAACATAGCCCGCCGGGTGAACCCCTCGCGCATCGAGAGCAACCCCACCCTGGCCGCTATCGACTATACCGACCAGTCCAGCGGATACCCCCGCTTCACCGAAGCGGCCCGCTACTGGCTGCAATGGGCCGGATTCCCGGCTTCGGTCTACTCGCCCACCCAGGGCGAAAACGACTATGTCGACGACTACAAATGCCGGGGAGAGTGGGTCAACTACCTGGCCGGAGGCTCGTCGGTACTGCCCGACAGCACGGGCCTGAACGTGCCGATAGACCTGGCCTTTGCCTTCCACTCCGATGCCGGCACCACCCTCAACGACTCGATTATCGGCAGCCTGGGCATCTACTTCACCGGGAAAGAGCGCAAAGTCTACATCCACGACGTGCCGCGGCAAGTATCGCGCTACCTCACCGACGCCGTGCTGTCGCAAGTGACCGACGACATACGCCGCACCTACGAACCCCAATGGAGCCGCCGGGGCATGTGGAACAAGTCGTACTTCGAAGCCCGCGTGCCCGAGGTACCCACCATGCTGCTCGAGTTGCTCTCGCACCAGAACTTTGCCGACATGCGCTACGGCCTCGACCCACGCTTCCGCTTCGTCGTGGCCCGGGCCGTCTATAAAGGCATCTTGAAGTTCATCGCCGCACAAAACGGCTACGACTACACCGTGCAACCCCTGCCGGTGAGCCACCTGCGCACCGAGTTTACCGGGGCGAACCAGATACGCCTCGCCTGGCGTGCCGTGACCGACTCGCTCGAGCCGACCGCCACCCCCGACCGCTACATCGTCTACACCCGGGTGGGCAACGGGGCTTTCGATGCCGGCACCCTGGTGAGCGACACCACCTGCACGCTGACCATACGACCCGACTCGATCTACAGCTTCCGCGTTACCGCCGTGAACCGGGGCGGCGAGAGCTTCCCCTCCGAGACGCTGTCGCTCTGCCGCGCCTCCAACGAGAAGGAAGTCGTGCTGGTTATCAACGGATTCGACCGCATCAGCGGCCCCGACAGCTTCGAGGTCGACACCATCACGGCGGGCTTCGACACCCGCAAAGACTTCGGGGTGCCCTACCTCTGCGACATCAACTACATAGGCGAACAATACGAGTTCCGCCGCCATATCCCCTGGCGCGACGATGACGACCCGGGCTTCGGTGCCAGCCGCGCCGACTACGAAACGCAGGTCATCGCCGGCAACACCTTCGACTATCCCTACCTGCATGGCCGCTCGATTGTGCGGGCCGGATACTCCTTTGTCTCGACCAGCGACGAGGCCGTAGCCGAGCAGCTTGTCGACCCGAGTCGCTACCGCATGGCCGACCTCATACTCGGCAAGGAGAAACAGGTCACGATGGGCCGGGGCACCAGCGGCTACGCCTTCAAGACCTTCGACCGGCCGCTGCGCGAGGCCATCACCCGCTACTGCAACGGGGGCGGCAACCTCTTCGTCTCGGGGGCCTACGTAGGTACCGACCTGTGGGACAACCACGAGGCCGACACGCTGGGACAGCAGTTTGCCAACCAGGTGCTGCACTACACCTGGCGCACCGGGCAAGCCTCGGTGAGCGGTCGGGTGAAACCGGCAGCCTCGCCCTTTGCCCGCTTCGGCAAGCTCGACTTCGAGTATTACCACACCCCCAACGCCCAGTGCTACGCCGTAGAGTCGCCCGACGGCATCGAACCCTTCGGCAAGGGCAGCTACACCATACAGCGCTATGGCGAGAACAACATCAGCGCCGGCATCTTCTACCGGGGCGATACATACAGCACCTGCGTGCTGGGCTACCCCTTCGAGACTATCAAAAGCGAAGTCCAACGCGACGCGCTCATGAATGCCATACTCTCTACCTTCAACGAAAACTCAAACGACCGATAAACAACCCATGAAACGATTTCTCCTCTCACTCTCCCTTCTCCTGCTGGTCATTGGCAGTCAGGCGGCCGACTTCAAGTTTGCCTTCCTCACCGACATCCACATCACCGCCGGCGACTCACTGCCCTGCAACGACCTGGCCCGATCGGTCGACCAGATCAACGCGACACCCGGTATCGACTTTGCCATCGTCTCGGGCGACATCACCAACCTGGGCGACCGCCGCTCCATGGAGGTGGTCAAGTCGCTGCTCGACCGGCTCGAGGTTCCCTACTACATCGTGCCGGGCAACCACGAAACGAAGTGGAGCGAGTCGGGGGTAACCGATTTCGCCCGCATCTTCGGCAGCGAGCGGTTCCGGTTCGAGCACGACGGCGTGCTCTTCCTGGGCATGAACTCGGGTCCCATCATCCGCATGGCCGACGGCCACGTGGCTCCGCAGGACATCGACTGGCTCAAGCGCGAACTGAGTGCCGCCGGTCCGGAGAAGCCTGTCATCGTCGTCACTCACTATCCCCTCCAGCCGGGCGACGTCGACAACTGGTACGATGTGACCGACGCCATCCGTCCCTACAACATCCGCCTCGTCATGGGCGGCCACTACCACCAGTACCTGAATCTGAAATACGACGGCATACCCGGCATTCTGTGCCGGTCGAACCTGCGCGACAAAGCCCCCGTCGGCGGCTACTCGCTCTGCGAGGTGACCCCCGACTCCATCCTCATCTACGAACAGCAGATAGGCCGGGAACCGGTGCGCCGGGGAGGCTACACCATGACCGGCCCCAACTTCGACAAAAGCAACGCCGGCTATCCCCGCCCCGACTACTCGGTGAACCTCGAGTATCCCCAGGTCAAGGAGCAGTGGCTGGTCAAGTGCGGCTATGAGATATTCTCCTCGCCCGCCTGCTGGGACCGCAAGGTCTACGTGGGCGACGACTCGGGCACCCTCGCCTGCTACGCCCTCGCCGACGGCAAGGAGCTGTGGCGCTTCAAGAGCGGCATGCGCATCGTGGGCACCCCCGCGGCCGACGACAACGTAGTGGTATTCGGCTCGGCCGACATGTGCATCTACGGCCTCGACGCCACCACCGGCCGACTGCTGTGGAAAGTCCAGACCGATGCCCCCGTGCTGGGCGCCGTGACCCTGCACAAGGGGGTAGTCTATATCGGTGGCAGCGACCACTGCTTCAGAGCCATCGACCTCCACTCGGGGCAAGCCGTCTGGACCTACGAAGGGGTGGCCGGATACATCGAAACCAAACCGCTCGTCTACGACGGGCTCGTCATATTCGGGGCGTGGGACAAGAACCTCTATGCCCTCGACCTGAAAACCGGCCGTGAAGTGTGGAAGTGGCGCGACGGCAAACCGGGCAAATTCTACTCGGCCGCTGCCGTATGGCCCGTAGGTGCCCACGGCAAGGTGTTCGTGGCCGACCCCGAGCGGGTGCTCTCGGCTATCGACGTCCGCACCGGGGCCACCGTGTGGCGCACCAAAGAGTCGATGGTGCGCGAGACCATCGGTTTGTCGGAAGACAACCGCCGCATCTACAGCAAGACGATGAACGACAGCGTGGTCTGCTACTCGGCTACCGCCGACCACCCGCAAAAGCTGTGGGCCTCGAACGTGGGCTTCGGCTACGAACACGCCCCCTCGATGCCCGTCGAGAAAGATGGCGTGGTCTTCGGCAGCACCAAAAACGGACTCATGTTCGGCCTCGACGCCCGCACCGGCCGGGTATTGTGGAAGCACAAGGTGGGCAACTCGCTCATCAGCACCCTCGTGCCCCTCTCGAAAGAGCGTTGCCTCTTCACCGCCACCGGCGGCGAGATAGGGCTGCTTGTCATCGATTATAAAACGAATAAACAAAAATAAAACTCCAGTTATGAAAACAATCAACTGTTTCATTCCTTTCTCGAGCCAGGCTCAGGTAAGCGAAACCGTAAAAGGGCTGCGGGCCTGCGAACATGTGAAGAGCATCTACCTGCTCGCCACCGAAAAGAATCAAGAAGCGGTAGAGGGGTGTGAACTTCTGCCGGTAACCAGCCTCAACGCCTCGGCCACGCTGCACGCGATAGCCGACCGCAGCGATGCCGACTACACCCTACTCTACACCAAATACACCACCCTCGAACTGGGCTACTTCGCCCTCGAGCGCATGGTGCGCATCGCCGACGACTCCCAGGCCGGCATGGCCTACGCCGACTCGTACCACGTGACCGAAGGTAAACAGGAGAAGGCCCCCGTCATCGACTACCAGTACGGCAGTCTGCGCGACGACTTCAACTTCGGGTCGCTGCTGCTCTTCAACGCCGCCGCCTTCCGGGAGGCCGCCTCGCGCATGACCACCGACTTCCAGTTTGCCGGTCTCTACGACCTGCGTCTGAAGCTGTCGCAAAAGGCTTCGCTGGTACACATCAACGAGTATCTCTACTCCGAAGTCGAGAACGACAACCGCAAGAGCGGCGAGAAGATTTTCGACTACGTCGACCCCAAGAACCGGGGCGTACAGATTGAGATGGAGGCCGCCTGCACCGAGCACCTCAAGGCCATCGGTGGATACCTCGAGCCCCGTTTCGAGAAGATTGCCTTCGACGAGGGTAACTTCGAATACGAGGCTTCGGTCATCATTCCCGTGCGCAACCGCGTACGCACCATTGCCGATGCCATCGAGTCGGTACTGAAGCAGCAGACCAACTTCAAATTCAACCTCATCATCATCGACAACCACTCGACCGACGGCACCACCGAGGCCATCGACCGCTTTGCGGCCGACGAGCGGGTCGTCCACCTCATTCCCGAGCGCAACGACCTGGGCATAGGCGGCTGCTGGAACCTGGGCGTGCATCACCCCAAGTGCGGCAAGTTTGCCGTGCAGCTCGACAGCGACGACGTCTACAAGGACGAGCACACCCTGCAAACCATGGTCAACGCCTTCTACGAGCAGAACTGCGGCATGGTGGTAGGTACCTACATGATGACCGACTTCCACATGAACATGATTGCCCCGGGCATCATCGACCACAAGGAGTGGACCCCCGAAAACGGCCGCAACAACGCCCTGCGCATCAACGGCCTGGGTGCTCCGCGCGCCTTCTACACCCCGCTTCTGCGCAAGGTGAAGGTGCCCAACACCAGCTACGGCGAAGACTACGCCCTGGGTCTGAACATCTCGCGCCGCTACCAGATAGGCCGCGTCTACGACGTGGTATACCTGTGCCGCCGCTGGGACGACAACTCCGACGCCTCGCTCAGCATCGAGAAGATGAACGCCAACAACCTCTACAAAGACCGCATCCGCACCTGGGAGCTGCAAGCCCGGGTGGCCATGAATAAAAAATAAACCGGTATGGAACTGACATCGAAACATATCGAACGCCTGCTCGACGACCAGCTCGCCGTGTGGGATTCGGCCCGCAACAACTACCAGGCACTGGAGTCGGTACGGGTCAAGGAGATACCGCTGGGGGGCTGCACGGTCAAGGTGCAGTTCAACCCGGCCCGCATCGTTTCGTCGGCGGCCAAGGTCGACACGAAATCGTTGAAGGAGCGCAAGTGTTTCCTCTGCGTCGAGAACCGGCCCGAGGTACAGCACGGGCTGCCCGACGGGGAGTACACGTGGCTCATCAACCCCTTCCCTATCTTCCCCAAGCACTTCACCATCCCGGTCAACCGCCACACGCCGCAACTCATCGGCAGCCGGTTCGGCGACATGCTGCGTCTGGCTCGCGAGGCCGACGACTTCGTGCTCTTCTACAACGGACCCAAATGCGGAGCCTCGGCTCCCGACCACGCCCACTTCCAGGCCGGCAACAAAGGTTTCCTGCCGCTGTGTGACGTGGTAGCCTCCTGCCACCGCACGCCGGTGATTACCCAGGGCTCGGCCCGGCTGAGTCTGGTCGAGGAGTACATCTGCCCCTTCTTCCTCATCGAAGCCACCGGGGCCGACGACGCCCGGGCCCTCTTCGACAAGCTCTACCAGACGCTCGAGGTGAAACCCGACGAAACGGAGCCCATGATGAACGTGCTCGCCTGGTACGACACCGACCGCTGGTCGGTCGCCATCTTCCCGCGGGCCCAGCATCGCCCCTCGTGCTACTTTGCCGAGGGCGACGACAACATCCTGCTCAGCCCCGCATCGGTCGATATGGGTGGTGTATTCATCACCCCGCTCGAGAAAGATTTCGAGAAAATCACGGCCGACGACCTGGCCCAGATACTCGCCGAGGTATGCCTCGACCGGGAGAAAATGAACCAAATAGCCCAAAAACTCAAATAGCACAGCCATGAAAGAGCCATCGGTAACCGTAGGAATCATGTCGGGCGAAACCATCGGGTTCGTCCTCAACGGCACCTATCTGCAAGGCGGCCACCCGGTCGAAGGGGCCCAAACGGCCCGCATCGAGCAGGGGCGCATCGGCTGGAACGGCGGATTGTACGACCAGCTCCTCTTCACCCCGCAGGAGGCCGGCCACTCGTTCTGCCTCAAGGGGGTGACCATAGGGGTGAAATTCCACTGGGAGCGCCGCGAAGACCAGACCTTCAGGGGAGCCCTGAAGCTGATTGTCGAGGGCGACCGCCTCACCGCCATCAACGAGCTGGGCATCGAAGAGTATCTGCTCAGCGTCATCTCGTCGGAGATGAGCGCCACCGCCTCGCTCGAGCTGCTCAAGTCGCACGCCGTCATCTCCCGCAGTTGGCTGCTGGCTCAAATACAGAAGAACAAGGCGCTGGCCGGGCAGAAACCCGTCTCGTGCTTCCGCACCGATCACGAGCTCATCCGCTGGTACGACCGGGAGGACCACGACCGCTTCGACGTCTGCGCCGACGACCACTGCCAGCGCTACCAGGGCATCACCCGCGAATCGACCCCCATCGTGGGGCAGGCCATCGAGGCCACCCGGGGCGAGATACTCACCTACAACGGCCAGATATGCGACGCCCGCTTCTCGAAGTGTTGCGGCGGCGTGATGGAGCGCTTCTCTTCGTGCTGGGAAAACCGCGACTTTCCCTACCTCGTCGCCCTGCGCGACGACCGCAACGAGCACGACTTCCCCGACCTGACCGTCGAGAAGAATGCCCGCCGCTGGATTTGCGAATCGCCCGAGGCCTTCTGCAACACCACCGACAAACGGGTGCTCTCGCAGGTGCTCAACAACTACGACCAGGAGACGACCGACTTCTACCGCTGGAGCGTGGCCTACACCCAACAGGAGCTGGCGGCACTCATCCGGGAGAAATCGGGCATCGACTTCGGCCAGATTGTCGACCTGAAACCCATTGAGCGGGGCACCTCGGGTCGGCTCATCCGCCTGCAGATACAGGGCACACGACAGACCCTCACCATCGGCAAGGAGCTGGAGATACGCCGCACCCTCTCGCCCTCGCACCTGTACAGCTCGGCCTTCATCGTCGAGCGCGAGGAGGTGGTCGACGGCATACCGCAACGCTTCGTGCTGCGGGGAGCCGGCTGGGGCCACGGCGTAGGACTCTGCCAGATAGGCGCCGCCGTCATGGGCGAGCAGGGATACGACTACCGACACATCCTCCTGCACTATTTCGCGGGAGCAACCATTGAAAAACTCTATTAACACATAAACCATGAATTCGCAGAAAAAGACATCGCCCTGGGCCTGGATTCCTACGCTATACTTTGCGCAGGGGCTGCCCTATGTGGCTGTGATGACCATCTCGGTCATCATGTACAAACGACTGGGAATCTCCAATACCGACATCGCCCTCTACACCAGTTGGCTCTACCTGCCGTGGGTCATCAAACCCTTCTGGAGCCCCTTCATCGACCTGTTGAAAACCAAACGGTGGTGGGTAGTGACCATGCAGATGCTCGTGGGCGCAGGCCTGGCCGGCATCGCATTCACCATTCCCGCGCCGCACTTCTTCCAGATTACGCTGGCCATTTTCTGGCTGGTGGCCTTCAGCTCGGCTACGCACGACATTGCGGCCGACGGTTTCTACATGCTGGCCCTCGACACCCACGACCAGGCCATGTATGTGGGCATCCGCAGCACCTTCTATCGGGTGGCCACCATCGCCGGGCAGGGATTGCTGGTGATTCTGGCCGGACTGCTCGAGTCGAATACGGGCCTTACCCCTCTGTCGCTCGAGGTGAAGGCCGGCCCGCAGTATGCCAGTGAAATCGCCCTCCCCTCGACCGACTACGTGACCGACAGCAACAACGACGAGATGCACTTCGTGGCCACGCCTGCCGTGCTCGAGATAGGTACCGCGGCCAATCCCGCCCAAGTCGACTCGGTAAATGCCTGGGTAAAACAGCAGAACATCGCCAACGGTTTCGCCGCTCCCGAGACGGCCGCCACGACCCAGAGCAGCACCGCCGCAAAGGGTCAGGAGCTCAGCAAGTTCGAGCTCTTCATCAAGAACACCTTCGGTGAAAACCGCGAGCGCACCCAACACCAGCTCACCGGCAACATCGGGGTCATCAAGGTATGCCTCTCGCAACAGCCCAAACCCGGCGAAAAGGTGGTACTCAACACCGTGCACAAAACGGGTGACCAGAGTATCTTCCTCACTCAGGGCGACCGCATCGAGTTCAACGCCGACAACTGGAACAAACCCGCCTACATCACCATACAGGTAGACCCGAAACTGAAAGAGGCTTCATCGGCTTCGTTCGAGTCGACCTCGGGCAACATCGCCCTGGCCTGGTCCATCACCTTCTTCGTACTGGCCGGTTTCTTCATCGCCATCTGCCTGTATCACAAATACATTCTGCCCAAACCCGCTTCCGACCGGGCCGTATGCGAGGCTACCGCCTCGAACATCTTCAAGGAGTTCTTCGCCACCTTCGTCACCTTCTTCAAGAAGAAACAGGTATGGGTGGCCGTCCTCTTCATGCTGCTCTACCGTCTGCCCGAGGCACAGCTGGTGAAACTCATCAACCCCTTCCTGCTCGACCCCAAAGAGCTGGGCGGTCTGGGTCTGACCACCGGCCAGGTAGGTCTGGTCTACGGTACCATCGGCATCCTGGGCCTCACCGTCGGCGGCATCATCGGCGGTATCGTAGCAGCCAAAGGCGGCCTGCGCAAATGGCTCTGGCCCATGGCCTGGAGCATCTCGCTCACCTGCGCCACCTTTGTCTACCTCAGCTACTACCAGCCCGACAGTCTCTTCATCATCAACCTCTGCGTCTTCATCGAGCAGTTTGGCTACGGCTTCGGCTTCACCGCCTACATGCTCTACCTCATCTACTTCTCCGACGGCGAGCACAAGACCGCCCACTATGCCATCTGTACCGCCTTCATGGCTCTGGGCATGATGTTGCCGGGCATGGCTGCCGGTTGGCTGCAAGAGCTCATCGGGTATAAACACTTCTTCTACTGGGTAATGATTTGCTGCGCCGCCACCATCGCCGTGTGTGCCTTCATCAAAATCGACCCCAACTACGGCAAGAAGGATGCAAACGAAAATGAAACAGTAACAAAATAGCAAAAAGAAAGTCTATGACATTAAAAAAGTATATAATTTTGTGCCTGATTGCAATTTTTGCAGGAGGATTGAGTGCACAGAAAACAATGACAGGAATCGAGGTTCTGAAAAAAGATAACTTCAAGATACTGGAGGGGAAAAGAGTCGGTCTCATCACCAACCCTACGGGGGTGGACAATTCGCTGAAATCGACCATCGATATCCTGTTTGAAGCTCCCAACGTCAATCTGGTAGCCCTCTACGGTCCCGAACACGGTGTGCGCGGCGACGTGCATGCCGGCGACAAGGTAGAGAACTCGACCGATCCCTCGACCGGACTGCCCGTCTATTCGCTGTACGGGAAGACCCGCAAACCTACCCCCGAGATGCTCAAGGGCATCGATGTGCTCGTCTATGACATCCAAGACATAGGCTGCCGCTCGTTCACCTACATCAGCACCATGGGGGTAGCCATGGAGGCTGCCGCCGAAAACGGCATCGAGTTTGTCGTGCTCGACCGTCCCAACCCCATCGGGGGCGAGAAGGTCGAAGGCAACATCGTCGAGGACGGCTACTTCTCCTTCGTGAGCCAGTTCAAGATTCCCTACGTCTACGGACTCACCTGCGGCGAGCTGGCTCGCATGCTGGTGGGCGAACACATGTTGGCCAAGGACTGCAAGCTCACGGTCGTACCCATGAAACACTGGAAACGCAATATGGACTATGCCCAGACGGGGCTGCAATGGATACCCTCGTCGCCCCATATTCCGCACCCCCACTCGGCCTACTTCTACCCCCTGTCGGGTATCGTAGGCGAGTTGCCCTATCTGTCGATAGGCGTGGGGTACACCATTCCGTTCCAGATGTTTGCCGCCCAGTGGATCGACGCCGAGAAGCTGGCCGACCGCATGAACGCGCTCGAGTTGCCGGGCATCAAGTTCCGCCCCATACACCTGAAGCCCTTCTACGCTTTCGGGCAGGGCGAACACTTGCAGGGAGTACAAGTGCACATCCTCGACTATCGGAAGGCTCGCCTCTCCGAGGTCCAGTTCTACATCTTGCAGGAGTTGGCTGCCATGTACCCCGACAAGAAGGCTTTCGGGCCCGAAACCGAAAAGCGTTTCGACATGTTCGACAAGGTGTGCGGCAGCAACCAGATACGCGAGCGGTTCTCCAAGAACTACCGCTTCGACGACATCAAGGACTACTGGTATAAAGATGTAGAGAGCTTCAAGAAATTGTCACGCAAATACTATCTTTATAAGTAACACCAAGTAACAGACCGAGATGAAAGATCAAAAGTACAACGCTTATCTGAAAGAGGTCGGGACATTCATTCCCCAAGACCGTATCTACACCGACGAACTGCGCCTGCTGGCGTGGGGTACCGATGCCGGATTTTATCGCCTTATCCCTCAGATCGTAATCCGATCGAAAAACGAGGCTGAGGTGGCCCGGCTGCTAGCCCTGGCCGACAAGTATGCCTTGCCGGTAACTTTCAGAGCTGCCGGGACCTCGCTCTCGGGACAGAGCATAAGCGACTCGATACTGATTGTTGCCGGCAAGAACTGGGAACAATACGCCATCTCGGACGACCATACGCGCATCACGCTCCAGCCCGGCATCATCGGGGCCCGTGTGAATGAAATATTGAAACCCTATGGCAGAAAATTCGCACCCGACCCCGCCTCGGTAAAATCGGCCATGGTAGGAGGCATTGTGATGAACAACGCCTCGGGCATGAACTGCGGCACCCACGCCAACAGCGACAAGGAGCTGCTGTCGGCCAAAATCGTCCTGGCCGACGGGACTCGCCTCGACACGGGCGATCCCGCCAGCCGACAGGCTTTTGAGCAGAGCCACCCCGACTTCTTGAAACGGCTCGTCGAGTTGCGCGACGACATCCGGGCCGACCAGGCCCTGAGCGAGCGCATCCGCCGGAAATACTCCATCAAAAACGTAACCGGCCTCAACCTGCTCCCCTTCGTCACCTACGACGACCCGTTCGACCTCATCGCCCACCTCATGGTGGGCTCGGAAGGTACGCTCGCCTTCCTCTCCGAAGTGACGATGAAGACCGAGCACGACTACCCCTGCTCGGCCAGCGCCATGCTCTATTTCAACGACATCAAGGAGGCTTGCCACGCCGTCGTGGCCATGAAGCAGGGCCCGGTATTCAGTGCCGAGATGCTCGACAAGAAGTCGCTCGCCTCGGTGGGCGACACCACCGGCACAGGGCTCACCGCCGTGCTCACCGAGACCAAGGCCGACTCGCCCGAAGAGCTCCAGGCCAACATCGAGGCCATCAAAAAGATACTGGCCCCCTTCCAGACGGCCACACCCATACACTTCACCGACAAGCCCGAGGAGTACTCGAAATACTGGGCCATCCGCTCGGGCATCTTCCCCTCGGTAGGCGGCACCCGCCAACTGGGCACCACCGTACTCATCGAGGATGTGGCCTTCCCCATCAACGACCTGCCCGAGGCTACTGCCGACCTGCAGGCCCTGCTCGAAGAGAACGGCTACGACGATGCCTGCATCTACGGCCATGCTCTGGAGGGTAACTACCACTTCATCATCAGCCAGTCGTTCGACACGCCCGAACAGGTGGCCCGCTACGAGCGACTGATGGACGAGGTGAAGAGCCTCGTGGTCGACAAATACGACGGCTCGCTCAAGGCCGAACACGGCACGGGCCGCAACATGGCTCCCTTCGTCAAATACGAGTGGGGCGAAAAGGCATTCGGCTACATGAAGGCCGTCAAAGAGCTCTTCGACCCCAAGGGGTTGCTCAACCCCGGTGTCATCTTCAACGACGACCCGCGCTGCCACCTGAAGAACTTCAAACCCATGCCGCTCACCAACGCCCACGTAGACCGTTGCATCGAGTGCGGCTTCTGCGAGGTCAACTGCCTCACCTGCGGCTTCTCGCTCTCGTCGCGCCAACGCATCGTCATCCGGCGTGAAATCTCCCGGTTGAGCCACCTGGCCGACGCCGAGAGTCAGGCGCGCATGCACACCCTGCTGAAACAATACAAATATCTGGGCAACGCCACCTGCGCCGGCGACGGACTCTGCTCCATGTCGTGCCCGATGGGAATCAGCGTGGGCGACCTCACCCACGACCTGCGCGAAGAGAGCCTGCCCGCCGGAAGCCTGGGCTACAAAACCGGCGACTGGGTAGCCAACCACTTTGCCGGTACCAAAGCCAGCATCCGTCCGGTGCTCTACCTGGCCAATGTGGCACACTCCCTGCTGGGCGACAAATCGATGAGCGCCGTAGGCCGCACGCTGCACCGCATGGGCCTGCCGCTGTGGACCCCGGCCATGCCCAAACCCTACCGTCCGCACACGATACAACAACATGCCGAACCGCTGAAGGTAGTCTACTTCCCCAGCTGCATCAACCAGACCATGGGCCCGGCCAAAAACTCGCCCGACCCCACGCCGCTTATCGACAAGACCGTAGCCCTGCTGCAAAAGGCTGGCTACGAAGTCATCTTCCCCAAGAACATGAAGAACCTTTGCTGCGGTACCATCTGGGAGAGCAAAGGCATGCGCGATATTGCCGACCGCAAGTCGACCGAACTGGAAGATGCTCTCTACGAAGCCAGCCACGAGGGGCGCTACCCCGTGCTGTGCGACCAGAGCCCCTGCCTGCACCGCATGCGCGAGGTGATGACCCGCGTCAAACTCTACGAACCGGTAGAGTTCATCTACACCTTCTTGCGCGACAAGCTGCAATTCACCCCCATCGACGCCCCCATCGCCGTGCACATCACCTGCTCGATGCGGAAGATGAACCTAGGCAACATGCTCGTCGAGCTGGCCCGGCTCTGCTCGCGCCACGTCGTCGTACCCGACGAGGTGGGCTGCTGCGGATTTGCCGGCGACCGCGGCTTCACGCACCCCGAGGTCAACGCCTACGCCCTGCGCAAGCTGAAACCCCAACTCGAGAAAGCCGGCGTAAAGACCGGCTACTCCAACAGCCGCACCTGCGAGATAGGACTGACCACCAACTCAGGCATTCCCTACCTCTCGATCGTCTATCTGGTAGACCAATGTACAACCCCTAAAAAATAAAAGAAAAACGCCATGAACAACCCACCCAGCAAACGACTCCTCTCGCTCGACATCCTGCGAGGCATCACCATAGCCGGTATGATTATGGTCAACAACCCCGGCTCATGGGGTCACATCTATGCCCCGCTGGAGCACGCCGAGTGGATAGGGCTCACCCCTACCGACCTCGTCTTCCCCTTCTTCATGTTCATCATGGGTATATCGACCTACATGTCGCTGCGGAAGTTCGATTTCAAACTATCGGGGCCGGTGGCCTGGAAAATCATTCGCCGCACGATTGTCATCTTTGCCATCGGCTTGGCCATCGCGTGGTTCGGGTTGACCATGCGCAACTATCACCAACTGGGCGAAGAGTCGCTGCCGTGGCTCGAGCGTCTGGGCCGGTCGATGTGGAACTTCGATCACCTGCGCATCCTGGGCGTGATGCCCCGTCTGGCCATCTGCTACGGCGTGGCCGCCTTCGTGTCGCTGCTGGTCAAGCACAAGTATATCCCGCACATCGTCATCGTGGCCCTGCTGGCCTACTTTGTCGTTCTGGTTACGGGCCGGGGATTCGAGTTCTCCGAAGATAACATCATCTCGGTAGTCGACCGCGCCGTGCTGGGTACCAATCACATGTATCACGACAGCGGCCTGGCCTTCGACCCCGAAGGTCTGCTCAGCACCATCCCGTCGATATGCCACGTGCTGATAGGCGTATTCTGCGGAGGCCTCATCATGCACACCAAAGACAATGCCGTGCGCATGCAAAACCTCTTCATCGCCGGTACCATACTCACCTTTGCGGGCCTGCTGCTCGAGTATGGCTGCCCCATCAGCAAAAAGATATGGTCGCCCACCTTCGCCCTCACCACCTGCGGGCTCGCCGCCAGTGCGCTGGCCCTGCTCATCTGGATTATCGACATCAAAGGCTACAAAAGGTGGAGCCGCTTCTTCGAAGCCTTCGGCATCAACCCCCTGTTCATGTATGTGCTGGGCGGCGTGCTGAGCATCCTCCTGGGCAACATCTACGTCACCTACGGCGGCACGGCCATGACGCTGAAGGGGGTCATCTACAACGAGTGGCTCGTACCCCTGTTTGGCGACGAGACCTTCGCCTCGCTCATCTTCGCCCTGCTCTTCATCGGGGTAAACTGGCTCGTAGGATATGTTTTGTATAAAAAGAAAATATATATAAAGATATGATTATTATAGCAGATAGCGGTTCAACCAAAACCGACTGGTGTGTAGTAAACCAGGGAGCTCCCGTCAAACGAATTACTACCGAGGGTACCAACCCGTTTTTCCAGACCGAGGAGGAGATAAGCCTCGTAGTCAAAGACAAACTCATGCCTCACCTCGAGGGCTTGAAAATCGATGCCGTCTACTTCTACGGTGCAGGCTGTGCCTTCCCCGAGAAGAATGCCATTGTCGAGCAGGCCATCGCCCGCCACATACCCGACGCGCACATCGAGATAGGCAGCGACCTGCTGGCCGCCGCCCGCAGCCTGTGCGGCCACAAGCCGGGCATCGCCTGCATCATGGGCACCGGCTCGAACTCGTGCTACTACGACGGCAAAGAGATTGTCGACAACATATCGCCTCTGGGCTACATCCTGGGCGACGAAGGCAGCGGCGCCGTACTGGGCAAGCTGCTGGTGGGCGACTGCCTCAAGAACCAGCTTACCCCCGAGTTGAAGGAGAAGTTTCTCAAACGCTTCGACCTCACCCCCAAGGAGATTCTCGACCGGGTCTACAAGAAGCCCTTCCCCAACCGGTTCCTGGCTTCGGTTTCGCCCTTCCTCATCGAGAATATCGAGGAGCCCTGCATACACCGCATCGTGCTCAACGGCTTCAAGAACTTCTTCACCCGCAACGTCATGCAGTACGACTACAAAAACGTGAAGGTGCACTTCATCGGCTCCATCGCCTACTACTACAAGGAGGTGCTCGAAGAGGCCGCCAACGCCCTGCAAATCGAGCTGGGCACCATTATCAAAAGCCCCATGGACGGACTTGTAGAATATCATTCAACCCTATAAAACGCAATCGCTATGGCATTCGTGAAAATCACCGAGCAACCGTCTCTATACGACAACCTCGAAAAAAAATCGGTTCGTGAGATTCTGGAAGAGATCAATACCGAAGACCAGAAGGTAGCCCTGGCCGTACAAAAGGCCATCCCCCAAATCGAGAAACTCGTCACCCAAATCGTGCCCCGCATGAAACAGGGCGGCCGCATCTTCTACATGGGCGCCGGCACCAGCGGACGGCTGGGTGTGCTCGACGCTTCGGAGATTCCCCCCACGTTCGGCATGCCGCCCACGCTGGTCATCGGACTCATTGCCGGCGGCGACATCGCCCTGCGCAACCCGGTCGAGAATGCCGAGGACGACATGAACCGCGGCTGGGAAGAGTTGCAGGAACACCACATCAACACCAAAGATACCGTCATCGGCATCGCCGCTTCGGGTACTACCCCCTACGTCATCGGGGCCCTGCGGGCCGCCCGCGAGCACGGCATCCTCACCGGCTCCATCTCGAGCAACCCCGACTCGCCCATCTCGCACGAGGCCGACGTGCCCATCGAGATGATTGTGGGCCCCGAGTATGTGACCGGCAGCTCTCGCATGAAATCGGGTACGGGACAAAAGATGATTCTCAACATGATTACCACCTCGGTCATGATACAGTTGGGACGGGTCAAAGGCAACCGCATGGTCAACATGCAACTCTCCAACCAGAAACTGGTCGATCGGGGCACCCGCATGGTCTCCGAAGAGTTGGGCATGGACTACGAGCACGCCAAACGACTGCTGCTCCTGCACGGCTCGGTCAAGAAAGCCGTCGATGCCTATCACGCCGAAAATCCCGACAAATAAAAGGAGCCGAGTCCTATGAAAAAGATTCCCGTCCTTCTGCTGCTGTCGCTCGTAGGGGCCACGGCCCTGTCGGCCCAAGAGGTCTACCACTACAACCTCTTCTACTACCAGCGGGCCACGCTCTTCGAGAAGCTGTCGGTCGACAGCGACGACATCATCTTCCTGGGCAACAGCATCACCAACGGCTGCGAGTGGCACGAACTGCTCGACAACCCCAACGTCAAGAACCGGGGCATCAGTTCCGACGTGGCCATGGGGGTCTACGACCGCCTCGAGCCCATCGTGCAGGGGAAACCGGCCAAGATTTTCCTGATGATCGGCATCAACGACGTGTCGCACGACCTCTCGACCGACAGCATCGTGGGCAACATCGCCCAAATCGTGCGCAAGATACGCCACGACAGCCCCGCCACGCAGCTCTACATACAGAGTATGCTGCCCATCAACAACTCGTTCGGGCAGTACCGCAAACTCGCGGGCAAGGAGCCGCAGATCGTCGAGATAAACCAGCGGCTCGAGCAACTGGCCGCCGCCGAGCAGTGCACCTATATCGACCTCTATTCGCACCTCACGGCCCCCGGCTCGAACGACCTCGACCCCGCCTACACCAACGACGGGCTGCACCTGCTGGGCGATGCCTATCTGGTGTGGAAAGAGGTATTGCAACCCTACTTGAAATAGCGAAAGTTCTCACTCCATACCACGAGGGGGATAGGCCGAACCACCGGTCTATCCCCCTCGCCGTATAGATATACGTCCGGGAGCCGTTTCTCCCTGCTCCCGACAAGCCCCCTCCGGACAGACGGTACACGAAAAAGGGCTCTATCCTGCCCTCCGAGAGAGCGACGATAGAACCCTTTATGTTCCCGGTTATTGCTAACCCTTCAAGTGTCGAGCCCGGGGCACAGGCCCGACCGTATTAGATTGTGTTCAGTTAAATCAGATTGTGTTGTATCAATAGACTGTGTTCTGGGGATCCATGTTGGTCCAGCCGGTCATCCAGTTGTTGTCGGCCGTTTCGCTGGGCGAGAAGGCACCGATGTACGAAACCTGCTCGAATCCCGAAGCTACCAGCGGGTTGCTCCAGTCGGCAGCCTGGCTTACCAGCGGGCTCTCCTGCGAAGGAATCAGGTTGAAGCCCGTGAGGCTTTGGGGATTGCCCTGCAACTTGAGGTCGGCGATAGCGGCATAGGCGTGGTTCTTGCCGTCGGCCCGGTTGAAGTAGCTGTCAGCAAAAGCACCGTTGTCGGTGGGGCTGTAGGGCGTGTTGTTCTCCCAGTATTGGGCATCCTGGAAGTTCTTGACCATACCGGCAAAGAGGCAGTTCTCTACCACCAGTTTCCCGGCCGTAGCAAAGTCTTGCGTCGTGGAGTTCTTGTCGTTCTCGATGATGAGACCGAGGGGGAATCCGGCAAATACCGAGTTGAACACTCTCAACTGGGTGTTGCGGCGCAGGTGCATGGCAGCCTGGAAGTGGGCGTCGGTATTGCTGCCGTTCACGCCGGCTTCGTCGGTGTAATTGTTCGGATCAACCACGGGACCGAACATCGAGACGTTGGAGAATACGCACGAGGTGTAAGGCTCGATGGTAGCGGCGTCGCTGCAGTTGTCCGATTCGAAACCGTTGGAGGCCGACTTGTCACCGATTTTCGGGTCGCGTACGGCTGCCAGGAACTGCAGACGGCCCGAGAAACCGTTGTCGGTATCGAAGTCGTCGTCCCAGGTACCCAGAGCTACCAGGTGCTTGCAGTTGACGTCACCGCCGAACCACTCGTAAGAGTCATCGCCCGAGTAGGAAACCTGTACATAATCGACCGTCGTACCGCTGCCGACCGACCCGAAGGTGATGGCGTTGATTTCGTTGTCGACCGAATATTCGATACCGGCAAACTCGCAACGTACATACTTCAGCACACCCGAGTTGTCGGCATCGTCGTTACCGCCGTGTTTGCTGCGTACGCCGCCCTCGATGGTCTGCTCGCCCTTGTTGTTCTTGGCTTTACCCAAGAGGATGATACCGCCCCAGTCGCCCGGTTTACGGCTGCCCGGAGCCTGAGCCGACGTGAAGACGATAGGACGCTCTTTCGTGCCCTCGGCAATGAGTTTGCCGCCCCGCTCTACAATCAGGGTAGCCTTGGATTCTTTCTCACCCTTGATAACCACACCCGGCTCGATGGTGAGGGTAGCCCCCTCGGTTACATATACGAAACCGCGCAGGTTATAGGTATTGGGATAGGTCAAAGTCATGTCCGACGAAATCTCATAGGCATCGGAACCATCGCCCAGGTCGTAGCTCGAACCGGCCGGAACAACGGGTTCGTCGTTATTCTCATCACAACTTACTACGGTCATGGCTGCCAAACATACGAAGGCAATCGTTTTGAATAGCTTTTTCATTTGATTTTCTTTTTGGTTAGTATGATAGAAAAGTTATCTTTTTTCGAGATTAGAAATTGAAGGTGATACCCACACTCACCGCACGGCCCGGACGATACGATTTCGTCACCTGCTCGCGCTCCTGCAACTGACCGGCGGCATCGTAGAACTGCGGGAACTGCTTGTAGACCACCTTCTCGGCCAGTATATCCTTCACGCCGGCCTTCAGCTCGATGAGCTTACCCAGCTTTTTGGAGATGGTGAAGTCGAGGCTGTTGCGGGGCATCTCGTAGGTATCGGGTATGTTCACACTCACGTCGTGGGTGGTGCTGTTCGACTTGCCGATACCGATGATGCGCTTGCCCAGGCGGTTGTAGAGGAGCGACGACATCAGGCCCCACTTCTCGTTCTGGTAGTACAACCCGGCGTTGATGATGTAGGGCGACTGGCCCTGCATGGGGCGGTCTTCGGTCTTGACGATGCCCGACTCGTCGAACCGCACATTGCTCTTGATGAGCGTGGCGTTGAACAGCAGGCTGAAGTTGCGCATCCCGATGAAGTCGAGGCTCTTACGTATCTCTACCTCGGCACCCAGACTCTGGGCCGAGAGGGCATTCTCGTAGTTGTAGCGCAGGGTACCGCCCATGTCGATGAAGGTCCATTCGATGGGGTTCTCGAAATGTTTGTAGAAGAGCCCTACACTCACCATCTCGCCCCGGGCGGGATAGAACTCGTAGCGGAAATCGAGGTTGTCGATCTTACAGGTTTTCAAATCTTCGTTACCGCCGATTTCGTTGAAGAGGTCGAAGTCGTAGTAGACGGCCGGCGACACCTCGCGGAACTCGGCCCGGTTGAGCGAGCGGCCGTAGGCGAGCCGCAACAGGTGCTGCTCGTTGAAGTTGTAGGTGGCGTTGACCGAGGGCAACAGGTCGAGGTCGACGTAGTCGCGACTGGTCAGCAGGGTTTGCGTGGCCGACATCGACTTGTCGCGGGTGAGGCGCAGTCGGTTATACTCGAGGCGCAACCCGGCGTAGATGTTGAATTGGCCCAGCGGCAGCTCGATGGCTCCGTAGCCGGCACCGTAGAGGTTGGTGGCTTCGTAGGCGTTGGTCTTCTGGGTGATTTCGTCGATGTAGACCTTGTCGGCACTCAGCCAGGCATCGCTCATCATCTCTTCGTAAGGCAGGTAGAGGTACTCCTGACGCTCGGCCACGGTGAGGTTGTCGTAGCGGTAGACAAACTCGCGGGGGGTATAGCTGCGGGTGCGGTATTCGCCCATCAGGCCGCCCTTGACGGTCGAGCGGATGGAACCCAAATTGACAGAGCCCTTGTAATCGACACTCCCCGAGAAGAGGTGGTCGCTGAGCGACTGGAAGTAGCGCGAGATCTCCTCGTTGCCCACCTTCAGTTGCGACACGTCGGCGCCCTCGCTCATACCGGCCTGGTTGACGATGATGCGTCGGTCGGGCTCGGTTTTGTAGGCGTAGCTGTAACCTACGTTCCACGACAGGGAGTGCAGCTTGTGCTCGTCGAGGAAGTGGTTGCCGGCCAGCTGCCCCAGGTAGGTGAGGCGCGACTGGTAGAGCATCTCGGTCTCTTCGCGGTAGAAGGGGCTGCTGATGTTGCGCTCGCCGGTACGTTCGGTCAGGCGGTTTTTACCCAGCATGTTGAAGAGGTTGCGGAACTCGATTTTGTTGCGGTCGCTGAAGACAAACGACCAGTTGTGCATGGCCCCTACCCGCACGTCGTTGGAGTATTGGTTGTCGATATAGTCGTCGAGGTAGACCGGCTTGTCGGCCTCCGACGAGTAGACGCCGAACCGGGCGTTGACAATATCCTGTATCGTCTTGTAGGTGTTGCTGTAATTGATGAAGGTGGTCATGCCTATCTCGGTGCCCCCTTCGGTGTCGAACCGCCGGTTGACGGTGAGCGACAGCCGCTGGTCGGGCATGGGAATGTAGCTCTTCACCCGCCAGTCGGAGTTGAACGAACGGGTCAGCCGTGTCACCTCGTCGGGGTTGCTGCCGGCCACATCCATGTGCGAAGGCATGCTGCTCGAGAGGGGGCGTTTGCTCAAGTCGAAGCCCAGCCAGTCGGTCGAGCTGCCGGGGTTGAGCCGGGTGTCGGTAAACTGTGTACTGGTATTGAACCCGGTGGTGTAGTTCACCTGCACCGAGTTGCGCAGCGGTAGGCTCTTGGTAGTGATGCGTATGAAACCGCCGGCAAAGTCGGCCGGAATTTCGGGAGCCGGCGACTTATAGATAATCATGTTTTCGATTTGCGAACTGGGCAGCATGTCGAACGAGAAGACCCGGCTGTCCGACTCCAGACTCGGAGCCGTGTTGCCGTTGATCCACACGTTGTTGTAGCGTTGGGCCAATCCCCGCACCACCACAAAGCGGTCGTCGAGAATCGAGATACCCGGCACGCGCTTCACCACCTCGGAGGCATCGCGGTCGAGCGTCTTGGCTATCTGCTGCGACGAGATACCGCTCGCCACCTGCACCTGGGCCTTCATTCCCTCGATGAGCGACGTCTCGGTGTCGTTGCGCCGGTAGGTCGAGACCACCACCTCTTGCAGGGCAACCCCGTCCTCTTTGAGCTCGATTACCAGCGGAGCAGCACTCTGTCCGGCAACTACCTCGACCGGTATCCGGGCCGTCTTGTACGAGAGATAGCGGCAGACAATCACCTGTTTGCCGGCCGGCACGCTCTTCAACGCGAAGTTCCCGTCTATATCGGTAGCCGCAGCTATCGAGGTATTCTCGACCTGGATGGTGGCTCCGATGATGGTCTCGCCGCTCTTCTTGTCCTGTACGGTTCCCGTAATCGAGCCGGTAGCCGGAGCGCCCAACACCCGAAGTGTAAAAATGAATCCTAAAACAATCGCTAATAATCTGTTTTTACCCATACTTTCTTATCTTTTTTCTTTCCGCCGCAAAGATATGGGCATGGGGCTACGAAGATGAGACAACGACGTGAATGAGCATATAACATCTGTTACATTTCGATAACCTGCATTTATCAAAAATGTTTCAACAGATGTATATCTATCTGTCAAACAGAGCGATTAGAAACAAAAAGGGTAACACTACGACTCCCCGGAGCGCATTGCCTCCCGCGAAGCCATGATGTCGCCCGAGTGCTCGAAGGCCCAGCGCACCAGCTCGCCGAGCACCGGCATGAAGCTCTGCCCCCGTTCGGTGAGGGTATACTCGACCCGCGGCGGTATCTCGGCATAGACCCGGCGGGTGAGCATGCCATCCTCCTCGAGCGACCGCAGCGTGACAGTGAGCATGCGTTGCGAGATGTCGCCCAACGAGCGCTGTATGTCGTTGAAGCGCATGGTGCCGTTTTCGTGCAAGGTCTCGAGCACCAGCACCGACCATTTGCTGCCCAGCCGGCTCAAAATATCGCGCACGGGACAAACTCCGGTATGAAGAAAAGTTTTCATCTTATTTAATATTTTGTATATTCCTGATTTCCTGCATTCGTTACCTCGGTGTAACTTACCTATCTCGCTGTGCCTTCTTGCAAGGGAGCCGGGAAAAGAGCATCTTCGCACTACAAAAATAATAAAGTTATTTTTAGTAACCAATCATAAACCAACTTAATCGATAAGAAAATGGAAACAATTCGTAAAGTCAATGAGGGTGAAAAATTCACCCACGCCACGGTAGGCGACCTGAGCGCCTTTGCCGGCAAACAGTTTGTAAAAGATTGTGCAGGCACCACCGGTTGCGAAATCTCGTTCAGCACCCTGGAGCCGGGCCAGGCAGTCCCCTTCTTCCACAGCCACAAGCAGAACGAAGAGGTCTATCTGATTCTGCGGGGCTCGGGCGACTTCCAGGTCGACGACACCGCCTTCCCCATTGCCGAGGGCTCTATCGTGCGTGTAGCCACCCACTGCAACCGCTCGCTGCGCTGCACCTCGGCCGGCAGCATGCTCTACCTCTGCATCCAGGTCAAAGAGGGTAGCCTCGACCAATGCACGTTGAACGACGGTGTAATTACCGAGCAGGCCACGGCTTGGAAATAAGCCTGTCTCTCCCGAAAAAAAGCCACAGGGCTTTGCTCCCCTCGAATGGGAGCGAAGCCCTGCGTTTTATTGCTGCGTTTTATTATTGCAAAGTCCGATGACTATTTGAGCGTCACCTTCACCACATAGTCGATGCAGTCGGAGGGAACATCGACGGCGAAAGTCAGCTCCCCTTTCCTGTACTTGTAGTCGATGCGGGTACCCTCGCCCAGCACCTCGACACTCTTCACCTTCTGCGCAACCGGCATCTTCACCTGCTCGATGTCGGTATTCAGAATATGCACATAGAGCACGTTGCCGTTGCGGGTCGTGATGAGGTTGTCGCCCTCGCGGTAATCGCCGGCCACGGTGGCATAGATCGACTCGCCGTAGCGATCGAGCCACTTGCCCATCTCGGCCAGGCGGGTCAAGGCAGCCTCGGGCAACGTACCGTCGGGTTGCGGGCCGACGTTGAGCAGCAGGTTGGCCCCTTTGCCCGAGGTGCGCACCAACAGCTGGATAAGCTCCCGAGTCGATTTATACTCCTGGTCGGTCACCCGGTACCCCCACGAGTGGTTCATGGTCTGGCAGGTCTCGAGCGGCAGCGCACTGATATCCTGCCCCGAGAGTCCGGCCTTGTTCTCGCCCGGCACATCGCGCTCGAAAATCTGGATGTCCTCGCCCTCGAAGGGAGTCTGATGGTGGTTGTTGCCCACCAGGCAGCCGGGTTGCAGGTCGTGAATGAGCTTATACTGCTCCTCCAGCTCCCAGTTGAAGGGGACGGAATCCACGTCGTGGTCCCACCAGCCGTCGAACCAGATGGCCCCTATCTCGCCGTAGTTGGTGAGCAACTCGGTCAACTGGTTGTTCATGAAGCGATAGTATGCCGGCCAGTCGGCGCGGTCGAGCCGCTTGGTCCCCCGGCCCGTACGGCCTGCGGGATAGTCCTCGCGGGTCCAGTCGATGTGCGAGTAATAGAGGTGCAGCTTGATGCCCTGGCGGTGACACTCCTCGGCCAGCTGCCGCACGATGTCTTTGCCGTAGGGCGTATTCATGATGTTATAGTCCGACCACCGGGTATCCCACATGGAGAAGCCCTCGTGATGCCGGGTGGTGAAACAGATGTATTTCGCCCCCGCAGCCTTGAAGGCCGACACCCACTGGCGGGCATCGAAACGGTGGGGATAAAAGCCGTTCATGGCCTTGGCATATTCGCGGGCGTCGACACTGGCATTGTTCATATACCACTCACCCTGTGCAAAGGTGCTGTACAGGCCCCAGTGGATAAAGATACCCAGCCGGCTCTCGGCAAACTCTTTCCTGTTCTGAAGATTCTCGGGGGTAGGTACATACTTCTGGGCCTGCGCCGACACAGACAGCAGGCAGAAGCATGCAAGCGTTGCAATCCATTTTTTCATCGGTTCTTGTTTTTAGTATTTCATGTGTATCAGGTCGATGCCGGGAAGGGGCCCGACACCCATACAAATGTAAGGAAAATCTGCGGAAAGCACACTCCGGAGGCGCAAAAATCCATACCCCCCAGAGCACAAAAACAACCGAGGGGCTACCCTCCCGCATGGCGGGAAGGCGGCCCCTCGGTCTCACCTGTATATCTGGAACAGTTTATTTGCTCCGTTCCAACTCGAGCACAATCGTGCCACCCTCGCTCATGAGTGCCAGACGGCCGTTGTCGAGCAGACCGTAGGAACGCACGCTGTTGAGGGCCGAGAGTACCTGATTCTCGGTATCCATGTCGGGGCAGGCCATACGGGTAGAGGCCACGTTGCCAAACGAGATGGAGTTCTCGTCGGCCCCGTCGTGGTTAATCGCACCCGAAAGCCGGTTACAACCCGAATTGCCGGTTACCCGATTGGCTGTCACGTCGAAGTTGAGTGCTGGCACGGTTTCCATGCCTTCGGGCAAAGCGGCTCCGTAGAGGCTCACCACACGCCAGTCGCCTTTCAGGCTCGACAGGGGCACGACTTCGAAACGCTTCTGCAACAGCATCACCGGCTCTTTGTCCGCTCCATACAGCACCAACGTCTTGCCCGAGCACTTGAGGCTTTTCACCGAGGCCAACGCATTGAGCATGAGCCGCTCGGTCTCCATATCGGGACAAGCCATGAGGGTAGAGGCCATCTGCCCCAATTCGATTTTATTGGGTTTCGAGAGGGTCAAAGCACCCATCAGCCGGTTGCAACCGGTATAACCATATACCCGTCCGTCTTGGGCATCAAACCCGATAAAGGGTTGCGACTCGGCCTGCACGGCCTGGCCTTGAATCTCCACTACATTCCATTCGCCGTCGAGATCGTTTACCGACACGGCATCTTTTGAGGAGCGGCACGCAGCCAACGAAAGCACGGCAGCAGCCACAGCCACATATAAACACTTCATTTTCATAGTTCTTTTTGTTTTAGTTTCTATTCTATATTTTCTACACGAATTTCTCGTATAAAGATAAAACAAAAATAAAGGCCAATACTGCGCTACGATACATTAAATTGTCTTAAAACCGTCTCGCATTTGTATATTCTTTCTTTTCTCCCGGGGTATCGGGATACCAAAATTCCTTTTTATTCATAGCTTTGCAGAAAGTACCATAAACCTAAAACACTTTTCAACAATGAAAACAAAAATGTTCACGGCCTTGACAGCTATTGCTATTCTGGCCTCGGCCTGTCAGAACAAAGCCTCCTTGACGGGACAATGGATCGAACCGATACCGGGTAACCCCGATGCCATACAGGGTATCGACCTGAAAGAAAACGGCGAAGCATCATCGATCAACATGGCAACCCTCCAATACGAACAGTGGAGTCGGGAGGGCGACCGGCTTATCCTCTCGGGCGAAAGCATCGGCAACCACCAGACCATCGCCTTTGCCGATACGTTCGAAATCGGCAAACTCACGGCCGACAGCCTCGTATTGAAAAAGGGCGACTATGTGATGAGCCTTGCCCGTCCGCAAAGTTCGATACCGGCCACTCTTATACAACCGGCGACCCCGCTCTCCTTCACGGTGAACGGGCGATTGATCATCGGGCACGAGGTGCGCTCGTTTATTGCCGACGGCGATACGGCCGAATACTGGATTATCGACGAAACCGATTCCCTGAAGCCTCTGTACGAAAAGGCCGTCGGCGAGAAGGCAAAACCCTACACCGCCGTGAAAGCCTCGCTGCGAGTGGTCGACGCCGGGAAATCGGCCGAAGGATTTGCCGCCGAATACGACGGTGTCTATCGGGTAAAAGAGGTTATCGAGGTATCCCCCATGCCTTGACCCGACTCCCCGGCCAACTCACCCCTGAACAGACTCAAGAGAAAACGACCGGGAGAACCTCCCCCCCTTCTCCCCTTCTCCGCATACAAGCAGCGGCAGGCCCCCGTACGGAGTCCTGCCGCTCTTTTCTTTATCCTTAAAAGAGGTTATTCTTCACCGGCGGGAGAAGCCTCTGCGGGTGCCTCGCTCTCGGCCGGAGCGGCATCGGCCACCCGATTCGAGATGCGCTTCGCACTATTGGCAATCGAGGCCATGGCCCGGTACAACTCGGCCAACAGACGGCCCGAAACGACAATGAGGAAGCCGATAATCGGGTACATGATTATCATCACGGCACCCGTGCCCCACGGCAACAGGCTGGCTCCGCCCAACTGGTTCATCATCTCACTGCCGCCAAACAGCAGGAACAGCAGCGATGCCACACAGCCAAACAAGCCGATGTAGAAGCCCAACCACTCGCCTACGGTCTGAATAAAATGCGACACCATGGGAATGGCTACAAACTCGTTATCCTCACAAAGCAGCTCTTTCAATTTTTTCTGCCTGTTTATCCAGAGCACAAAGCTCATAATGCCCAAGGCTATCATGAGAATAAATATCAAAATGAGGGCAAAAATAACCTTCCCCGGTATATACTCGAAGACACCACTGCCTATTGCCCCAAAGATGGCCACCAACGGGAACAGCAAATTCAGGACAGCAATAGCTACATACAACCAACGGAAGGGCTCACGATAAAACGACCCGTTGTCGATAAACTGCCATAACGGCTCGAAAAAAGCAAATAACTTGTCTTTCATGATAAAAAGAAGTTTAGATGAAGGCCTTTATTCCATAAAGCATGCAAAAAGAGACCTTTTATTTTTACATACCCTTTGTTAGACAGAAAGATAAACATAACGACAAACAAAAAGAGCCCATGTTCCCCTTTGACATTGCCAGACAGTTCCCTCCCCTGCACTTCAAATATAGTAAATCTATTTTAACTTAGATAAAAATATGTAACTTTTTTTATACTCCCCTACCGATATTTCTCTGAATACCGCGTCGGGGGCGTGGAATGATGGGTGTGTCTCCCATGCACGCAATGCGCATCATGTCACCCCGCACCTCGATACGGGGCCCAGCCAAGTGACTCTTGCGGGTATTTTCCTTTGCGGATATTCCCTGGATTCCGCATCATGTGCGGAATGACCCCATACAAAGAGAGCTCCAGTCTCCTGAAGCTCTCTTTGTAGCGAGACCGGGGTATAATCCCGGGACCTTCCCGATACTGTATCGGGACGCCCTAACCCTTCGCTATCAACTGCTTGATATATATTCTACTCTTCTTATTCTTTATCTCTCGCTCCCGAGCCATGGCGGCCCCTTTCTCCGTATAGGATTCGCTATACACCAATTCCCAAGGCCTGCCGCTTCGGGTACTCGGCGTAGCTCCCGCATTGTGCTTCGACAAGCGAGTGGCTATATCGTGAGTATAACCTACATAGTATCGATTGCGTGTACGTGAATAGAGGATATAAACGTAATACATTGGAGGAGGTAAAAAAAATGCCTCACTGAATCGTGAGGCAACTTTTATTTTTCGTAGCGAGACCGGGGTATGACCCCGGGACCTTCCCGATGCTGCATCGGGACGCCCTAACCCTTCGCCACAATAATAAAAAGCACCAAGCCTCACTTCAAGTGCTATATGAACTTAACGAAAAAGAACTCCAGTTACCTGAAGCTCTCTTCGTAGCGAGACCGGGGTATGATCCCGGGACCTTCCCGATGCTGCATCGGGACGCCCTAACCCTTCGCCACAATAATAAAAAGCACCAAGCCTCACTTCAAGTGCTATATGAACTTAACGAAAAAGAGCTCCAGTTACCTGAAGCTCTCTTCGTAGCGAGACCGGGGTATGATCCCGGGACCTTCCCGATGCTGCATCGGGACGCCCTAACCCTTCGCCACAATAATAAAAAGCACCAAGCCTCACTTCAAGTGCTATATGAACTTAACGAAAAAGAGCTCCAGTCTCCTAAAGCTCTCTTTGTAGCGAGACCGGGGTATGATCCCGGGACCTCATGATTATGAATCATGCGCTCTAACCAACTGAGCTATCTCGCCATCATGTCTATTTTTGCACCGACCACTTGTCAAATGCGGTGCAAAGATAAACGATTATTTTGGACTACGCAACAAATCGGCGCATTTTTTATCAACAATTTATGCCACAATTCTGCGAATGAGTCGATAAATCTCGCCAATCCACAACACAATGGAGGTAGCGGCAAAGATATAAACCCAATCCATGAGCTGCAGCGGGGTCACGCTGAAGAGCGCACCGCCCACACTCACGATGAGTATCTGCCCGGCCAGGATGATGAGCGTTACCCACAGGAAGCCTTTGCAGGTGTTCAAGCGGCTGAAGGCCGACTGCACATTGCCGAAGGCCTTGGCGTTGAACATGTTCCAGAACTGCAGGAAGACGAATATAGAGAAGAAGAGGGTGAGCTCGTAACGGGTGAGACCTTCGTGTACGGGGCTGAAGTTGAAGAAGTTGGCCAGGAAGAGACTCAGGTCGAACTGGGCTATCGAAGTGACATCGACATGCTTGAAGTATTGCAGCAGCCCGAAGAGGAGCAGCACAAAGGCGATACCGGTACCGATGATGCCCTTGCCCATGGCACGGGTCACGATATTGTCGTTGAGGTGGCGGGGCTTGTCGCGCATCACCCGTTCGTCGGGCGGCAGCGAGGCCAGAGCCAGCGCGGCAAAGGTATCCATAATGAGGTTCACCCACAGCATCTGCGTGACGGTGAGCGGCGACTCGGTGCCCAGGAAGGCCCCCAGCAGCACGATGAGGCAGGCCGCTACGTTGATGGTCATCTGGAAGAGAATGAATTTCTGGATATTACGATAGAGCGAACGGCCCCACAACACAGCTTTGGTGATGCTGCCGAACGAATTGTCGATGATGGTGATGTCGCTGGCCTCCTTGGCTACCGAGGTGCCGTCGCCCATCGAGAGGCCCACCTGGGCGGCATTGAGGGCGGGAGCATCGTTGGTACCGTCGCCGGTCACGGCCACCACCTCGTCTTGCGACTGCAGCAGCTTCACCAGCCGCTCCTTGTCCATGGGGCGGGCGCGGGCAATCACCTTCAGGTCGGGGATACGCTCGAGCAGCTCCTTGTCGGAGAGGTTGGCAAACTCGGTACCGGTGATGATGTTGCGGTCGCCATCCTCGGGCTTCCACAACGAAATCTGGCGGGCTATCTCGCGTGCCGTAGCCGGGGTGTCGCCCGTCACAATCTTCACCTTGATACCGGCATTCAGACACTCGGCCACAGCCTCGGGCACCTCCTTGCGCACGGGGTCGGCAATAGCGGTCACACCCAGGAAGGTGAGGTGGATATGAGGCGACAGATGGCCGGCGATGAAGTAAGGCTCGTCGGGACCTACCAGCGCATAGGCAAAGCCCAAAGTACGCATGGCCTGGTTCTGATACTGCAACAGTTTCGCCTCCACAGCCGGACGGCTGCTCTCCATGGGCACGAGCCCCTGGGCCGTAACCATCTGCGAACAGAAATTCATCACATACTCGGGGGCACCCTTTACATAAACCACCCGATGGTTGAGCAACGGCGAATCGACTACCGTAGCCATATACTTGCGCTCGGTCGAGAAGGTGAGCTGCTCCACCACATGTGCCCGGTTGCGCAACTCGGCATAGTCGACACCCTGGTCGGCCAGCCACAGCAGCAGAGCCCCCTCGGTGGGGTTACCCAGCACCTTCACCCCGTTGGTACCCTCGTCGAGGTGAGCCGTCGAGTTGGCGGCAATGCCTTCGGCAATAATCGCTTTGATATTCGAGTCGGAGGCGTAGTCAAAAGCAGCCTCGCTCACCCGCATCTGGTTTTGGGTGAGGGTTCCCGTCTTGTCGGTACAGATGACCGTAGCCGCACCCATCGTCTCGCAGGCGTGCATCTTGCGCACCAGGTTGTTGTTGGCCAGCATACGCTTCATGCTCATGGCCAGACTCAGGGTCACACTCATGGGCAACCCCTCGGGCACGGCCACCACGATAACGGTCACGGCAATCATGGCCGTCGAGAGCAGATAGCTGCCGAAGCTGAGCCAGTCGAGCACCGGATGGTCGGTGAGGTAGATGACCGTGCGGGCCACAAAGATGATAGCGGCAATCACATAACTGGCCTTCGTGATGAACGATGCCAGCGTATTGAGCTGCTTGTCGAGCGGAGTTTGGGTATTGTTCTCGATTTGTGAGCCGGTATAGACCTTGCCATACTCGGTAGCGTCGCCCACCTGAGTCACCTGCATCACGCCATAGCCGCCCAGCATGGTCGAACCGTTCATCACGGCGTTGGAGGGATAGGTAGCATCCTTGTCGAAGTCGGCTTCGACCGTCGTCTTGGTGGCCATGGGCTCACCCGTGAGCGACGACTCGTTCACCTGCACCGAGACGGCACTCAGCAGAATACCGTCGGCCGGTATCTCGTCGCCGGCATTGAGCATGACGATGTCGCCCACCACCACCTCACGTTTGGGAATCTCGACAATATGTCCGCCCCGCACCACCTTCACGGGCAGGTCGTCGTTCACCTGATTGAGAATGTCGAACTTCTTGGCGGCACTCATCTCGAAGAGGAAGCCCACCACCGTAGCCAGCAGGATGGCCAGGGCGATGCCGGCCGGTTCGAACAGGGCCGAAGCTCCGGCCTCGCCGGTTGCCACGTGATAGACTGAAACGGCTATCGACAGCAACAAAGCTACCAATAAAATACGAATGATAGGATCGGAGAATTTCTCCAGAAACAATTTCCACATCGGGGTTCGGGCCGGTGGCGTCAACACGTTTTCGCCATACTTTTCCCTACTTTTCAACACCTCGGCCTCAGTCAAGCCGGTGTATTCCAATTTCGAGCTCATCGATTCAATCTATCTATGGTTTTATTTTCTTTTATCGTTTCTTGCCGGTTACGCAAAAGGGCAATAACCTCGTCGAGCGAGAGCAACGACTGCTCGCCCGTAGTCATGTTTTTCAGAGCTATCTTGCCGGCGGCGATTTCGGTCTCGCCCACCAGAGCCACATACTGGGCCCCTATCGAGTCGGCATAGCTCATCTGTTTCTTCATCTTGGCCGATTCGGGATAGATTTCGGCCCGCACGCCGGCAGACCGCAACCGAGCGAGGTGGCCCAGACAGACCTGGCTCTCGCACTCCCCGAAGTTGACAAAGAGCACCTGTGTCGACTGCATCGACTCCTTGGGATAGAGGTCGAGCTGGTTGAGCACATCGAAGATGCGGTCGGCACCGAACGAGATGCCCACGCCCGATACACCCGGCAGACCGAATACACCGGTGAGGTTGTCGTAGCGGCCGCCACCCGTGATGCTGCCTATCTGCACATCGAGCGCCTTCACCTCGAGAATGGCACCCGTATAGTAGTTGAGGCCGCGCGCCAATGTCAAGTCTATCTCGAGCGTCGAGCGCAACGGCGAGGCCGAGAGTTTCTGCAAGATATACTCCAACTCGTCGATACCCTTCAAGCCCGTCTCCGAGCCAGCCAATTCGCGGCGCAGCACCTGCAGCTTCTCCTCGTTGCTGCCCTGCAACTGGATGATGGGTTGCAGTTGGGCCACAGCCTCCTGCGAAAGCCCCTTCTCCATCAGTTCGGCATTCACCTTGTCGAGCCCCATCTTGTCGAGTTTGTCGATGGCCACAGTAATGTCGACAATCTTCTCGGGAGCCCCTATCCACTCGGCTATACCGCTCAATATCTTACGGTTGTTCAACTTGATGGCTACCCGTATGCCCAGACGGGAGAATACCTCGTCGATCATCTCGATGAGCTCTACCTCGTTCAGCAGCGAGTCGGAGCCCACCACGTCGGCATCGCACTGGTAGAACTCGCGATAACGCCCCTTCTGCGGACGGTCGGCCCGCCACACGGGCTGAATCTGATAACGCTTGAAGGGGAAGGTAAGTTCGTTGCGGTGCATCACCACAAAGCGGGCAAAGGGCACGGTGAGGTCGTAACGGAGCCCCTTCTCGCACAGGCGGGCAGCCAGGCGGTTGAGATTGCGCTCGGCCAGGTCGGCCTCCGAAACATCCGAGAGGAAATCGCCCGAGTTGAGCACCTTGAAGAGCAACTTGTCACCCTCCTCGCCATATTTGCCCATGAGGGTCTGCAGGGTCTCCATGGCCGGCGTCTCAATCTGCCGGAACCCATAGAGAGCAAAAACTTGTTTTATCGTATCGAATATGTAATTGCGCTTGGCCATCTCGTCGACCGAGAAATCGCGCGTACCTTTGGGAATGGAAGGTTTTGCCATCATATTTTTCATTGTCTATTTTATGTTCTTCGCGGGGAGAGCTCCCGGCTTCAATCTATCCCGGCAGCCACCTTGCCGATTGCAGGCTTCACGGCCCGGCTGTCCAATCGAAACCTATCGGGTATCTGCTGCCTTCGCTTTTTTACCGAGCAAAGATAATGCAAAAAAGTGATATAGCGCACATACTCCGCGATATAGTTGGTTCTTTATCCTTGAGAAAAAAGCCGGTATTCACCCCCCCCTTCCGAGTATCCTGCCCCGAAAGCCGACGACAGGTATCCCTGGCCACGACCTCTGAAAAACGCAGGCACCCGACTCACGCTCGAGAGTCGGGCGCCTGCAATATCATAGTCGTGCGTCAAAACCGATAGGCGGTTCCTACCGAAACCCGGCCTACGCCGATAAAGTGGTGAGTGTTGGTTTCGAACAGCTTATCGTCCCAGAGGGTCATCGAAGGCTCCACAAAGAGGTCGAGCGTGCGCGATACGTTCCAGCGCAACTGAGCGGCACCGCGAGCCACCCAGCCTATACCGCCATCGCGGTTGTAGTTGCTCCAGCCCAGACCGGTACCCAACGAGGCAATCAAGTGGAACCGACGATCGGGGTCGGGCTCGAGTAGCGACGAGAGGTTGAGCAGATAGTCGGCATGGAGCGTCCCTACGTTGAGTGTAGGCGAAGTTCTCGGGGTAATGAAGTCATAGCCCAACCCTACCGATACACCCGATGCGGCCGTAAACCAGCGACCCAGTGCAATGTCGGTAGCGACCGACACCTTGCGGTAACGGTCCATCAATATCGTTTCGCTGAAGAGCGAAGGGCCTACCGATACCGATACAAAGGTGTTGCGGTCGGGAGCACGACGGCCACCCTCTACCGCATTGCGGCCCAGCTTGTAGTTGAGGCCCACCAGCACGCGGGCTTCGGTATCGACACTGCCATAGGTGTGAGGCAGGTGCGAAGCCACGAGTTGCGGCTCGACAAACAGGTCTATCCCCGACGAGAGGTTGAACCGTCCCTGAACGCCGGCCCGGGCTCCATACACAAATTCGTTCTGTTTCCGGCAATTGCCCACGCCGCCATACACACCACCCAATACCAGCAGGTCGAAGAAGCGGTCGAGATTATACCCTACGGTAAAGGCCGAGAGATTGAACAGATAGTCGGCCGAGAGCGACAAGGCCATATATTGCGGTTGGGTGCGATAGTAGCCGTAGTCCAAGCCCAAACGCCAGGCCGACAGCGGAGTATACCACTTACCCAGCGAGAGGGTGGCTCCATAACCCGGAGCGAACTGCAGTCCTGACTTCCGGAGCCAGCGACCCGTATAGCCTACCGACACGAAATATTTGTTGTCGGTATCGTAGGCGGCATGATTGGCCTGGTAGTCGTAGTGGTTGAGCCGGTATTGAAGGCCCACGTTCACCGAGGTGAGCATGTCGACCGGCAAGCTGGCAATACCTTCGCGCGAGTAGTTCTTCCCGAATACCCGCAGTTGAGGCTCGACGAACAAGCCGATACCCGAACCGACATTCCACAACCCTTGCAGACTCAGGGCGGCTCCGGGGTAGAATCCCGTGTGGTTGCCGGTAGCATAAGAGAGCACGGCACCTACCCCCAGGTGAGTCTCGAAGATGCGCGACGGGTTATAGCCGTAAAGGGTCGAATTGATATTCCACAGATAATCGAGTTGCACGAGGCCGAACTTGCGATACCCGATTTCGGAGTCGCGATAAGCACCGGCACCGGCCGAGAGCCGCACACCCGATGCCCCCGTAAACCATTTGCCCACATAGGCCGAAGCCATGGGCCCGATGCGGTCGAGCGGATGAAAAACCAAATTGCGGTGCATAATACCGGCAACACCTACGCCTGCTCCGTAAAATATATGGTCTACGAAGTTTTCGTGGCGGAACTCCTGGGCCTTCTCCATCGTACCATGTGTGCGCCCGTAGCCATAGAGCGAATAGGTGAGACCGGCCGTAATCGTGGGCACGACATCGATGCTCGAGATAAGCTGCTGTTCCCAACGGTTATCCTGCCCTACAATCAGACGGGGCTCGATGAACAAGCCAAACATATCGTTGAGCCGGAAGAGACCTTGCAGACCTACACCTGCACCCACGCTGTGCTGGAAATAGCCCTCCGACGATACAAAATCGTAATTGAGACCGGCCACCCCACTCAGCGAGAAGAGGCGGCTGCGATCATAACCATAGAAGAGGTTAGTCAGGTTGAACAGATAGTCAAGCTGACCACCCACGGCCCACGTGTGGTGCGTCGTAAAGCGGGCATCGAGCGACGAGAAATTGGCCAGCAACCGCACGCCCGAAACCGGATTCCACCAGGTGCCTATACCGCCGAACAGGCGATAACCCTTGTTGGGTAACGGGTCGGAGATTGAGGTATTGAGCACACTGGCAAAGCCACCGCCTATCGTCAGGTAGAGGTCGCCGATGCTCCGAGGCAAGTCGAACGGGTCTTGCTCGATAGTCGAGCGATTGATTGCAGGCGAAACCGGCCGATAGGTAAGTCCGGCCCATACCGAAGCCAACGGGTCTACCGCACTCAGGTGGTCGCCCCAGGCTCCGTTGGCAAAGACATCGACCCGAGGCTCTATGAACAGGCCCAGATTTCCAGACAAGCGGAACTCGCCGTGCAAACCGGCCCCCACACTCCAGCGACTCTGGAGCTTTTCATCGACAGCCACCTTGTGATAACCGGCTCCCAAAAGGCCCGACATCTCGAACACCCGACCAGGGTTATATCCACCGAAGAGGGCGTGCATGTTGAAGAGGTAATCGAGCTGGGCTCCTACCGATGCCTTATGGGTATTCCGGTCGGTTTTCAGATAACGGACCGTCCCCGACAAGCGCAGCGACGATACCGGCGTGAACTGTTCGCCAATCGACACCATGGCGGTATAACCCGAGTCGAGCAACGGATTCAACGAACTGGTCAAGGTCGACGACAGACCACCTGCCAACGAGAAGAAGAGACCTTGATTAGCCCCCCAGAACGATTCGTGCCGACGTACCGGCGCCGAGAGCAACCGATACCCCAGACCGGCCATGAGCGAGGCCTCCCAGTCGTATCGCATCCAGGTAGAGATGCCGTCGATGCCGTCGGTATAGATACCTACCCGCGGCTCGAGGTAGAAGAAGGTGAGCGGCGAGAAGTTGAAGCGCGTCTGCATACCCAGTCTGAAACCTCCGCCGTGGTTCCAGTTGCCCCGGCGGTACAACAGTTGATATTCACCGCCGGCTACCCCTATCAACTCGAAGATGCGCGACGCATTGTCTTTGTGCAACAAGGCCGAGAGATTCATCAGATAGTCGGCCGAGAGTCCGGCAAAATAGGGGTTGACCTCGCCCAGTCCATTGTGCAACCCGGCATTCAGCCCCAGCCGCACGCCATGTACGGGGGTGAACCAGTCGCCCACCGTGAGACCGCTACGCAGCCCCAACCCCGGCGTAGAAAAGAGAGTCCCGGCCGAGCGGACGGCAGTGACTCCCGCCTCGCCCGTAAAGAAGAGGTGGTCGCCAAACTTTTTCCGGGCAAAGCGCTCGTTTCTGGCCGGACGCTGTAACATGTAATTCAATCCGTTGAACTGGGTCGTATCGTTGTTCGCAGCCTCCTGTGTCTGGGCCGACGCGCTCCACGCACACAGCACCATCAACAGGCAGGCACACCTTACTGCCCCTTTACAACCACGCATACTGTATTTCGAATTTTTCCTTTTCATACTTACTCCTCATCATCATGTTGTTGCAACAATTCCAGCACATCGCCATCGATGCTGGCCACATCGCGCAGCGACGGGTCTTTCTTGAACGCACTTTCCAGATACGAGAGTGCGAGCACCACTTCGTCGACACGATTGGCCGCAACGGCCTTGATGTAGTTCTCGCGGGCCGAGTTACCCAACAGCTTGGCCTTCTCCCAGGCCTGGTCGTTGGCTTTGATGGCCAGCAACATCAACACTTCGTTGAAGGGCGAATCGGCCGAAACCTCCTGTATCACCTCGCTGTACCTGCCGTTCAAAGCCGCCGCATACACCCTGGCCTTGTGATAGACCCCGGTATCGGGCAAATCGGCGGCCAACGAATCGGCCTGACCGAACTTGCCGACCGCCATCCAGGCGACTACCTGGTTGAGCCGGGTTTCATCGGGCAACTCGGGCAAACTCAGATAGGGGACGAGCAACTCGGCATCGGGCTTACCCTTCTCGATAAGGAGGGCTGCCAGGTCGGTGGCAGCTACCAGGAACTTCGGATAGACCTCGAGAGCCCGCCGGCATATCGCCTCGCGCTCGTCGGCCGAACCGGCCTGGTTGTACAACCGCCAGAACTCGTTGCGGGTGAGCTCGGCACTGTTGGTCCGATACAGAGTCCTTATCTCTTCGTCGGTGAGGTAGCGATACTGCGAGAAGAGCAGTTCGTAGCTGACCCGACGCAACTGCGGCAAATAGGTGCCCGTAATGAGCGGACGATAGAAGGGCAGCGACACCACCTTGCGCCACTGCCGGTTGGGATTGTCGGGGTATTGGTCGATAATGGCCTGTATGGCGTCGGCCTCCTGGTTCTTGCCGTCGGCCCGAAGCAGTTCGACCACCCGGCTCCAGGGCTCTACCGCGGCATCGGTACTTATATCGAGTTGCCGACGAGTCGACTCGTTCAGCTCTTTCAACACCCAATCCATGGCCGACGACATACGCTGCCCGGCCAACTTCAGGTTCTTTTCGTAACTACCGTCGGGCGAAGCCGTTCCCGCAATGGAGAAGCTCTTCAGCCGGGCATTGGGGTCGTTCTCGACCTCGCGCAGGCGGGCTACCAGCCGTTGCATCTCCTCGCGGTTGTTGCCGTCGTCGAGGTTGAGCCGGCTCTGGTTGACCCGGAAAGTCAGATTCACATCGCCCCGGGTATCGCGCAACTGCATCTCGGGTTGCGGGAAAAAGCGCTCGTTCTTCACCGCACTGCCGGGAATGTCGTACTCGAGGAACCGCAGCGGGTTGACCACGCCGCGGGCAATCACAAAGGTATCGCGGTAGAGCACCCGGTTGTAGTTCTCCATCGCCACCATCATGTCGCAACGGAAGTCGTCGTTGGGGTTCTCGACATAGGTCGAGTCGTTGTAGCCCACCCAATCGTCCTTGCGCGACGAGGTAGTTTTTATCTGCACATATTGCGACAAGGGGTCTTGCCGGGTGTCGTAGTCGTACATGCGCTCTTGCGTGATGGCATACTCCTTGCCGTCGAAAACTACCGGTTTGAGAAAGACCATCTGCCCGCGAGAGACATTGTAGATACCCGGTTGTATAATCATGCGGGCATCGGTCGTGAAGAGTTCGCGGGGAATCTTCACCCGGGTCTTCACATGGAAGTAGTTGCCCTTCACCTCGATATCGGTAGGCTCGGGCACCACCTTGTCGACGATGCGTTTGGCCGAGACTACCACCTCGTTCAGCGCCACGGCCGAAGGTTCGAGTTCGACATCGATGGTCAGTTCGCCACGCACGGCTACTTGTTTCTCTTCATATCCCAGCGACGAGAAGAGCAAATCGCCCTCCGAATCGATTTTCGCCAAATACTTGCCATCCTCATTGGTAGCCCCCACCAGCTTGTTGGTAGCGGCGTTGAAGATGCTCACCCGGTAGAGCGGCTCACCCTCGATATTGGTGACCGTTCCCCGCACATTGATGTCGCGAGCCCACAGCGGCAGCAGTGCAGCCCCAATCAAAGCGCCTGCCACCCAGCAGGAGCGTAATCTATTTATCAGCATAATCACAAATTATTATCACTTGAATATATAGGAAAACGAAAGGCCCAGCCGAATGGGAATCGGCGACCATTTGCGCAAGTTGGGCGTAGCGGGTTTCTCCTCGCCTTCGCGATAATCGAACGCCCGCAACCGGGCCATACCCACACCGAGCGTAGCCTCGAGGTTCCAGTGCCTACTCAATACGAACGCATAGCCATACGACAGCCCGGCGCCCCATATATCGCCCTGATACAGATGTTGCCTGATGTTCATGTTGTACAACCCGCCCAGAAAGCTAAGGCCCACGAAATGGCGGGCCATGGGACGGTTGAACCAATAGCGCAACTCGGGTTGCAATCGGGCATGTGTGGCCTTTACGTCGGCAACGGAAAACGTAAACGGATTGGCCGTGGCACTAATATCGAGGGTCAGCCGGCTGTTGAGCCGCATCTCCAGTGCCAGGTTGGGCGACAGTGTGGCCCAGTCGATTACATTACTCTTAAGCGCTACGCGCTGTGCATTGACAAATTGAGTACATAGGATAGCACACGCTATCCACACAATCTTATACCAATATTTCTTCATACGTTCTATCGGGTCGATCAACGACCCGTCTCGCCGGCAGACTTCACCCGAAGCACTTTGCCAACGATTCCATTCAAAAAAAAATTAGACCTTAAACAAAAACTATCGCAAAAGTAGGCAAATTGCTCATATTTACCAAAAAAGCTTTTACTTTTATATCTTTTAAAAAAAGCCGCTGCCCACACGGAGCAACGGCTTGTACATCTATCGGCTCAAACGGTATGGTATCGTTCCTTACTCGTCGCGACGACCTCCCACAAAAATGAGAATGTAGTACACCAGCGTAGCCAACGATCCCAGAGCAGCTACTACATAGGTGTAGGCGGCCCACTTGAGGGCATCTTGTGCCTTGTCGTGAGTCGTGGCATCGGTCACACCGGCCTGATTCAACCACGCCAAAGCCCGCTGACTGGCATTGATTTCGACCGGCAACGTAATGAAACTGAACAACGTAGTGGCAGCAAACAAAATGATACCTACAAGCATAATCTGAGGCATCACCTGTATGGTGAAGATACCAATCAGCAAAATCCATTGTACCCAGTTTGAAGCAAAGCTGACAAACGGAACCAGAGCCGAGCGCAACGTCAGGAACGAATAGGCTCGGGCATGCTGTACCGCATGGCCACACTCGTGAGCAGCTACAGCCGCAGCAGCCACGCTGTTGCCGTAGTAGACCTCGCGGCTGAGGTTGACCGTGTGGGTCGTAGGGTTGTAGTGGTCGGTCAGGCGACCGTCGATCTGTGTCACCGTGACATTATTGATGCCATTCTCCTGCAACATACGCATGGCAATATCGCGACCGGTAAGTCCATAGGGAATAGGCACTTGCGAATAGCGTTCGAATTTGCTCTGCAACGTACGCTGTACGGCGAAGCTCACCAACGCAATGACTATGAACAAGACATAAATCATGACTTTCTCTTTTATTTTCTGTTAGTAACCTGCCGCAAATATATAGGAAATAGTGCATCAATTGTGTTAATTCAAGAGGAGTTATAACCAAATTGTGTTAAATCAGAATCTTCGAACAGAAAATCCGAACAAATGAAGAAAGAGCCTCGTCCTACCCGAAAAGCCAAAAAAATTTAACAAGAGTTCCAAGGTCAAAGAATAATCTCTACATTTGCGTCTGACAGCATAGTCAGACATATAAGACAAATTATTTTTTTGACTTCAAATCATCGACTCATGCAAGCGACCAACTATTACAGAACAGGGTTAGACGTTGGCTCTACGACCGCCAAGATGGTGATTCTCGACAACCACGGACAGGTAGTATTCTCGCGCTACGAACGGCACAACGCTCAAGTAAACCGATTGCTCGAAACCTACTTTCGCGAAGCCCGCGAGCAACTGGGCGACGTGACTACGGCCATCGCCGTCACCGGCTCGGTAGGTATGGGCACGGCCGAACAGTTGCAGGCCGGGTTTGTACAAGAGGTGGTAGCCGCCACCCGGTACGCTCAGGAGAGATACCCCGAAGCCTCGGCCTTGATCGACATCGGTGGAGAGGATGCCAAGGTAGTCCTCTTTCAAGGCGAGAATATCGACCTGCGCATGAACGGAAACTGTGCCGGCGGCACGGGAGCCTTCATAGACCAAATGGCTGTATTGTTGGGCGTGAGCATCGAGCGATTGAACGAACTGGCCCTGCAGGCCGATCACATCCATCCCATCGCTGCCCGATGCGGTGTATTTTCGAAAACCGACATCCAAAACCTGGTCAGTCGCAACGTCCCTCTCGCCGACATTGCCGCCTCGATTTTCCATGCCGTAGCCGTGCAGACGATTGTCACACTGTCGCGGGGATGGACCTTCCGCCCGCCCATCCTGTTGTGTGGCGGCCCACTCACCTTTATCCCGGCCCTGCGCAAGGCCTTTGCCGACTACCTGCAAATTGCCGAGAGCGACTTCATCCTCCCGGCCGGAGGCAACTTGCTGCCCGCTCTGGGATGCGCCTTGTGTGCCGATGAGAACCAAGTCTCCTCGCTTTCGCGCCTGTCACAAGCCATCGCCCGGCACAACGACACACCCCGCCAGGCCTCTTTGCCTCCCCTCTTTGCTTCGGCTCAAGAGTATGAGCGATGGCAAGCCGAGAAGGCCCGCTACAACTGGCCCTCACGGCCGCTTGCACCGGGACACCAGCAGGCAGTACTCGGCATCGATTCGGGCTCTACCACGACAAAGATTGTAGCCGTGGCCCCCGACGGAGCTATCCTCTTCACCCACTACGCCCCCAATCTGGGCAACCCCATCGAGGCGGTTCGCCAGGGACTCGCCGAACTGAAGAAACAGTGCGACGACCGGCAGACCCGACTCGACATCATCGGCTCGTGCTCGACCGGCTATGGCGAAGAGCTTATCAAGGCGGCCTTTGCCCTCGACGGGAGCATGATCGAGACCATGGCCCACTACAAGGCTGCGCGGCAGATGGAGCCCGAGGTAAGTTTTATCCTCGACATCGGCGGGCAAGACATGAAGGCCATCTTTGTCAAGCAAGGAGCCATCATCCGCATGGAGCTGAACGAAGCCTGTTCGTCGGGATGCGGTTCATTCATCGAGACCTTCGCCCGCACGCTCGGCTACAAGGTTTCCGACTTTGCCCAAGCCGCCTGCACCGCCTCGCGACCTTGCGATTTGGGGACCCGCTGCACGGTATTTATGAATTCGAAAATCAAACAGGTACTGCGCGAAGGGGCCACCATTGCCGACATTGCCGCAGGCCTCTCCTACTCGGTCGTAAAAAACTGCCTCTACAAGGTACTGAAACTGAAGCACAGCAAAGAGCTGGGCGATACCCTTGTCGTGCAGGGAGGCACCATGCACAACGACGCTATCGTGCGGGCCTTCGAACTGGAAACCGGCCGACAGGTAGCCCGAAGCAACCACCCCGAACTGATGGGGGCCTATGGTTGTGCCCTTCAGGCGCTGGAACGGCAGTCGGCACCCCGCACACTCGACTCGCTGCTTGCCTCGACCGGCTACACCAGTCGTCAGATTCAGTGCGGCGGTTGCGAAAACCGTTGCTTCGTATGCCGCTACACCTTCCCCAACGGCAACACCTTCTACTCGGGAAACAAATGCGAACGGATATTCACCAACCGGGGCGAAAGCGAAAATCCCGGCCAGAACATCTACCCCTACAAGTACCGGTTGCTTTTCGACCGGGCGACTCCCGAACAGGGCTCGCCGGTCGTGGGGATTCCCCGGGTACTCAATCTCTACGAGAACTATCCCTTCTGGCACGCCCTCTTCACCCGTTGCGGCATCCGGGTCGTGCTCTCCGACCTGTCGACTTTCGTCAGCTACGAAAAGGCACTGCACACGGTCATGTCCGACAACATCTGTTTCCCGGCCAAACTGGTGCACAGCCACATCCAGAATCTCGTACAAAAGAAGGTCGACCGCATATTCCTCCCTTATGTTGTCTACGAACACGAGAACGACGAAAAGATGTCGAACAGCTATACCTGCCCCATCGTAGCCGGATATTCCGACGTGATACGCAGTGCCATGTCGCCCGACATACCGGTAGACTCGCCGGCTATCACCTTTGCCGACATCGACTTGCTCACCAAGCAGTGCACCCGCTACCTGGCTACACTGGGTATCCCGCACGAACAGGCCCGCGAAGCGGTGAAGCAGGCCTGGCAAGCCCAGCGACAATACACCATCGACATCCGACAAAAGGCCGAAGCCATCGTACGGGAGAGCCGGCAGAAGGGCGAACCTGTCATTTTACTGGCCGGGCGCCCCTACCACACCGACCCGCTCGTACAGCACAAACTCTCCGAGATGATTGCCAACCTGGGGGTGAATGTCATCTCCGACGACATCGTGCGGGGAGATGACGGAATCGATACCCACGACACCTACCTCGTCAAACAGTGGGCCTACATGAACCGCATCTTGAAGGCCGCCGAATGGGTGGCCCGACAAGGTAACGATATTCACTTCGTGCAGATGACCTCCTTCGGCTGCGGCCCCGACGCGTTCCTGCTCGACGAAATCCGCGACATCCTGCACCGCAACGGCAAGCCATTCACCCTGTTGAAAATCGACGACGTGAACAACATAGGCTCCCTGAAACTGCGGGTACGCTCGCTGGTCGAGAGCCTGCGACAAAACAATCGCCCCGTCACGACCGAAGCATTCCGCACGACCCAGGTATTCCACAAAAGCGACCGCCGTCGAAAAATCATCGCCCCCTTCATGTCGGAGTACATCACACCCATGCTGGTACCGCTTTTCAAACTGTCGGGATACGACGTCGAAGTGCTGCCTCCGAGCGATGCCGCTTCGGCCGAGACGGGATTGAAATATGCCAATAACGAGGTTTGCTACCCGGCCACCCTCATCGTGGGCGACATCATCAAGGCACTGGAATCGGGGCGATACGACCTCGACCACACGGCCGTAGCCATCACCCAAACCGGCGGACAGTGCCGCGCCACCAACTACCTGGCCCTTATCAAGCGGGCCATGCTCGATGCCGGGTTCGGCCATGTACCGGTCGTCACGCTGGGGCTGGGACGAAAGGCCGTAAACGAACAAGAGGGATTCGAACTGAAGTGGGGCAAGATACTGTCGGTAGCCCTCAATGCCCTGCTCTACACCGATACCATCTCCAAGTTCTACCACGCCTCGGTCGTACGGGAACGGGAGCCGGGAGCCGCAGCCCGTCTGCGCGACCAATATCTGGCCATGGCCGAGAAGCCTATCCTCGACAACACGCCGTCTCTGCTGGTCGAATATGCAGCCCGGGCCGCCCGGGATTTCAACGGCATCTGCCTCGACAAAACGTGCCCCCGCGTAGGCGTAGTGGGCGAGATTTTCCTGAAGTTCAACTCCTTTGCCCACCAGCACGTGGTCCGCGTCCTTACCGAACAGGGCATCGAGGTTGCCCCGCCGCTGCTGTTGCCCTTCTTCATGCAGGGATTCGTCAACCGGGACAACAAGGAGTCGATGTACCTGTCGAAGCAGCACATCCCCCACTTCCTCTCCCGGATGGCCTATAGGCTCATCGACAAACGGATAGCGCAGTTCAACCGCACGGGCTCGGAGTTCCGCTACTTCGTCCCCTTCAGCGACATCTACGAAGAGGCTGCAAACACCCGAGGCGTAGTATCGGGTGCCGCCCAGTTCGGCGAGGGGTGGCTGCTCCCGGCCGAGATCATCGAGTTTACGAAACAGGGTATTCACAATGTCATTTCGCTACAACCTTTCGGCTGCATTGCCAACCACATTGTATCGAAAGGCATCGAAAAGAGACTGCGCATGCTCTATCCTGAATTAAATTTATTATCTTTGGATTTTGACAGCGGTGTAAGCAGCGTGAATGTAACCAACCGATTGTTGCTTTTCACCCACCACTTAAGAGCCTAACGACCATGAAAACCCAACCGACACATACCGTCCCCAAAAGCGGAGCAACCGAAAATATAGAAACCCGCATTATCGAAGCGGCCAAACAGGAGTTTATCGAAAAAGGATTCGAGCAAACCTCGATGAGCGACATCGCGGCCGTCGTGGGAATAAACCGCCCCACGCTGCACTACTATTTCCGTACCAAGGACAAGATGTTCCAAGCGGTATTTGCCTCGATTGTGAGCCATTTTCTGCCCCATATCGACGCCATCTTTTCCAAACAGGAGCCGTTCGAAAAGAAACTCGGAGAGGTAATCGACATCTATTTCGGTATCTTCTCGTCCAACCCCCTGCTGCCCAAATTCATCATCGGTGAGATTCACCGCGACGTGAACCACCTTATCGACACCTTCTACTCCCTCAATTTCGACCAGTACCTGAGCCACATCGGCGAGCTGCTCAAACAGGAGATTGACAAGAACCATCTCGAAAAGGTACCGATGCAGTTCCTCTTTATGACCTTTTACAGCCAGATTACCTTCCCGTTCCTCAGCCGCAACCTCTCCCAAAAGCTTTTCTTCGACGATGACCCCGAGGAGTATGCCCGGTTTCTGCCTCAATGGAAACAGCATATCATCGCACAAATCCTGCTCCTGCTCAATCCCCGGGAAGGCCTGCCCCTTTAAAAGGGAGCACCCCCGTCGAATCACTTCGCCGGAGGCACCATTCACTGTAGCAGTAGAGACTTAGCTAACAATAATCATCATACACTTTTTATAGAAGTCATTTTACAATCTTCACTCTGTACTCGCCACAGCGTATTACGTAAACACCCGAAGGATAGGCTGTCATATCGATAGTTGCAGTACCATCTATCGGCTGAGTCACAACCGGAGTTCCGCTCAGGCTGTAAAGTGTGGCGTCGACCCGACGATCGGACTCTACCCGCACTACCCCGGCCGCACGGTCGTAATAGGCTTTGACGGCAGGAGCCACAGCCTCTTCGACCGACGAGGGCGCAGTCAGAACCGTAAGACGGTCGAGGCAAAAGTAGGTCGGGGTCTTGGGGCCATGCTCTCCTTGATTGCTCGACTCCAACGTGAAGTAAAGCGAAGCCACTCTTCCCAGCGGGCTCAAATCGACCCACTCCCACGCGTTGTTCAACCGTTGGTCTTTCGATTGCTCCGAACGGTAATCGGCCAGATAATGCTCGACCGTACCTTTCACTTCGCCTTGGGCATCTACCCCGTGAACAATCAGCTTGAACCAGTCGCCGGTCTCAAACTTCTTGGCAAAGTTGTTCCCCTTTTGAATCGTATAGTAGGTATACGGACTGTTACATACGTAGAAACCGGCAGCATAATAGGGCGACGAGAAGGTCACTTCGCAGCTTTTCTCTTCCGAAGCCGAATCGGCATAAGCATCCCAGTAGGCTACCAGATAAGGAGTTCCCTCACCGGCATAACCTCCCTTGGCCATGCAGCCCCACTGGTCGTTGAAGTTGGCCGACTCGAGTATCGCCGTCGACCGGCTGGCAATGAAACCATTGTAATAAGAGGGCGACGACGAGGCGTGCGAAAATGTGAACTCTTGCGAGTGTATCTGGGTCTCGTCCTGATAGACCTGGTTCCACACTCCTTGTTCGTTATATTCAATAGCCGCTGCCGGCTTAGACAAATCCAACACCACAATCTCGGCCGAGGCGGCTCCACAAAGACAAACAGCTAAAGCGAGTAATACCTTTCTCATTTGCAATTCATTTTAACAGGTTATTCTTATCTCTTCCGCCCCCATTTCACGCTTGCGGGAAGGGCGATTTCGATATGATAACGCATCGAATCCATTTTCCCCCTATCGGGCAAATCAAAAAAATGTTTTCTCCGGCTCCATGCAATAGAAAAGTATAACTATAAACCTAAAAAAAGAGATACTTACAGCAATCAAAAAAAAAAGAAACGCCTCCGTCGAATCACTTCGCCAGAGGCGCCATACCCTATGGCAGTAGGGACTTAACTAATAAATTATCATACACTTGCTATAAAATTTATTTTACAATCTTCACGCTATAATCGCCACAGCGCACTACATATACGCCCGAAGGACAAGCGCTCATGTCGATTGCAGCCGTACCTTCTACCTGTTGGTTCAGTACCAGAGCACCGTTCAGGTTGTATACAGCAGCCATAACCGGCTCGGCTGACTCTATGCGCACGGCACCATCGGCGCGATTGTAGTAGGCTTTAACGGCAGCTACCGTAGGCTCTTCGACCGACGAAGGTTCGGTCGACACCGTGAGTTTATCGAGACAGAAATAGCCGGGTGTATTCATGCCCCATTCGCCCGTATCGCTCGACTCCATCGTGAAATAAATCGAAGACACCTTGCCCAGTGAGCTCAGGTCGACCCATTCCCACGAGTCGTTGAGTTTCCACTCGTCGGAGTTTTCCGAACAGTAATCGGCCAGATAATATTCAACCTTTCCTATTTCGTCTCTATTCCCGTCAAGGCCATGAGCTACCAACTTGAACCAGGAACCTTGTTCAAATTTAGCGGCATAATTATTCCCGTTTTTCATTACATAATAGGAATAGGGACTGTTGCACACATAGCAACCTACGGCATAATGAGGAGACGAAATCTTTACTTCACACGATTTCCAGTCTTCGGTTTCATTACTGGTTTCCCAATATGCGCCCAGATAGGGAGTACCTTCACCGGCTACTCCCCCTTTGGCCATACACCCATATTGGTCGTCATAATCGGCCGAAGCTAAAATGGTGGTCATCTTACTGGCAAAGAATCCGCAAGAATACTGGGGAAAGGGCGACCTGTGTGCAAACGTAAACTCTTGGGATTTCACCTTGGCTTCATCATTAAAGACCTCGGTCCACAAGCCATCTTTGTCATAATTAATAGGTTCATTGGGGGTAGACAAATCCAACACAATGTTTTCGGCCGAAGCCATGCCGCTCAAAAGAACAGCCAACGCAAGTAAAATTTTCTTCATTGCTATATGATTTAATTGGTTGATAACTATCGTTTTACAATTCGCATATTTTTCACGCTACCGCCATTTTGGACGGTCAGCACATAGATGCCCGGCGCAATGGACGACAGGTCGACGGCCGCTTTTCCACCCGAGACGACACCCCGGCAAACGGGTATGCCCCGCAGGTCGACCAGCCCGAATACCGAACCGTCGACGGCTACAATCGTAAGCCGGTCGTGCACCGGGTTGGGCCAGGCCTCGACGGCAGTACACATCGCCTCGTCGATACCGCTCGCCTCGGTCACCTGCACATCGACGGTGCGGGTCGCCTTTTTCCCGTTCGAGTTGACCGTGAGGGTCAAGCGGGTATCCCCTATGCTCACGCCGCTCACCGTGAGGTCATAGCCCGAGATGCGGGCCGTAGCAACCGAGGAATCCTCGACCTCAACGGCCGACACAATGGAGGCCGACAGATTGTCGGCATCGGTCACTGCTTCGAGCAACGAGATTTTTACCGGCTCACGGCCTATCGACAGCCGGTCGGGAAGAGCGATGACGGGCGCCTCGTTGTCGGGAAATACCGGCAGGGCCGGGAACCAGTAGTAGGGCTCGAGCTCTATCGTACCGAGCAGCTCGCCCGAAAGGCCGTCGACCACATGCACCCAGTTGTTCATGTAGTGCGACAGGTATCCGCTCTGGGTCGCCGTCACAATCAGGCGGTCGTTTCGCGGGTCTACCCGCAGACCGGCACCCTGGAACTGCTGCACATAGGCCTTGTCCTGGTCGGGCAGGGTGAAGAAGTCGGCATCCAATTCGTCGGTCGGAATATGATAACGTGCAATTTGGTTTCCTTTTTCGTTTGCAAAATAAAGAAAATTATTTCGATATGCCGCACACAAACTGCCCGCATTCCACGCGCCCCAGGTGCTGGATACCCGGCAATCGTCGGGCAAGAGGCGGCTTCGGGTCTCGAGTGTAGCCACATCGATGCGCACGAGCGACGTGGCATCGGCGGCCCACACGCCACCGTCGCGTCCCAGCGTCAGGGTCGAGATGGTAGGCAGGTCGATCGTGGTGTGCAACGTGTGGGTTGTGGCATCGATTACCAGCACACCCACCGCCTGCTTGGCGGCAAACACATAGCTGCCGGCCCGCACCATGGCACCGATTTGTCCGGCATAGAGGCCGCCCTCGCCACCGGTCCCGGCTATCGTTTCGCCCAGACTCATCGACTCCAGGTCGAAGCGGGTGATACCCGACGAGGTCCCTATGTAAGCCGTGTGTTCATCCACGCCCACAAAGGCCCGTCCGTCGCCCCCTATCTCGTCGAAGGCGGCCACCCTCTTCAGGGTGAGGGCATCGGCTACGACCAGACGACCGCCGGTCGAGGCATCGGCCGTACTGCTGGCCTGCTTCGAGACAAAAAAGAAACGCCCGCCATAGATGGCGCCATACTGTGTGGTCACCCCCAGCGTTTCGCCGGGATTCTCCCGCCGGAAAGCCCGATAGACCCAACGTCCGTCGGACGTGAGGAAGTTGACCGTGCCGTTGTCCCAGCCATACCAGTCCTCATTGACCAGAAAGAGGCCCTGCGTGTAATCGACGGGGGCCTGTTCGTAGGGCTCCACCGCCACGGCCCCGGTATAGTCGGGGCGACTGCCGTCGGCCTTCTCGTAGAGAAACAGATAGGTAGCGCCGGCTTGCAGACGGGTGGCATTTACATCGGCCTCGACCGTAGTGCCGTCGGGCTGTTGTTCGAGACAGCGCCACACCCCGGGCTCGGCCTCCGAAGGCGAATTCCAGTGGTCCTCCTCATCGGTACAGGTCCAGCGGTTGTAATTGCCGGGAGTCGAGGTGAAGAGACCCGAAGTCTGGTATTTGGGATAGGTGGTATTGCCGCCCACAACGAGCGCGACGGTATTCTCGCCGTTCAGGTCGAAGCCGAGGCCGTCGACCGTATATCCGCCTTGACGGCGAGTGAGCGAAAAGAGCCGCGGGTCGGCCTTCACCACCTCGTTGAGCATAGCAATGACGGTAGTCTCGACGGTACCCCGATAGCCCCAGGCCAGCGCCTCGGGCGACCGTCCGTCGTTCCAGGCAATCACCAGCGCCACCTCGGTATCGCCCTCGCCGGTCCAACTGGCAATATCGGCCAGCGGGTAGGCCCCGACGAGCGCAAACAGGCTGCTCGCCCAGGCGGTCAAAAGGAGTACATAGCGTTTCATCTCTTCTATCTCTTTTTTTGAGGGGACCTCCCGGAGCCGAGCCCCGGGAGGTTGCCCTCTATGCCATGACCTCGGTCGCTCAGCGTCTGAGGTCGGTATTTACAAACACTTTCAAAACCTCTACCGAATGGTCGTCATACACGACCTTCACCAGATTGATACCCGGCACGGGAGCGGGCAACCGCTTGCCGTCGACCGAATAGTATTCGCGTGTCAGCACCACCTTGTCGGCCCCGACACCCTCGATGCCGGTGGGAGTAGCCACCCGGAAGGAGATTCGGAGCGTCGCCGTCGAGGTGGTCAGCACCAGCGTATAGTCGCCGGCCGGGAGCTCCTCGCCCTCACGCACGAGCGTAAGCACGGCCCCTTCGCTCGAGAGCGAGAAGGTCTGCCCGGCAAGCTCGGTATCGCCCTGTTTCAGGCGGACCGTAACGGCATCGGCCTCTACGAGGCTGCGATTGAAGGTGATGGCAAAGGTGGTTGTCTTTCCGTCGATTTCGAGCAACTCGCCACCGTCGAGCGTCATCTCGGGAGCGGTCGATACGATGGAGAGTTGGGTGAGCCAGGGCTGTATGTCGAACGCCTTCCAGTAGTTGGCCTCGGCATAATCGCCGCACGACTCGGCCGGCACATAGATTTTACAGCTCTCGGGCACCTTGTCGAAGGTGTTCGAGCTGGCCCCCGAGGGGAGCGCGCTGTTGATGTAGAGGCTCTCGAGGGCCGAACAGCCGCCAAAGGTATAGTTTGCTACCGAAGCGATGGCGCCGTTTACCACCACCCGGGTGAGCGAGGTATTGTTTTTGAAGAGGTTCGATTCGAGCGCCTTCACGCCGGTACCCAGCTCGGCCGACTGCAGGGCCGAACAACCGTAGAAGGCCGAGGCTCCCAGCGAAGTTACCCCGTCGGGCACCACAATCGAGGTGAGCGAAGTACAGCCCGAGAAGAGGGCCGAACCCAGCGTGGTCACCTTATCGGAAAATTGAGCCGATTCCAGCCCCGTGCAACCGTAGAAGGCCGAGCGGCCGAAGGTGGTCACCCCGGGAGCATCGGGCAGACGTTTCAACCCGCGGCAGTTGTAGAAGGCGTAGTCGGCAATCTCGACAATCCGGTCGGAGAGCACCACCGAGTCGAGCACCGTACAGCCGTAGAAGGCATAGTCGGGAACTGAAGTTACCCCACCGCCGATGCGTGCCGTGCGCAGGCCGGTACACTCTCTGAACACATAGCCGCCCAACATGGTCACCCGGTCGGGAATATCGACCTCGGTCAACTTCGCACACCCCTTGAAGGCATACTCCCTTATTTCGACAATCTGCTCGGTCAGGGGCAGTTGGCTGAGGCCGCTGTTCTGGAAGGCATATTTTCCTATCGCCGTAATGTTGGCGGGCAATACCACCGACTCCAGAGCCGTACAGCCGCTGAAGGCATAGTCGGGTACCGCAGCAATGCCCGTGCCGAGTGTGGCCGAGGTCAATGCCGTACACTTTTCAAAGGCGTAGGAACCTATCGAGGTGATGCTGTTGGGCACCGTCAACTCGGTGATGCCCGTACAGCCCGAGAAGGCCGAGGCTCCCAGCGTCACAATCCGGTCGCTCAAGGGCAACGACTTCAACGCCGAACACCCTTTGAAGGCACTGGCTCCTATCTCGGTCACCGAGGGGCAGGCAATCTGCGACAACATCGTGCAGGAGTTGAAGGCATAGTCGCCAATCTTGGTGATGCCGTTCCCCACGGTGAGGGTCTCCAGCTTCTTGCAGTTGCTGAAGGCATAGGTGCCCAGCATGGTGACACTGTTGGGAATATCGAGGGTCTGTATCGCCGCTCCATAGAAGGCACGGCTGCCAATCGACTGCAACCCGTCGTTGAGGGTAAGGGTCGTGAGCGGACAGTTGAAGAAACTCCACTCCCCTATCGTCTGCACCGTAGCGGGCAATACCAGCGAGGTGAGGCCGGCACTGTCGAAAGCGCGGTCGCCGATGGCGGTGAGCCGGTTGCCCAGCGTGAGCGACGTCAGCTTCTTGCAGTCGGCAAAGGCATAGTCGCCGACAGTCGTGAGGCCGTTGCCCAACGATACGGTCGTGAGCGAAGCGCACTTGCTGAAGGCATGGCTGCCCAGCGAGGTCACCCCGTCGGGCAGCGACACCGAGGCGATGGCCGTCTCGGCAAAGGCATATTTCCCGATTTCGCGCAAAGCCGATTGCCCGGACAGGGTCAGGCTCTGCAAGGCACTGCAACCGTAACAGGCATAATCGCCCACCCGTGTCACCGTAGCCGGAAGCTCCACCGCAGCCAGAGCCGAGCAGCCGAAGAAGGCCGAGTCGCCTACCTGCGTGAGCGAATGGCCCAGCGAGGCCGAAGACAGTTTGGCACAGCCGTTGAAAGCCAGAGCCTCTATGGTAGTCAGACCGTCGGGCAACGCTACGGCGGTCAAAGCCGTACAGCCGGCAAAGGCCGAGCGTCCCAGAGTCTTGAGATTTTCGTTTGTCGTGAGCGTAGTCAGTGCCGTACAACCGCCGAAGGCTTCGGCTCCAATCGTGGCGGCCGACTCGGGCAGCTCCACGGCGGTCAGCCCCGTACAGCCGTAGAAAGCCCCCTCGCCTATCGTCTGCACCGTGGCGGGGAGCTCTATCGAAGTCAGTTTGGTACACCCCATGAAAGCCATGTCGCCGATGGCGGTCACCGTACAGGATTGGCCATCGAGCTCGACCGTGGCGGGTATGGTCAAGGAGCCCGAAAAGGTTGCATACGAGTCGTCATACATGATGACTGCCGTGTGGGGAGCCTCGCCCGGAATGGCCACCACGGCCTTTTCGCCCACGGTGAGAGTGACCGGGTCGGTCGATACCGAGCCCAGCCGGTTTCCGGCCACACAATAGTAGCTGCCGGCATCGGCCGTCGTAGCCGACGCTATCGAGTAGACAGCCTTCACGGCCCCTTCGATGGCGACCTTGTCCTTATACCACTGATAGGTGAGGCTGTCGCCCCGGAATACCGGCACAAAAGCGGCCGGCTCGCCCGGCGACACCACCAGGCTCTCGGGCTGACTCTTTATCGAGGGTTCGGTGAGCCCGTTCTTGGCGGCAGCGGCCAGCGGTTTCCAGTCATACGACTGCATGCCGGCCGAGAAATTCCAACCGTCCCAACACCCGTCGGTGAGCTTACGGCCCGAGATTCCCATGTTGCTGTAATACCACGAATCGCTATCGGCCGACTTCGTCCAGTACGACCAATAGCCCTGATACCACCCCGACTGCCAATAGTCCTCGGGGTCGGTACAGCTCCACCCGTCGTAGGAGTAGCCCGACATGGGTATCAATCCCAACTCGTTGGCCTGCCGCACCTCACCATCCTTGACGATGGCAAAATCGCCGCTCTTGTTCACATCGTAGCCTAAGCCCGAGACCGTGCTGCCGAACGCCGTGCCCGACTCCGAGGCAATGACAAACCGCGGGTCGGCTGCCGCAATGGCCGTAATCATGGTGGCGCCGGTAGCCTCGCCGTCCCAGCGGAAGCCCCACACCAGGGCACTCTCCTCGCCGTCGACATTCCACTGCACCGCCAGAGCCGCCCGGTTGGCGCCCTCGCCGGTCCAGTTTTCAATCATTTCCATCGTGAAGGTTCCATCGGTAATAGCCCGAGGCGATACCTGCTGCACGGCGGTAGGGTGCGGCCGCCCCTGCACAAGTATCTGTGCCGGCAACTGCATCACCGCAAACAGCAAAAGCATGAAAACATAAATCTTTTTCATTTCGGTTAAATCTTTAAGTATTAAAATTGAACAATCGTTTTTGCCATTTCAATACTTGCAAGATATGGTTTACCCCTGCCCATGGAACCGCCTCCGGCCTGCCGGCCCGGAATCGTTTTTTGCCACAGCTCATACCTCGCAAGCTATCGGGACAATACGCACGGCAGGTCTTCTGACTCACTCCGGCAGCCGAGGCCTTCCCAATCGCACGGATCAGTGACTTGTCTCTCGGCTCCTTTTCGATGGAGTTCACAGCAGCGGGACTGTTCGGGACTCACACCCGATTCCCTTTTAATCGGCCTTCAACGGGCCGAACCGGTGCGCACTATACGCTATTTTATTCTTACTATTCTATCTCTCTTTTTCTTACTTTTCCGCGATGTGCAAATCGGTCACTCCGGCCACCTCGGTCGAGCACTCGCCCAACCAGCCGTTGAACTGATTGACACCGGTATAGATCTTGATAAAGTCGATGCCCTGCAAATGCACGGGATTACCCTCGGCATCGACCGCCCAATCGATATTGAAGTTAGACTTCTCGCTGTCGTTGGGGTGGTTGTCGGCATACCCCCAGTCGTAGGCATAGAGCACATAATAGGAGCCGTCGCCGCTCTCGTCGATGGCATTGTCGGGCAAGCGGGTGCCCTCGAACGTGAGCGTCTCGTCGGAGAGCCACTGCGGGTAATAGGATTGCTTGTGGAAAACGACCTTCGACACGTAGCCGGTCCCGCCCTGGTTGTCGGTCCAGCGCACATAGGTCGAGTCGGTCACGCTGGTATCGGTACCGGGCACCGGAGTCTTGTTTTCGTCGGGGCGGTAATAGGTGATTCCGTAATTTTTCACCGTCTCTTCCTTGTGATATTCACTGCCGGCCAGTTCGTACCACTCGTCATCGGGGAGGCCGTTGCCGTTGACATCGACCGATACCATCACGATACCGGGCTCGCTGCTGCCGCCCGATGCGGCAGTGGGTTTGCCCGTGGAGTAGAAGGCATTGCCCAAGACCTTGAAGTCGTATTCGCCGGGACGGTTGACAATCGTATGGTCAAATCCCACGACGATATAACCGCCGTAACCGCCCAGCGACACCATCGTACCGGCATTGTAGGCCAGACAGTCCTCGGCCTTCTGCCGCATGGTCTCCTCGGTATCGCCCTCGCTATACTCGGGCAGCTCGTTGACAAACTGCCCCGGAGCCGGGCGATACTCATGCACCCGGGTGATGTAGGGGCTGTAAGCTACCTCCTCCTGGCGGACCACAATCTGCATGAGGTGTTCGACAGGGTTGGCCGAGTCGTAGATGTTCAGCTTCAGCCAGTAGGTACCGGTCTCGTAGGCCACGAAGGTATAGTCGCGGGTGGTGGCCACGAGCGAGTCGACCGCCGTCGATTCGTAGGAGAGCTTCCACTCATAGCGCTCCCCGCTGAACTCGGGGTGAAGCGTGAGGCTCTTCATGCGTTCCACCACATAGGTATCGTCGAGTCCCAGCGAAATCATGGCCGGGGAATCGGACTGACAAGCGGCCAGGAAACCAAGCCACACGATCGACAAAAAGTACAATATCCGTTTCATATCCTGTTAGTTTGTTTTCTTCAAAAAAGCCATGTGCGCCGGTATGTCGCCGGTACGCACCTTCCACTTGAGCTTCCCGTCGCGGCCATAGCACAGCAGGTTTCCGCTCGACACATAGTTCTTGGCATCGGTCACGTAGATGTCGCCGTTCTCGGGGTTTACCTTCAACCCGTAGGGAATCTCGATATCGGTCTCGGTACCGTCCGTGATGAAGTTGTCCGATACCAACCGGCCGGTGCGCACGTCGACAATACCGTAGGTCACCCGGTTCTCCTGCGATATATCGCTCCAGGCCACGCTGTAGAGGTAGAGCGAGTCGCCGCAAATCTCCATCTCGCTACACGGAATATCGAGCGTGTCGCTCACCTCCATGCGGCCGGTGCGCTGGTCCTTCTCCAGAACAAACAGGCGCGAAGGCACCGACTTGTAGTCGCCCCGCGACGATACCCACAACTTGCCGTAGCGGTCGGCCCGGATGCGATGCAGGTTTATCCCCACGGGAATCTTGCGTATCTGGGTCATCGTGGCGATGTCGACCACCGAGACCGTATAGTCGTAGTTGGGCTTGCGGTATCCGCCCGAGTTGGCCACATAGATGAGGCCGTCCTGCACCACCAGCTCGTCAGGCTGATAGCCTACCGTCACCTCGGCTGTCACCTCGAGGGTGGCCGTATCGACCTGAAAGACGGCGCCGAGCTGGGCATTCGGGTCGATGCCAACCGGCCCCACATAAGACGACACATAGGCATAGCCGCCGTCGAAAGCGACGTAGCGGCAGTTGGGAATATCGACCTGGCCGATACGCTGGCAGGTACGGGCGTCGAGCACCTCGACCTTGTGCGAGCAGTTGATGACGGCATAGAGTTTGGAACCGTAGACCTGTATGTCGTTCCCCACGTCGCCCAGCTCCTTGACTACATTGGGGTTACGCTCGGCATAGAGGTTGCGGGCATACTGCCCCTGCTCGAAGTCGACAAAGTCGAGCGTACACTTGTTCGACCCCATGTTGCCCTCGTTGAGCAGATAGAACCCGGCAAAGGGCGACTCACGGTCGAGCATCGGCAACGACTCGTATTCGGTGAGGACAATCACATCGTCCTCCCGGCACGAGGTCATCGATACCAGCATCGCCAGCATCATCCCGATAATTATATGTAAAATTCTGCCTCTCATCATAATTCGATAGCTATGCCAAACCGATAGTTACGCATCGGCATGGGGTAATTGAGCACTACGTCGTAGGCCTGGTCGAACAGGTTGTTGACCTCGGCCGTCACTTTCAGATTCACAGCTTTGATTTTGAACGACTTCACCAGCGATATGTCGCTCGTGTACCACGGCTGCACATAGTTATACTCGATATTCTCCTGCTGGTTGTACCGCTCGCCCACGTAGACAAAGCTGTAGTTGAGGCCCCAATCCTTGTAGGTGAGCCCCAGAATGGCCGAGCCGCTGTGCCAGGGGATATAGGGTATCTGGTCGCGGTAGTAGTTGTCGCTGGGGTTGGTGATGTCGATGGCCTCCTGATAGGTATACTGCACCTTGGTCATCAGCCCGATTTCGAGCGGCAGCCGGAAGGTGGCCGTGGCCTGCACGTCGACGCCCCGGATGTCGACCTTCCCCAGGTTGAGCATGGTCCAGCGGAACTGCTGCCCCTTGGGATAGGCGACAATCTTGTCCTTCACCAGATTGTAATAGGCATCCACACCGGTATGGAATCCCGAGAGGAATCCCGTCTTGGGTGCCACGGCATAAGTAAAGCCCACGTTGTACTGGGTGGCACTCTCGGGCTTCAGGGCCGAGTTGCCCATATCGGTGTAATAGAGGTCGTTGAAGGTGGGCATGCGGTATATCTGCTTGTAGAAGGCTCGCAGCACCCAGTTGTATCGCTTGAGCGGCTGGTACGAGAGGAAGACGGCGGGTGTCACCTTGCTCTTGTTGGGAGCCTTGGTCTGCCCCTCGGCCGTCTCGTCGACCAGCGTAGCCAGCACGCTGGCCTGCATCTTCAGCCGGTCGGCCAGCGAGAAGGCGGTAGCGGCCGAAATCCAGTGGGTGTAGCGGCTGGCCGAGAGGTACTCCGACAGGCCGTTCCACTGCATGTCGTAGGCCACCGACACGTCCCAGTTGCGGAGTATCGAATACTTGTTGGCCAATGACACGTAGACCTCGCGCTGCTTGTACTGGTTGTCGACCCGCATCAGCTTGTCGTCGTTGTTCACATAGTGGGTATAATCGAACGCATACTTGGCATTGACCTTGAGGCTGTACTTGCGGGTAATATCCTGCTGATAGACGCCTTGCACGAAGGTGTTGCGGTCCCACAACCGCTCGCCGTTGCGCCACACGTTGTTGACGATGGCGCCGGGGATACCCCGCTCGGAGCTGTAATGGTAGACGTAGGCTTTCCAAAAACCGTTGGAGAGATAGCCCTGCAGACCGCCCTCGAAACGCACGGCATCGATGTCGCCGTTTTGCCGGGTAGCCGTGGTGTCGTAGGCCACCTCGCCCGAGGGGGTAACCCGCTTGTAACGGAATTTGTACTTACCGCTCGAGTTGGTCCACTCGCTGTTGAAGGTCATGCTCACGCTCTCGCTGAGCTTGTATTCGAAGAGCACCGAGGGGTTGACCAAGTCGAACGACCCCGTTTTGAACGAGGCCTTCAGGTGCGACTTCTCACCCGGCTTGAACTTGGGCCGACGGGTGGTGAGGTAGATGGAACCGGCCGAGCCGAACTCACGGGCCGACTGGAATATCTCGCTCTTCTGCCCGTTGTAGAGCGAAATCTCCTCGATGTTCTCGAGCGAGAATTTCCCCAGGTCCACCTGGCCGTTCTGAGCATTGCCCAACTGGATACCGTTGTAATATACCCCCATGTGGTTGGTACCCATGCTGCGGATGTTGACGGTCTTCAAACCGCCCACTCCACCGTAATCCTTAATCTGAATACCCGAAAAGTAACGTATGGCATCGGCCACCGAAAAACTGTTGAGAGCCTGTAACTCCTTCCCTGCAAGTTTCTGTGAGGGTATCACCTCGCTATACCGGTTGGCCGTGACCATTACCTCGCCCAGCGACCGGGTCTGTATCGAGTCGGTCGACGAAGTCTCATCGGCCCACACCCGCACGGGCAGAGCAGCCAGTACCCCAATCGCACACACAAACGATACCCAACGACAAAGTCTTTCCATCGGACTATTTTTTAACAGCCTCGGAGCGGGTTCTTTCGATACAAGTCGGTGTAAACAGACGGACGCGTGTAGGCCACCCTTCCGCAGATTCACAAGCTCTACCCCCCGAAAGCTAATGACTAAAAGCATGGCAGGTCTTCTGACTTACTCCGGTAACCGAGGCCTTCCCAATCGTCATAATCAGTGGCTTTCAAGTATTCTCGGCACCTCTACGGGAGCTTACAGCAGCGGGACTGTTCGGGATTTTCACCCGATTCCCTTTTCATTCTACGCCCCGGACGGGGTTTCGAAACCAATGCGTGACAAAGGTAACACAAATTATTGATACTGTTCTATTTTTTCTTGGAAATTATTCCAAACCAAACCTGCACCCCAATCGTTACTTGTGAAAAAAGTATTGATTCGTAATAAAAAATAACGGTTATAAATTTGTATCAATCACAAATTTTACCGAATATTGCGAAAATTTTCTTCATCTACATACAATACACTTATGGAAGAAAACCAAACCTTGAAAAACGACAATTTCGTAGTGCGCGTATGGCGATTCTACCTTGAAGGATTCCGATCGATGACCTTGGGAAAAACACTTTGGGCAATCATTCTTATCAAACTGTTCATCATGTTTTTTATCCTGCGGCTCTTCTTTTTCCCCAACATTTTGCAAAAAGAGTTCGATACCGACGAGGAGCGGGCCAATGCCGTCATCGAAAATCTCACCAATACCAATAATTCTCAACAACAACAATCACAGGAGTTATGAACGATCTTTTCACGCTCGTAGACTGGTCGAGGGCACAATTTGCACTCACCGCTATTTATCACTGGCTGTTTGTCCCCCTCACGCTGGGGTTGGGCATAATCGTCAGTATCATGGAAACCATCTACTACCGTACCGGCGACGAACGATGGAAAACCATTACCAAATACTGGATGACCCTCTTCGGCGTCAACTTCGCCATCGGGGTGGCAACCGGTATCATTCTCGAGTTCCAGTTCGGTACCAACTGGTCCAATTACAGCTGGTTCGTGGGCGACATTTTCGGGGCGCCGCTCGCCATCGAGGGCATCATGGCCTTCTTCATGGAGGCGACCTTCATCGCCGTCATGTTCTTCGGCTGGAACAAAGTGAGCAAACGGTTCCACCTGGCTTCGACCTGGCTCACCGCCATAGGGGCCTCGATTTCGGCGCTGTGGATTCTGGTAGCCAACTCGTGGATGCAATACCCCGTGGGCATGAAGTTCGACCCCGAGACTGCCCGCAACGTCATGGACGACTTCTGGGCGCTGGTACTCTCGCCGGTAGCCGTCAACAAGTTTTTCCACGCCGTATCGGCCGGCTGGGTGCTGGGCGGCATCTTCGTCGTGGGCGTGAGTGCATGGTATCTGCTTAAGAATCGCGAAAACTTCCTGGCCAAACAGAGCATCCGCGTGGGGGCCTGGGTAGGTCTGGTGGGGGCTCTCGTCGTAGCCTACACCGGTGACGGTTCGGCCTATCAGGTAGCCGACAAGCAACCCATGAAACTGGCTGCCATGGAGGGTGTCTACCACGGCAAGGAGGGGCAGGAGCTTATCGCCTTCGGTATTCTCAATCCGGCCAAGGAGTTCAACAACAACGAGAAGGAGTTTCTTTTCGACATACCTATCCCCAAACTGCTCTCAATACTGGCTACGCGCCAGGTCGACGGTTTCGTGCCGGGTATCAACGACATCATCGACGGCGGTTACCCCGACAAGAACCTCAAGGGTGAGGAGATTATCGCTCTCTCGGCTCAGGAGAAGATGGAGCGCGGCCGCCTGGCCATCGCCGCTCTGGCCGACTTCAACACGGCCCGGCAAAACAACGACACCACAGCCATGAACGAGGCCCGGGCCCGACTCGATGCCAACTACGAATACTTCGGCTACGGCTATGTCGACTCGGTCGAACAGCTCATTCCCCACGTGCCGTTTGTCTTCTACTCGTTCCACATCATGATTATCCTGGGCGGTTACTTTATCCTCTTCTTCATCCTCGTGCTCATCCTCTCCTACAAAGAGAAACTGCATAACCTCAAATGGATGTTGTGGGTAGCCATACTCACCATTCCGCTGGGATACGTCTGCCTCGAAGCCGGCTGGATTGTGGCCGAGATGGGCCGCCAACCGTGGGTTATCCAGGACATCATGCCTACCTTCGCCGCCATCTCGAAAATCGAGGTAGCCTCGGTACAAACCACCTTCTGGTTGTTTGCCGCACTCTTTACCATCCTGCTCATCGCCGAGGTGGGTATCATGTTGAAACAAATCAAAAAAGGAACCGAAAAAAAATAAAGACACACTATGGAACTGAACGAACTATTTTACCAGCACTATTGGTGGTTTCTCATCTCGCTGCTGGGCGCAATACTGGTATTCCTGCTCTTTGTGCAGGGCGGACAATCGCTGCTGGCGACCATGGGTAAAAACGAAATTGAAAAGAGCATGATGATCAACTCGCTGGGCCGCAAGTGGGAGTTCACCTTCACCACCCTCGTGGTGTTCGGCGGGGCCTTCTTCGCCTCCTTCCCCCTCTTCTACTCCACCAGTTTCGGCGGGGCCTACTGGCTGTGGATGGCCATCCTGTTCAGCTTCATCATACAGGCCGTATCGTATGAATACCGTTCGAAGAGCGGCAACTTCCTGGGCAAAAAGACCTACGACGCCTTCCTCTTTGTCAACGGCGTGGTGGGCCCCCTACTGCTGGGCGTAGCCGTGGGTACCTTCTTCACCGGAGCCGATTTCGTGGTCGACAAGGCCAACCTCACCACTCCCGGGGCACCGGTCATCAGCAGCTGGACCAACGACTGGAACGGCCTGGAGGCTCTGCTCGACGTGCGCAACCTGTTGCTGGGCATCACGGTGCTCCTGCTGGCCCGCACACAAGGAGCCCTCTACTTCATGAACAATATCAAGGACGATACCCTCTTCGAACGGGCACGCAAACAGGTGCTGGTCAACGGCATCGTGTTCGTGCTCTTCTTCCTCTCGTTCGTGGCCGCTACCCTGATGGCTACCGGCTACGAGACCAACCCGCTCACCGGCGAGGTATTTACCCGGCCCTACAAATATTTCTACAATTTCGTTGAAATGCCGTGGGTAGCCTTCATGTTCCTCGTGGGTGTGGTGCTGGTGCTCTATGCCCTCATCCGCTCGGTATTCGGGCAGCACTTCACCCGAGGCATCTGGTTCTCGGGTATCGGCACCGTGCTGGTGGTTCTCAGCCTCTTCTTCATCGCCGGCTACAACCACACCCCCTACTACCCTTCGGCTGCCGACATGCAGAGCTCGCTCACCATCTGCAACAGCTCGTCGAGCCTCTTCACCTTGAAAACCATGAGCGTAGTATCGCTGCTCATCCCCTTTGTGCTGGCCTATATCTTCTACGTATGGCGCGCCATGGACAAAAAGCCCATCACCGCCAGTGAAATGGAAAGCAACGAACACAAATATTGATACTTGCGTATTCCCCAAAAAGAGCTTACTTTTGCAGAGGTAAGCTCTTTTTTTGTATATGGACGACACCTACTTGACCATATCGCGCACCTCGGAGGGAATTTACAAGGAGAAGATGAGTAAGTTCCTCTCCTTCGCCATCCCCGTGACAACCGTCGACGAGGTGAAGCGTGAACTCGAAAAATACCAGAAGGAGTACTACGACGCCCGCCACGTGTGCTGGGCCTACATGCTGGGACACGAGCGCACCCAGTTCCGATCGAACGACAACGGCGAACCCTCGGGGACGGCCGGCAAACCGATACTCGGGCAAATCAACTCGGCCAACCTGACCGACATCCTCATCGTCGTGATACGCTACTTCGGAGGCATCAAGCTGGGTACCAGCGGACTCATCGTGGCCTACCGCGAAGCGGCTGCCGAAGCCATCGCCGCCAACGAAATCGTGGAGCGGCTGGTCGAAGACGAGGTGCAGTTCGGTTTCGAATACCCCCTGATGAACGAGGTGATGCGTGTCGTCAAAGAGGAGGGGCCCACCATCGTCTCGCAACTCTTCGACATGGATTGCGAGATGACCCTGCGCATACGCCGTTCCCGCATGGAGAACCTCAAAAACCGGCTGTCGAAAATCGACGGTCTTCACTTTCTAAACGAACCTTAGCCGATGATGACCGAACAAGAGAAAATGGAGAGAGGGCAACTGTACGATGCCTCGGCTCCCGAACTGTTGCAAAAACTGTTTGCCACCCGCGATAAACTTTTCGAACTCAACTACCGCCTGCTGCCCTCGCAAACCGAGGAGCGGGAGCGGCTGCTCCGCGACATTCTGGGCACCACGCCCGAACGGTTCACCATCGTATCGCCCTTCCTGTGCGACTACGGCCACAACATCCACGTAGGCAAAAACTTCTTTGCCAACTACAACTGCGTGATGCTCGACGAGGCCCCCATCACCATCGGCGACAACGTACTCATTGCCCCCAACGTGGGCCTCTATACCGCCGGCCACCCCATCGACGTGGAGCGTCGCAACCAGTGGCTCGAGTATGCCTGGCCCATCACCATCGGCAACAACGTGTGGATTTGCGGCGGCGTGACCATCGCCCCCGGCGTGACCATCGGCGACAACAGCATCATCGCAGCCGGCAGTGTGGTCGTGGGCGACATCCCGGCCAACGTCATCGCCGGCGGTAACCCCTGCCGTGTCATCCGACCCGTCACCGAAGCCGATCGCCAGCGCTCCTACGACTGGACTGAACAAAAAGCCAGAAAGAATAAATAGAACCGTACACAGAGAATAGCCTACTTGGCATTTCCCGTATAGTGTTCGTTCGGTTCACACCTCAGCCCGAACGAAGAGTAAATTGAAAGGATTCTCGGCCTATTGATCTCAAAATCAAAATCTTCCCGATTCAAATAAATCGGGTTGGAAATATCGAGTCTATCTTTCAGGGTCTCTTCAGATACCAACTTATACGGGATACCACGTCGTTCCATTTTATCGAGGAACAAATAGTTACAGGTGCTCAATTCCACTTCCTGCGTCGAAGCCTCCATTCGATTCAGCACATAGTCTACCGTCTGTCTGTAAACCACATTCTGCACTATCACTCCCGACAGACTAATGAAAACATCGATAGAGAGCAATGTAAGAATGAGGATATGTACCCCTCGAGACAGACGTCTTTTCAGGCCATATCGCTCGGCATAAAACAACAGCACAAACGGGAACAGATAGAAGAAACTTACATATCGAGCCCAATATCCGTATGGGAGGATAAACAACGAAGCCAGCAACCCGACAAGGGCCACCAGATACCAAGCCATACGACGGGAATAACCGGTACTAATAAACAGAATCAGCGCCAACAAAACAGACTCGAAGAAGAATATGCCAAAACCGCCTATCCGAGCATCCGACACCCACGATGCCGAAAGATTGTTTTTAGATATACCCACAACACTCACCTCATCGGAATTCATATTGTTCGACGGATTAGCGACTAACGATAAAAGCACATTTTCAAAATTCGATTTTCCCTGCATCATCGGCAAAACCTGATTGTTAAAAATATCTACCTTCTCATCTCCGGCAAGCGGATAAAAAGGAGAACCATGCTCTTGCCAGTTGGTCACATAAGGATTGTAACCTCCTATGACTATTCCCGCCAAAGCTATAACGGCACATATTACAGTCAGGCGACAAGGCTGTTTGTACTTATGATTTCTCAGCAAGATAAAAAAGAGAATGCCACCCCACAGTACAATCCAAAAGAAAATATTGAATTTTATCGATGAGATGAAAAACAGCAGAAGCAAATCGACATACAACGCCCTGCGTTCTCCCTTCTCGAAAAAGAGATATAGATTCACCAGAAATATAACCAACAGGGTATAGAGAGTCCAATCGATATAACAGGTAAATAATTGAACAATTACTACTGGATTGAGAGCTATCAACACGGTTATCCACAACCGCATATATCGGTTACGGTTTGGCAGGAAATCGTGCAAGAATATATAGACATAACCCATAGACGAGATAACGAACCACATATTCAAAACCTTACCGGCATCCAAATTTTCCAAGAAAGCAACAACCGTAGCGGCAATGGTCTCTATGCCTCGCGGATAATGCTCCACCCACATGGCGGTATCCCGATCGACCGAACTACTTACAGAAGTATCCCACAAAGGGTTCCAACCATTGATCAATTCTCGCACGGTACAAATATGATACCATTGCCCGTCGTACGACCAATCATAGACATACATCGAAATCAATATCGTAACCAGCAATACACCCACCACGGTCAATACGCTACTCCACTTCACCCGTCTCTGTATATTCTTCACAGTACACACCCACAAAACGGACAAACACACAGCAGCAGGGAATATGAAGCCATTGACCGAGAAACCTATCCACAAAGACAGGACAGCCAGCAAATAGCTAACCAATGGTATGGCTACCAACAGTTGTGCAGAGGTCTGTATCCAAGAAATCGTTTCGTCTGAAGAGGCTCGAAAAATATTCATATCCTTATTTTTTTTCGATTACAGAATCGTTTTCAACTGCTCCAACGCCGTAACCATATAGTCGGGTCGAGGCCCGGTCACGGGCAAGTTGTCACGGTTGAAATAGATGGCCCGCCACCCGGCATTCATCGCCCCCAGAATATCGGCGTCGTAGTTGTCGCCCACAATCACCGTATCGGCAGCGGTGCTCCCCACCACCTGCAAGGCGTAGTCGAAGAGCCGGCGGTCGGGCTTGGTTATGCCTATCTCGTCAGAGAGGATGAGCCGCTTGAAATAGCGATCGATACCCCCCGACTGCAATTTGCGAGCCTGCACTTCGGCAAAGCCGTTGCTCAGGATGTAGAGCGGGTAGCCCTTGGCCGTGAGGTAATCGAGCAGATCGATAGCCCCCGGCACCAGCGTCTTCTGCTGGGCCAACACATCGAGATAGCGGTGGTTGAGAGCCATGATGAAGTCCATGTCGCCGCTCAACGCACTGCCCGCCTCACGAAACGGACGGGCAAAACGCTCCACAATCAGGAAATCTTTCGTCACCCGATTGTGGTGATACTCCTCCCACAACTCGTGATTAGCCGTCATGTAGAGCTTCTCGAACTGTTCGTAACCGGTAAATGCACGCCCGAGCGAAAACTCGTCGTACACCTGCCGCAACGACAGTTTGGAGTTGGCCTGGAAATCCCATATCGTATCGTCCAAATCGATAAACAGCGTCTTACACATCAAACCACTCATAGCTTTCTTGTTTTAGAACCGGCCATTGCATGCCTCATCGACAACACGGCCACAGGAGAGGTAACCTCCCACTCCGGCGCAAAGATAGTGCAAAAAAAGAGCAGAGACAAACCACGGTCTGCCTCTGCCTGTACAAGCTATCGAAAAATTTTCCCAACTTCCCGATAGAGCCGATTTTATTCGAAATACAGCGTCCCCCTGTGCAAAGGGGGGAACATTCACACACGTATCTTATTTCTCGACAATGGCAAAGCCGTTGCCCACGGCGCGAGGGGTGCCGTCGGAGGGCCGGTTGCGCACCACGAACGAGGCCCGGTCGGTTACATTCTCGTCGCGCAGCACCATAATCGAAGAGCCGCCGCCATCGTAGTTCACGGCATCGTAACTGCCTATGCCCCACATGAAGTCGGCCAGTTCGTAGATGTCAAGACCTTCGGCATAGTTCACCCGACGACCGTCGACCACCACGACATAGAGCGTCTGCTTGTCTTCGGAGAGCCCGATGGCCGTGCGCGGATGCGTATCGCACAGATAGGTACCTATGCTGCTGATGCCGTCGTTGAACACGCCGCGGCGAATGAGACAACCCAGACCGCCCAATGCCTGATAAATCTCGGCACTGCGCTTGACCACGTTGCTGGCCACGTCGATGTCGACACTGCCGTCGCGCGTCATATAGACGGTAAACTCGTGATTGGGGTCCTGCCACCAGTCGCTCAGCGGATAACCGTCTTTCCAAAAGAGCTCCTTGGGCTTGATGAGCGTAATCTCTCCGTCCGAAGCCGTTTTGTATACCCAAAAGCCACCGTTCACCGCCACATGTACCCGACGGCCCGAGTTCTCGAGATACTTGGCCTGCTCGGGAATCGTGTTCACCCGGGTAGGCATCACGTTCACCTCGCCATAGGGTGTAGTGGTGGCAATGGTCAGTTTCGACAAATCGACCTCGGCCACATAGGCATGTTGCCGGGCCTTGGCCGTGTTGAAGTCAATCTCCGAAAGCACCAGCCCGGGGAAACGCTCTTCGGTCGTCACCCGCGTTACTTTCGTCACCAAGTCGGTACGACTCAGGATGCGCTGCACCAATACCGACGTCGTGTCGATAGTTACCGGGTAGGAGGGCGTGTTGTTGCCTGTTCCACCCGGTTCGTCATTTCCGCTGCACGATATAACACCCAGTGCCACAATCACGCACCAGAGCCAATACTTGCAATCTTTACCAAACCTTTTCATCTTGTTTTACCTGTTTACAATTAACTATTCGTTTATCAATACTTTAATCACTTTTACCTGTCCGGCCCGGTCGTGGACATACACCACATACACACCGGCGGGCAACGACGAAAGGTCGACCGGAGTACCCGGCACCGCTTCGCCTTCGATTTGTAAACTGCCCGATGCGGTATATATTGCGTAGCTTGCCGACGAATTTTCGGACAATACATAAAGCCGATTCTCCGATACATAAAGGTCGAGACCACTGTCGCTCGAGGCCGCCTCTATTCCCGACTCGCCGGTATACTCATAGGCACCCACCATCGAGCCGCTCGTGTTGCGCTCCACACCCCGGCCGTCGACCGTCAACTGGTCGGTATACTTACCGTTGCCGTCGATGTCGATATAGAAAGACGATTCGCGCAGAGAGGCAGCTTTCAGCACGTTCAGATTGTTGTTGCCGCAAGCGACCGACAGCACCCGCACCGTAGGCGCATGGCCACCGTTATCGGTCAATATGGGGCACAGCTTGCCGTCGACCACTTCGCTGTGAAGCATGCCGTTCAGGTCCTGCACGCTGCGGTCGTAGCTGTAACATACCATATCGCGCGTTTTAGCCGTGATGTTCATCCGGTCGGCAGCACCGTAGAGGTTGTAGGTCGAGGTCATCAGCTTGGCCGAAGTTCCCAGATAGACCTCGCCGGCCTCGGCAGCCGACGAGAAGTTGCCGGCAATGATGTTGTTGACCAGCTTCACACTACCGGCCATGACATGAACGGCCGAACCGTTGAAGTTGGCCGAGGGGGTACCGCTGCTCGTGTAGCACGAGTCGGTGTTGCCCGTGATGGTATTGTTGACCAGGTTGAGAGCCCCCGACGCGGCATTGAAATAGATGGCCGCCCCGCCGTTCGACTTGTCGGAGAGGGCGTTGCTCGTGGCTGTCAACCGATTGTTGACAAAAGTATTGTTGACAAAAGTACTTCTCAGATATTTCGAGGAGCCGGTCTGGGTATAGACCCCGTTACGGGCACTCACGTTGCCGGCAATCGTATTGCCCCGCAGCATGGCCAGCACCAGTCCGGCAGAATAGGCGGCACTGCCCTGGGTCGCCTGGTTATCCACGAAATAGGAGTCGTCGATGTCGGTACGCCAACCCGGAGTCTGCGAATAGAAGGCCCCACCCTGCGTGCCCGACTGGTTGCGGGCAAAGGTCGTACGCTCGGCCGTGAGGTTGCCCTCGGTATATATGCCGCCGCCGTAACCGGCTGCATAGTTGTCGGTAATGTCGACATCGCGCAACACGAGGTCGATGCCTTTCGAATAGATGGCTCCGCCGCTGTTGGCACCCGAGAGGTCGGCATAGCCGCCGGTGATTTCGAGCCCGCCCAGGTCAAGGAAGCACGAGTCGGCCACCGTCACCACATGGCAGGCATTCTCTTCGGTTCCCGAGACAATACGCCCCGTTTCGTCGATTACATCGTTATGACCCAAATCGCCCGACAAGACGGTTTTGCCCGTCACGGCCGAGAAATCGGCATTGTATCCACCCCGAATGTAGACCCCCGTCGAGACATTCATCGTGGCCTGACGCCCCGTGAGCGAACCCGCCTCCACGGGATAGAAGGTCCCCGCGGTCATATAAATGGTATCTTGTTTCGAAGCCGCATCGAGAGCCTCCTGCAACGAAGCGAAGGGAGCCTCTTTCGAGCCGTCGCCCGTACCCGAAGCCGAAGCACTCACATACCACTTGCCGGACTCGGCACCCTCCTGTAAGGTACAAGTAATGAGGATAGGCAGGTGATCCGAAGGGGTGACTCCCCGCCCGAAATCCTCGGTTATCGTTTCATAGGACAACACATTCACGCGATTGCAAAAGACATAGTCGATAGGCTCACCGCCCGAAAGAGTCGGGTTCCACGGTCCAAACGTGGCACCCGGCCCTACCGGAGCAGATTGTGTCGTCTTGCGACTATCATTAAAATAAGCATTAAATGTGTTATACATAGCTTTCTCGTCATAATAGGCATTGAAATCGCCTACGATAAAAGCGGGATAGTCGCCCGCTATCTCCTGCATCTTGCGCACATTCAGGCGCGCAGTCTCGGCCCGGGCAAATTCTCCCTTATGGTCGAGATGAGTAGAAAAATAGAAAAAGATTTCGCCCGTTTCCTTATTTTGCAGTTTCACCCATACGGTAATTCGCCGCACGGCCGTATCGAACGGCAACCCCGGAGCAGTAGGGTCCTCGGCCAGGAAGAACTGTCCCTTGTCGAGCAAAGTGAACTTGTCGGCTTTATAGACAACGGTCGTGTGTGTGCCCGAGCGGTTGTCCGAGGCCGAGCCTGCACCCCACGAATGGTTGGCATAGTCATCGCCCAGCAGTTCTTCGAGATCGGGCAGCATGTCGGTACTGTTCTCTTGGAGACCTATCACATCGAAATCGTGGTCTACGATATTCTTGACCACGTATACATTGCGCACGTCCCACGACTTGTCGCCCGTATCGCTATCGTTTTTGCCTCGTATATTGTACGAGCCCATTCGATAAACGGGCGCAGCCACGAGCACCGAGGCAAAACAGCAGCTTATCAGCAATCCTAAAAATCTTTTCTTCATATTTTTGCCCATATTATTTCGTTATCCATATTTTCTGCGAAACAGATTGGCCGTCGCTTACCACACGCACCACATAGAGGCCCACGCCGGGAGCCGATATGCGGTCGCTCTCCCGGGCCAAAGCCACCAGCCCGCCACCGACGTTATACAGTTCGATGCGGTCGGCGGTGCGACCCAGCAGCACCGTGCGCCCCTCGACCGTCCAGGCGAGACCGGCGTTTGCCACCGACTCGATACCGGACGCATTTTCGTTGTAATAATTATAGATTACCTCTACGGCGGGAATCGTCATGTGATAGGTCTCGCCCAAGGTATTCATATCCAAGCCCAGGGTCAGATACGACAGCGTGATGGGATAGTTGGCCATATCGATAGTCTCGCCCAGCGCATCGGGGAAAACAATATCGGCCACACTCTCCCGCCCCACTGCCGGAACAGGCAGGTCGACGGTATGCGTCCCCGACGGGGTCCGCAACGTGCAGGAGAGGCTCTTCATTCGGGCTTCGCCGGGATTGACATGTATGCGCAGCGTATCGGGCAAGCTGTACAACGGGATATTGCCCGACAGGGTGATGGTCTTGGCCGAAGGACTGTTGTAGAGGAACGAGAGTTCCAGCCCCTTGTCGACCGAATTGGTAACCGAGGTATTCTTGAACCCGGCCGATGTCACGAACGACACCCTCATCCAGTCGGCCGAACCGTCGTTCAGGTTCATGCAGTGGCGCACAGGCTCCTGTACTTTCACCAGCAGCGTATCGGTAAATCCCGACATCGAGCCGTAAACCTCGGCCACACCGCTCGCGAGGCCTCTCAAAACGCCTTCCTCAACCACTGCCACCTGTTCGTCGGAGCTGCGCCACGAAAGCATTTGCGGAGCCAGCGACACCTCCTCGCCTTTGAGGTTGGTCATAAATACCTCGACCGGGTAGCGGTAGTGGCAATCGTTGATGACCGAGTCGAGCCGAAAATAGAGGTCCTCGATATTCTCGCGGATTGAGATTTCCATCTCGCAAGTATAGCCGGCCGGGGTGCGGGCATAGATTTTGCCCTTGCCGCTGCCGTCGGCCACGAAGCTCTTGCCGTCGGAGGTGATGTGCCCGATACCCTCGTCGCAGGTGAGGGTATAGTTGGTCACCTCGGTACTTATCAACAGGCCGTATGCGTTATAACCGTATACCTCGGGGGTATACTCCTCGCCCTTGGCCAGCACATGCGGCGGCGTGGCAAAACCGATGCCCCCGATATAGACCGATCTGGGCGCCGTGGAGACGACAAAGACGCCATCGCCCACCTGGCGCTGCACGCCGTTGGAACTGGGGTGATTGCGCACCCCCAGCATGCTGGTATATAGAGTGCTCGAACCGCCGCCGTCGAGATTCAAGGCTTCGTAAGCCCCGGCATAGCGCATGAGGTCGGCCAGCTCGCGGGTGCGTACACCCCGCGACACCGACGTGCGCCCGTCGCAGACGAGCATAATCAATGTCTTTTTATCCCGGCTGTATCCGATCGAGGTGCGCGGGTGCCACTCTACGGCATCCTTCCGCTCGTCCTCGGTATCGAGTACGGTACCGTTCCCCAGTATCTTGGGATTGCCGGTCACCAGATTGTCGACCGACACCTCCTCGCCATCGAACGACATGGGCAGGTATACCTCTACCTCATCGCCATCGTTCAGGCTTTGGATAAAGACTCCCGACATGCCTTTCCCGCTGATGACATAGCCGCCGTCGGGCACGGCCATGTTGGTACCCCGGGCCCACGAGCCCGAGACTTTCATTTTGCAAGGTTTGCCGGGCACCAGTTTCTCGCCCGATTTGGGCAAAAGGGCAATCTCGTAATAAAGCGGGAACGAGTTGCTCGTCACCTGGGTGACTTGCCCCGGCATTTTATCGGTATAAAGTATCAGTTTGTTGTTTGCGGCGTCGACATTCACGCCCGAAATTTCATAGGATTGAGTAGCCGATGTGATGGTTCCCGTGAAATCGACCGAGGCGTTGCTCAGGTAAGGGACCTTGTCGGCCGTGATGCCAAAGTGTCGACAAATCGACGAGGTAGATGTGCGGAAAATCTCACCCTCGGCCACGGTGGCATGGTGAGGCCGCCCCACGATGCTGGTCTTGCCGTCGTTGGCTTTCCCCGACATGGCGAAGAAACCGCCGTTGATACCGGCAAAATAGAGGCTTTCGCCCTCGACGCTGTGACTCTCGGCCATATCGGTCACGGTCTGTGCTCCGGCCAGATGGTCTTTGGCGCACACCGTGCGTATATCGACATAGGGATTGGTAAGGTCGACCGTCAGATAAAATACCGTCAAGGTGGTATCGGGGCCTGTGAGCAACAACGAGGTCTGGGTCGTTCCGGGCCCTATTTGGGCATGAAACGTGGTGTCTACCCGATATTCGGTATTCCACACTTTCCAGGTAACCGAAGCAAACGCATTACCGGTCACAAGGGCCAAAAGCAAAAACAGGCATTTACTTATCTTCATGGCACGACAAATCATGGCATTGACAACCGTTTTGAGAAAGATATGCTGCCGGCAAAACACCGGCAGCATACCCGATGAAAAAACTACTTAATTAAAGATTCTTATTATTTAATCACTTTGAAAGCTTCGCCATCGACATGAATGATATACACACCCTTGGCGAGCGAAGAGAGATCGATTACCTCATCGGCCGGAACCACCTTCACTACGTTACCGCTCAGGTTGTAAACCGTAGCCTCGGCCTGGGCACCGTTTACCCGGAAGAGGCCGTTACCCAGCGTGCTGATTGTCAAGCGGTCGGCAACGGTTACATCGGCAATACCCGAAGTGGCGTCGCCGTCGTACGAACCTACACAGGTCGTAGCAGCCCGTTTGTAACCGCGTTGGTCAACCGTGAGGTCGATATTCTCGGGCAATTTCCATTCGGTCTTCAAGGCATTCAGTTCATCGATAGTCAAGCTCTTCACGGGCGAAACCGGAGCCAAAGTCTGGCTGAAACCGCCGTTGTCGCCGAAAGTGTTGTCGCCGAAGACATCGGCATAGGTATACGTTTCTGCGTCGGTATCGCTCAGATAGAGGTAGGTACCTTGTACGATTTTGCCCGTACCGTCGTCATGGTCGTCTTGAACCGAGGGGTCTTGCGTGCGGTCTCTCGGCGAGGCCCAGGAGGTGCAATACCAAGCCGTACCGGAGAGGTTGTAACCCCCGCTGTACCATTTGCCGGGACGGGCATTGTTACTACGGCTCATTAATATAGCAGGATTAGAAGGTGCTGATTCCCCTAAAACACCATTCACAATATAATTATTCGCCATATAATTGAATCCGCCATAGCTCATTACCCCCAAACCGCGGCCTACATCCTTTGTAGCATTTTGATTACCGGAAACCGTACGAGTTTCTTGTGCAGCGGTATAATCTTTATTAGCGATTGTATTGGAAATCATATACATCGTCGTTCCGGGATAGCCCATTATAACACCAAATCCTTCGGTATAGTTGTCGGCAACCAAACTGTTCACCAAATAGAGGCGGAGACGCTCGTCATTGCTACCCAAAATGATTGCCGTTCCGCGAAGTTTATTGGTATAAGCCGGTTTACCGTCGTCGCCATATTCAGCTTCAGGATAATAGTCGGTCGTAAAATAATTATCGGTAAACTGGCAACGTTGAACCACAGCTTGCGTCAGATATTCATCTCCTGCATAAGCCGAGCTTATAAACAAGCCTAAGGCAGCACCCTTCTCAGCAGAAAAGTTTTCTGAAAAGACACAATCAGAGATATTTGCCTCAGAAGCAATAAGTGTCAAACCAGATGTTCCGATAAAGGCGGCTCCATTTTGAATAAAGTTACACCATTGCATATCCAAATCGGTATTGAACACCATCACCGCCCCTTTATAATTACTGGCACTGTCGTAGTTGCGGAAAGCGTGTTTGAAGGTAAAACCTTTCACCGTCACGTTGATGCGCACAGGCTGGTCGCCGTCTTTGCGCTCCATATACCACAGGTGGGTGCGGTTGCCGGGCACGGCAGCCACATCGCTCTCGATACCGCCCGAAATCACGGTCTCGTAGGGCGAAGGATAGGTAATATCGGTATTCGTTCCCGTGCTGTTGGGGTCGAAACCACCCAGGAAAGTCACACTGCGGTTCACCGACAGATACTTGTCGAAATCGGGCGAAGAGAGTTTGTAGACACCACCGGCAAAGCAGAACACGTCGCCGTCGGCAAAGTTCCCTTGTTCCATGTTCTCGGCAAAATAGTCGTAGTTGATTGCCTGTTCCCAAGACGAACCATCGGTATCATCCGACCCGTCGGCCTTGATAAAATACGTCGTGGCAAATGTGCTGGGCACCGATGCCAACATAAACCCTGCAGCAAGCAGGCAAGAAGTCAATTTTCTTTTCATAACCACTTTGTTTTAGATTAGATTTATTGTTAATTATTGAACTGTAACCGGAGAGAAAGAGACTGTACAATCTCCTTCTCTCCGTGATGGTTTAGAAGGACAGACCGTCGTCCCAGCCCGGATTCTGCGTGAGATTATGGTTTTTCACACGTTCTTCGGTGGGGATAGGCCACAGGTAGTCGCGGTCTTCGTCCCAGGTACGTTTCACATCTTTATGAGGCCACATGTAGCCTTCGGTATCGTTGGTAAGGAAGAAATCAACTCCTAACTGATATTTGGTCAATCCCAAACCCGATACAGGTTCGTCTTTCCAAAGAGCTGTTTCATTGCGCCCATCACCGTTGAGATCATATTTACCCACACCAGGGAAATAAACGCCATGGAACTCGTGAGTAAACTGTTTACCCTCTTTCCAACGGAACATATCCCACTGGCGGAAGCCTTCGAGACAAAGCTCGACGGTGCGCTCGCGGCGAATCTCCAGGATTACACCGGTCATGTTGCTCTTCGTCACGTTGGGATAGCCTGTCACGTCGGCCATCAGGTAGGAGTCGGGGTTGTTGTTGGCCTCGGCCAGGTCGATGCCCGGCATGCCCACGCGGTCACGCAAGAGGTTGACCGAAATATCGAGGTCGTTCTGCGTGAGGGTGCCCAGCTCGGCTTTGGCCTCGGCATAGTTGAGGTAAACCTCGGCCAAGCGGAAGAGCGGGTAATACATGGGCGACTTGTTCGACTGGTCGTATTTGGGTTCCATCACGAACTTGATATACTGGTAGCCGGTCAAGGTGTATTTCGACAAGGTATTGATCATCTCTTTCTCAGTACCCATCTGCACATAACCCGGTGTCAAGATGGTTTGCGCCAGACGCGGGTCGCGGCCGGTCACCTCGTCGACAAACTGTTTCTTCTCATGCCCGGGAATATCGGTGTAGCGCTTGCCGTCGGCCATGAGGTAGTGGTCGACAAAACGCTTGGTGAACGATACCCGCTGGTTGCCGGTCATCGAGTTGCACTGCGTGTTGTGCAGGATAGAGAGCTCGGTGCTGTACCGGCGGCCCAGGATAATCTCCTCGGCGGGAGCCTCGAGTTTGGCAAAGAGGTCGCGGTAAGGAGTGCTACCCTCTTTATAGAGCGAGTAACCACCTTTCTGAATCAGTTCGAGCGAAGCATCGGCCGAGAGTTGCAACATCTCTTCCCAATCGCCCAGGTTGTGATATTTGCGGAAGGTACCTTCGAACAGCGCGGCCCGCGATTTCAGGGCCAGAGCCGTCCACTTGTTCACCTCGTAGGGGGTATGGGCTTCGGGCAGTTTGTTGATAGCCGAGTCGAGGTCGGCCATGACATGAGCCATCACCACCTTGCGCGAATCGCGGGCCTTGTAGAGCAACTCGTTGTCTTTCGACCCGATTACCTCGTCGTACCAAGGCACATCGCCATAGCGCTGTACTTTCTCGTAATAGAAGAAAGCACGCATGAAATAGGAGAAACCGTCGTAGTGGTTGCGGGCATTTACGTCGTCACAGTTTCCGCAATGTTGGAAATAGAAATTGATTTTGCGCAGGTCGCCCCAATTCCAGCCGCCCTCGGTGGCCGGAAGCCGGTTGCCCAAAAGGACATCGGAAAGGATATTCTTTACCACATCGTCGGCGCAAATATCGTTGAGGTCATCGGCATCGGGGAGCATGGCATAGTAGGCGTTGGTCCACAGGCGCAACTCCGTTTCGTTCGAGAAATAAGACTCGGGCGTGACCGTATCCTCGGGAATCAAATCCAAATCGGTACAGCCGAACAAAGCGGCTCCGATCAACACGCTGGATATATATAAAAACTTTTTCATCGTCGTTCTGTTTTAATCGTTAAAATGTAATATCCACACCCACCGAGAAGTTACGCGAGTAGCTGTATGCCATACCGGTACCGTCGTTCTGTCCGGCAGCCTCGGGGTCGATATAGAGGGTATGCTTCTTCATCGGCGACCAATACCACAAGTTTTCACCCGTGAAATAGATACGGAATTTGGAGAAGACCTTTTTCAGTACCGGCAAGGTATAACCAATGGTAAGGTTTTTCAACCGCAGGTAAGAGGCATTTTGCAGATAGCGGTCGTTGGCCACGCCCAGCTGACTGGAAGCAAAAGTCTGATAACCACGGTAGCGGGGGAAGTATCCGTTGGGGTTATCCTCCGACCAGCACTGATCCATGAAATTGGCCGGGATAAAGCTCGTGAATGCGCGTGCATAGGGACCCCAGAAACCGGTCGAGAGATAATCGGGGTACCAGTCTCTCTTGCCTACACCTTGGAAGAAGGCGGTGAAATCGATACCGTTCCAGTCGGCACCCAAACGGAAGCTATATGAATAGCGGGGAGTGGTGTTACCGATAATCTCCCGGTCGCCCGGGCTGTCGGCAGTCTCGTCACCCGAGTTGATGATGTTATTGCCGTCGAGGTCAATAAACTTCAAGTCGCCGGCACGGTAGTAAGGATCGACTTTATCGGTGAGGATACGAGTATTCACAGCATCCTGGTTTACCCGCGAGGTGTAGTCGGCGGCCTCTTCATCGGTAGCGAACAAGCCGGCTACACGATAACCCCAAATTTCACCCCACTCCATGCCTTCGTAATAGTCGGTCAAGTTCTTTTCGGGGTTATTATACTTGGTAATAACTGTTTTGTTATCGCCCAATGTAGCCGAAATACTATAATTGAAACGCTTGCCCATCAATGCAAACGAGTCGTTCCAGCCCACTGCAAGTTCCCAACCTTTCGTGCGCAAGTTGGCACAGTTCTCATCGGGTTCTACCGCACCAAACACGCCGGGCAGTACAATCGATTTACCCAGCATACCTTCGGTATCACGAATGAAGTAATCGCCTGTGAAATTCAAGCGATTGTCGAGGAACGACATGTCGAGACCCACGTTCCAGGTAGCGATGGTCTCCCAAGTCAAGTAACTGGTTTTGGGATTGGATACACTGGCATATTGCAACTTCGAGGTTCCATCGAGCGTATAGCTCATGGTATTGCCCGTGAGAATCTCTTCAATATAAGAGTAGTCGTCTACCTCCTGGTTGCCCAGTTTACCGTATGAGAGACGTATCTTGGTATTGTCAACCACGTCTCGAATAGGCTCCCAGAAACTCTCCTCGCTGATGCGCCAACCGGCCGATGCCGAGGGAGTGAATACCCAGCGGTGGTCGCTGCGGAAACGCGAAGAACCATCGTAACGGGCACTGGCTTCGAAGAGATAACGGCCTTTGTAATCGTAGTTCACACGACCGAAGAAACCGCTGTTACGCCACTCGGAGATGGTTTGAGCACGAGTAATATCACCCGTAGCGTTGGCAAAGGTCGACATGTTCTCGTTCAACAGAGCCAGCTGCTGCAACTGCAAATAGGTGTTGCGAGAGCCACGATACTGATAACCGGCCAATGCGGTAAAGTTATGCGCCTTGTTCCAGGTGTGGGTATAGGTAGCATAGGCATTCAAGTTGTGCTCGTTGGTCTCGTAGTGATTTTCACGATAGTAATCCTTGAAGTTACCGGTAATGATGGTCTTCTCCTCGCCCTGTTTGTTGGAGTAGTGCAGGTTGTAGTTACGCACCGAGTTGAGACGTTTGCGGTATTTGTAGCTGTAATCGACCGTCAAGACGAGGTCTTTGAAAATATCGATGTCGAAGCGGTTGCCTATGATAATATACTTTTGGTTGTTCTGATGGTGCGAACGGTCGTCGACCAGATAGGGCCCGGCACCGTTGATGGTAGTGTTGGCATGAGTTTCGGCATAGACCGGCAGCCCCTCGGGAGTCTTGGCCGGCCACGAAGCCATCAAGGTTTTGTCGACCTCCATCAGGGTCGAGTTGATGGTAGCAAGACCACTATATTTATAGGACGAGGAGAAGAAGTTGACATTGGTCGAGTAACGCAACCAAGGTTTAACCTTCACATCGAGTTTGGCTCGAGTCGAATAGGTGTCGTAGGTATCGGGGGTTACGTTCAAGATACCCTCCTCGCGGTTGTACCGGCCGCTCACGAAATATTTCACCCGGTCATTTCCACCTCGTATCGAGAGGTTATACTCTTGTTGCGGACGGGTTTTGCGGAAGAGGTAGTGATACCAGTCGAAGTTGGCATAGTAGCGGTACGAACCGTCGTCCTGCAGGACAATCCAGGGACGCTCGGGATTCTCGGTCTTGTCGTTACGACGCTCATAAAGCATCTGCATCTCCTCGGCCGTATAGTTGGTGAAGTTGGTAGCATATTGCGAGTAGTAGGCCTTGTCGACCAGACTTACCTGATCGTAACCCGACGTCATGTAGTCGGTCGAAGTCGTATTCTGCGACCAGCCGAAACGACCGTTGAAGCTCACCGTAGCCTTACCGGCCTCGTCGGAACCCGTTTTGGTCGTAATCAAAACCACACCCTTCGAAGCGGTGGCTCCGTAGATGGCAGCGGCCGAAGCATCTTTCAGGATAGAGACCGACTCAATATCGTTGGGATTGACCATATTCAACTCGGTAACCACACCGTCGACCATAATCAGCGGGGTATTGGACGAAGAGATAGACGATATACCACGAATATTCATCGAATAGCCGCCGCTCGACCGACCCGACTCCATCGTCAGGTTCAACGAAGGATCGGCACCTTGCAGGGCCATGGCCACGTTGCTTACCGGGCGGGCGTTAATCTCCTTGGCGCTGATGGTTCCCACGGCTCCCGTCAGGTTCACCTTCTTCTGGGTACCGTAGCCCACCACAACCACCTCGTCGAGCAGTTGGTCGGCATCTTTCATCTTGACAAGGACAAAGTTCTTGCCGTTGACCGAAACCGTCTGTTTTTCATAGCCGATAGAAGTGACCTCGAGGGTCGCATCGGAGGGTACGTTTTTCATAGTAAAAGCTCCGTCCACATCGGTCGAACGCCCGATAGAGGTTCCGGCAACCTTGACTACGGCCCCGATAATGGGTTGGTCATACTTGTCGACCACCTTACCGGACAGCGAATTACCACCTCCAGACTGAGCAAACATCTGTAGACCAGACATCAAGATGATAGCCACCAGCAGGCAAGCCCATCTTCTGTGCAGTGTGTTTGTTAGTAAATTCATAATTCTTTTGATTTATGGTTTTTATTAGGTTTTTGAAGTTTCCTTATATCGTCCCGAAAAGCGGCCGGAACCAACTCTCCGGCTATCGGGGTTATCGACGGTTCACCGCCCTATCCTCTTTGCAAAACAGCATCAGCACCACCGTAACGGCACAGGCCCCCAGCAGCAGGAAGAAACCTCCATCCCAGCCGAAGTGCTCGAAGACATAGCCCATGCCGATGTTGGCAAAGACGGCCGAACCCAACAGATAGCCGAAGAGACCGGTGAACCCGGCAGCCGTACCGGCGGCTTTCTTCGGAACCAGGTCGAGGGCCGAGACACCAATCAGCATCACCGGGCCGTAAATGAGAAATCCGATAGCGGCCATGGCCACGTTGGTCACCGTAGCCGAGGCACTGTTCCAATAGACGTAGACGGCGACCATCACCAACAGCATATAGATAATGGTTACCGGCGAACGGCGACCCTTGAAGACCTTGTCGGAGAGCCAGCCGCAGAGAATCGTACCGAAAATGCCGGCAATCTCGAAAGCGAAATAGGACCAACTGCTGTTGGCCAAATCCATGTGTTTCACCTGCTCGAGATACATCGGCGCCCAGTCGAGTACACCGTAACGCACAAAATAGATGAAGGCATTGGCAAAGGCAATGACCCACAGCAACTTGTTGTTGAATACGTGTTTGAACAGAATCTCACGAGTCGAGAGCTCCTTCTCCTGGTCGGCCGAATAGGCTTGCATGCACTCATCGGGTTTATAAAGCTCGATGGGAGGCAGACCGCACGATTGTGGAGTGTCGCGTACCAGCAGATAGGCTATGGCCGCTACCCCCACGGCTACGATGGCCGGGAAGTAGAATGCGCCGGTCCAATTACCAAAAAGGGTGATACCGAAGACAGCCAACGGGGCCATCACCGCACCTCCTATATTATGAGCTACATTCCAAATCGACATCTTCACGCCACGTTCGCGGGCCGAGAACCAATGCACCATCACCCGTCCGCACGGAGGCCAACCCATACCTTGCACCCAACCGTTTACAAACAAGATGCAGAACATAAAAAGTATGGAGAGCGAACCGACGCTCCAAGGAATAAGACCCATGACGGTCATTATCACCGCCGAAGCGACCAGACCCAGCGGAATGAACACCCGCGCATTGCTGTGATCGGAGACGGTTCCCATCACAAACTTGCTGATGCCGTAGGCTATCGAAACTGCCGACAGAGCCCAACCCAAATCGGCCTTGTCGAAACCCATCTCCTCGAGAGCCGGCATGGCTATCGAGAAGTTCTTGCGTACCAGATAGTAGCCGGCATACCCGATGAATATACCGAGGAACACCTGCCATCTCAACTTCTTGTACTCCTTGTCGACCCGGGCTTTGGGCAGGGGGTCGATGACGGGAGCCGGTCTGAACAACTTCAACATATTATCCTCTATCTTTTTTATTCTCTATCCTTCTTTCTTCCAGGCAATCATGCCAAAATATAGTTTTTCGCCAAACGGGTAAAGGCTTCGACCTGGTCGGCCTCCCACCGTCGGTCCTTACCCATCTCGCGAGCCATGATCGAGGCCACCCGGGGTGCCATGTCGATAGCGGCGCGGGCATCCATAAAGAGGGCTCTCACCCGGCGGGCCAATACATCCTCGACAGTCTGCGCCATCTCTTCACGCACGGCCCACACCACATGAGCCACCCGGAAGGTGTAACCGATATGGAGCAGGTCGCCCAGCGAAGCATCATTCTCAATCATGGCGGCTATCTTGTCGGCATCGCTTCCATAGACGTAGTCCCACGTCGAGCGGTCTACCTGCTCGCGATAGCCGTGCAGCCTCATCTTGCACGTCACGCACGGGCGACGTTCGAGCCCTATCAGTTCGGCCACCTTATCGACCGCATCCTCGGCCATCTGCCGGTAGGTAGTCCACTTGCCGCCGGTAATGGTGAGCATGCCCGAGTCGGAAACATATATCTTGTGGTTGCGCGAAATCTCTTTCGTCTTTTTGCAATCGCTGTTCGAGGGAGCTGCCAACGGACGCAATCCGGCAAAGACCGACAGCACGTCGCTGCGTTTGGGCTTGCGGGTGAGGTATTGTCCGGCCTGGTCGAGAATGAAATCAATCTCCTCGTCGAGCGGTTTGGGTTCGAGCGAATTTTCATTGAGCGGCGTATCGGTCGTACCCAGCACCGCCTTGCCGTGCCAAGGCACCCCGAAGAGCACCCGGCCGTCGCGGGTCTTGGGAATCATCAGGGCCGACTCTCCACCCAGAAAGGCGGCATCGACCACGATATGCACCCCTTGACTGGGGCGTACCTTCTTGCGACTCTCGGGCTTGTCCATCTGCATGATGTCGTCGACATACACGCCGGTGGCATTGACCACCCCTTTCACATTCACTTCGTAGGTACCGCCCTCGAGCGTATCCTCCAGAACGGCCCCCCGAATCTTGCCCGAAGGGTCCTTGAGCAGCGAAGTCACCTTCATATAGTTGATGCACACGGCTCCGTGATCGGCAGCACTCTGCATGAGCGTAATGGCCATGCGCGAATCGTCGAACTGTCCGTCGTGATATACCACACCGCCGCGCAGGTGGTCGTGCAGCAGACCCGGCAGTTCCTTCAACGTCTGTTTCTTCGACAGCGGCAGCGAACGTCCCAAACCCAGCCGGCCGGCCAGGAAGTCGTAGCAGCACAACCCAATCGTGTAGAACGGCTGCTCCCACCAACGATAATTGCCTATAATGAAACGCATGTCTTTTACCAGATGCGGAGCATTACGCCACAGGCGACCACGCTCGTGCAAAGCCTCGATTACCATCGATATATCGCCCTGCCGCAAATAACGCACCCCCCCGTGCACCAGCTTCGTACTTCTGCTCGAAGTAGCTTTGGCAAAGTCGTGTTGTTCAACCAATAAGACACGATAGCCTCGACTCGACGCATCGACTGCCACGCCCAGCCCGGTGGCTCCGCCTCCTATCACCAACAAATCCCATGGTCTCTTTTCCTCGGCCATCTCTTTTATCAAGCCCTTACGTTTCATTTTCTTATCTTTCAATTTTTGATTTCTTATCAACCTTCGCGATTCTACTTTCTTTTCGTGATACAAAGAAAATAAAAAAGGATAGATAAAACAAGAAAATATGTGTATATTTTTCGTTTCGTTTTCGTTTCAAAGATATTTCATTTCGTTTTCAAAAATATTTATCTATATTATTTGGGCTTTATTCAAATAAATTTTATATTTGTCGTATAAATACATTATATAATATATATGCTCAGTATTGCAGAACGACACAAATACATTCTCGACAAGCTCAATTCCCAAGGATTTGTAAAGGTTCTGGATATCGCCCGCGAACTGGACGTAACCCCCGTTACCATACGAAAAGACCTGAAGCTGCTGGAAGAAAAGAAACTTTTGTTCCGTACGCACGGGAGTGCCAGCCCGGTGAATCCCCATACGGCCGACATCAATATCCACATCAAAGAGCGTATCAACAGCGAAGCCAAGCGGCGTATCGCCCACAAAGCCATCAAACTGATCGAGCCCAACGATTCGATTATCGTGGCCTCGGGCAGCACCGTCTACGCCTTTGCCGAAGAGATTACCGACGACTTGAACCTGACGGTGGTCACGGCTTCGCTCAACGTATCGACCCTGCTCAACCGGTTTGAGCATATCCATGTGATTCAGTTGGGCGGGACACTGCGCAAAAGCTCCTTCTCGGTGATTGGCGACCTGGCCACTCACGCCTTCGACAACCTCACCTGCTCCAAGCTCTTCATGGGTGTCGACGGCATCGACCTCGACTATGGTCTCACCACCTCGAACATCGACGAGGCCCGACTCAACCAACGCATGATTGCCGCCTCGCTGCGCACCATCGTACTGGCCGACTCGTCCAAGTTCGGCAAACGGGGTTTCGGAAAAATCTGCACCCTCGACCAGGTCGATGTCATCGTTACCGATTCGGGCATCTCGCCCTCGATTGCCAAGAGTATCGAAGAGGCCGGTATCGAATTGATTATTGCCTGATTTCGAATTTAATCCTATTTATAAACAGGCATAAAGAAACGAAAGGCGTGGAAGTCGATTCCACGCCTTTCGTTTCTTATCGTTTTTCAGCCGGTTAAGGGTGTAATAGACCCATCGGTCTATTTCACCACCACTTTCCCCTTAACCGGATTTTTCTGTCCAATCCGTATCACATAAACACCCGACTCGATTTCAAACTCGTCGGTTGCACCGGCGGCCCTACGTACCACCTGCTCACGGCCCAACGTGTCGTAGACGCGTATCGTCTCGCCGCCCTGCAGATTCACCACGCGCAACCGCCGCTTTTCGGGCGAATAGAAGCGAGGCGAAAGCATTTCGTCGTCCAGCGCGCCAAACGACAGCGTGAAGCGGCCGTTTTCGTTGGCCTTATCATCGACCGTAAAGCTATACGAGCCCTCTTTCAGGTCGACCTTGGAGCTGGTGAAGTGATCGCTCAGGATTACCCGCTCGTAGCGGTCGTAGTCCGAGTCGTCGGTCAAAGCTATCTCGTAGACGCCGGCCTCGCCGGTATAAACTCCCAGCGGAGTCTCGCCCTCGACATCGGCCGTCTGGGTGTGGGCAAACCGCACCCCGTCGGCATTGTAGACGTAAATCTGGGGTACCCGCGGGTCGAAGCTCATCATCTTCAACGCATCGTTGCTCATGTCGAAGTCCATAGGCTCATCGTCTATCACATCGGCTACAAGCGATACACAGTCGCTGCCGGCCGCCGGGTTGTTGCCCGATATGCTCAGCCGGAGGCCGTGCGGTGCCGGCGAGGTAGTCAGCGGAATGGCGGGTTTGTCCAAGGTCAGTTCTTCCGACTCGAGCAGAGTTGCCGTCTGGGTGAAGAGAGCCGAGAAGGGAGCTATCGTGTTGCCCTCCCACGAGTTCAAGGCGACGAAGCTGCGGGCTGCCGAATCATACGAGTAGAGAATGTGGTCGATGCTCATCTGCTCGCTGGTGTAGGAGCAGAGATACGGAATACCGAAGAGGTTCCAGCCCATGTTCTCCTTATAGGTAAACTGAGGACGCCCGTTCACCACATTCTTCAGATTGTATTGCCGCAAGAGCAGACTCTTCGCTCCACTGGCCGTCTCTTCATAAACAGGCAGAGCCGATGAAGACTTAGTGAAGCGCACGGTCACCGCATCGGTTGCCACAGGGGTAGCCATGAGGTAACCCACGTTGGCGCCTATCTGACTATTTTCGAAGGTCCAGTATTTGCTGTTTTGAGGAGCTACGGCACTATACAAATCCTCGGCCCGTTTGGCTCCGTCGTATTGGTAGAGATACAACTGTTGCCCACCATTGTCGTTCACCGCGTCGGATGCCTGTATGGCCTCGACGGGATTGCCGTCGATAGTAACGCCGTTTTGCAACGACCCTCCACCGACTGCCAACGAGAAGGGCAGGCTCACCATATCCCACGAGGCGGTCGAGGCATCGATGAGCGGATTCAGGTCGCGCTCGATAGCCAGATTGTAGAGCGATACGGCATGATTGCCGGCCCGCAATCCGGCCGAATGACGCAACAGCAGGAAGGAAGGCGAGAAGGTGCGAGTAAAGGCCGAAGTCATGCGCAGCTCGCCATACTTACCCACATAGGCCACACTACCGGCCCGCGGATAATCGGTATCGTTCAGGTTGACAACCAGGTTGTCGGCCGTATTCCAGGTTTCGAAGCAACCATAGTCGGGACGTCTCTGCCCGTCGGCACTCAAGGCCTTGTGACCGAGCATGCGCTTATTGCCCAGTGCATCGCAATCGGTCGAGAGGTTCGTTTAAAACAACCTATCGGGGAAAAACAGTTGATTCGAACAATCACCACCCGTTCCTATCCAATACCCTCTCTCCCTCCAGGGGAATAGAGGTATTGGATATTTTTAGCGGGTTAACAGGCTGCTCCACAACCTTTATCAATGGATCTAAATCGAATCTGACCCCAGTAGAACCTCTTCATGATACACATTTTGACGCATTGACGCCAAAATTTGACGCATTGCCCGCTCGCTTGAGAGCACCTCGACTACTTTTGTAAATAATGTGACAAATTCAACAGAGATGAAAAAGGTATTTTTCTACCCGCTATGCCTGCTTCTCACGCTCTGCGCCTGTGAAGAGGAAAAGCAACAGGAACCCGAAATGCCCGGAACCCCTCCCGATGAGATTATCCTCACCGTATCGCCCGAACAACTGACTTTCGACGAGAACGATGCGTCGAAAAACGTCGTCTCTGTCAGCACCAACACCTCGTGGCGGGCAACCGTGGCGAATGCCGCCCTGAAGATAGATCGAAGCGAGGGAACAAGCGGCGAGTGGACGATACGCATCACCGACGCTCCGGTCGGCGAGAGTTGCAAGCTCACCGTATCGACCGTACCCCGGAGCGACAACGAGAAAGCAATCGTGCGCGAGGTGACCGTCACACGCGAAGCGGCGGTCGTTATCCCCGAACGCACCGTTATCTATAACAACGATTTCGACCGGGAGGTGGCGCAAAAGAATACCTACTGGCCCTACCTCGACCAGTTCGACGGCTGGAAAAATGCCTCGGGCACCGGCCAGGGCAGCGAGACCTACGACCAGATGAGCGTATCGGTGCGGAGCGACTGGACCTCGGACTACGCCCCGTCGGCCGACTACAAGCCTTACGCTTCAGGAAAAAACAACCTCTACTTCAACAAGAGCGGCAGTTTCGTCGCCATCAACGGCATACGGGTGGGCGAAGAACGCGACTTCGTGTTGCAATTCGGCAGTTCCGAGAACAAACTGTTCGACTACACCGACCTGCGGGTCGAGGTGGGTAACGGCTCGTCGTGGGTAGCTCTCGACTATACCCGACCGCTGACCAACAACTGGGAGCTCACCACCTGCGAGTTTTCGGTCGAGGGACTCACCGATGGCACCCTCGGTATCCGGTTCAGCACCACCGACGGGGCCAACATGATGCGCATCGACGATGTGCGGCTGACCGACGGCGACCCGTCGGGCCAGGTCATCACCTTTGACAATACCGTCTATCCCCCGGCCGAACTGCCGGTCTACGGCACCGGCGACGAGGTGGTGACACACTACGGCCTCATCGGCGGCCAACGGGTGCGCAACTACACCCTGCTCTTCGACCGCGACAAGCATGCCGCCCTGTGGGTGGCCTATCCCCTGCACGCCTGCTACCGGGGCGGCAGCGGACGCACCGATGCCTGGGCGGCCGACCCCTTGATCGAGGAGAGTTTCCAGGCGCTGCTTTACGGCAACCCCTACTGCTATTACGACGGCTATTCGCGCGGCCACCAGATACCCTCGGGCGACCGCACCGTGAACGACGAGCTGAACAGCCAGACCTTCTACGCCTCGAACATGACGCCGCAAAACAGCGACTTCAACAGCGGCGTGTGGGAATCGCTCGAGAGTAAAATCCGCAACAACATCTGCAACGATACCCTCTATGTGGTGACGGGCTGCTACTTCGGCAACGGATACACCACGACCTACGACGGCAGCTATGGCAGCAGCCGCGACCCCAACGCCAAACTGTGCCCCGTGCCCACCCACTACTTCAAGGTGATTCTGCGCACCCGCTCGGGCAATACGGGGAAAGCCGTCGGCCAGTGCGATGCCGGCGAGCTGAAAGCCATTGGCTTCTGGCTCGAGCATCGTAGCGACTATCCCACCGCCTTCAGTACCGACTGTTGCAAATCGGTAGAGTATATCGAGCAACAGACGGGATTCACCTTCTTCCCCACGGTCGACGCCGCGGTGAAACAACAATGCACACCCTCAGAGTGGGCTCTCTAACCTATCCCCACTGAGACAGACAATACTAAAAAAGGGGAAACGCCGACCACCAGACGACTGATGTGCGGTCGATTATAAAAGACTGTAACCCGACGACTCGATCGAGGGTTCAGTCTTTTTTATTTCGGTACAGACAGAGTTTCCCGGGCCGTAAAAAGAGGCCCGCGTAATGTCAAAGGCAGGCAACAGAACGGGGCTTACCCCTCCTGCCGAAAATACAATCCGGTGAGAAAACGGCCGGAGCGCACACCCAGTGCCCGTGCCGAGAAAAATTCGTCGCTGTGCTCCCGGGTACAGATACCGGCCACCTCGATGTGCGAAAGTTCCACCCCGCAAGCCTCCAGCTCCTCGACGGCTGCCGCCCACAGGTCGATGTGCGACCGGCGCGACGGATAGCGCCGCACCACAGCCCGCTCGTCGAATCCGGCCGAGAGGAAAGCCTCGACCACCTCGTCGCCCACCTCGAAACTGTCGGGACCTATCGACGGCCCCACCGCTGCATACAAGCGGGCGGGCCGGGTATCGTAACGGGCTTGCATCGACTCGACCGTAGCGCGGATGATGTGGGCCGCCATGCCCCGCCACCCCGCATGCACGGCGGCACAAGCCCGGTGGTCGGGGTCGTAGAGCAGCACCGGCACACAATCGGCCGTAGAGACGGCCACAGCTATTCCGGTGCGGTCGGTCATCACCGCATCGACACCCTCGAGCATCTGTCGCCTATCGCCGTCAGGGCTGTCCTGCCAGTCGCGGGAAACCGCAGCCACCTCCACCCCATGCACCTGATGGGGAGCAGCCAGGCAGTCGAACCCCAAGGCATCGTGCAACCGCCGCCGGTTGGCAGCCACCCGCTCGGGAGCATCGTCGGTATATTCGCCCAGATTATCGGTCGAGAAAGAATCGTCCGTCACAACGCCCCCTCGGGTAGTGACAAAGGTGACGACACCCGGCAGCGCATCGAAAAGCGGGAAAGAGTACCAGCGGAAAGTATCGGTCGTGTGCAGAATCATCACCACTCCTCTTCGTCGAAGTTATCGCCGTCGACCAGGTCGTCGGCCTCATCGTCGAGCCCGGCGCTCGTATCGAAATTGTCCTCCTCGGCTACCCGGTGACGGGCATCGAGGTTGCGGTGCGTCAAGGTCATCACCCGGTTGGACTCGTCGTTGAGCTGATTCCACAAGAGATCTTTCAATTCGGTAATGCCCAGCCCCGTCACCGACGAAATAAATACGGTAGGGATGTCGGGCAAATCCTCTTTCAGGGCCTCGAGCAACTCGTCGTCGAGCATGTCGCACTTGGTCACGGCCAGCACCCGCTGCTTGTCCTGCAAATCGGGGTTAAAGGCGGTGAGCTCGCGCAGCAGGATTTCGTACTCGCCCCGAATACTGTCGGCATCGGCCGGCACCATAAAGAGCAACACGGCATTGCGCTCGACGTGGCGGAGGAAACGCAACCCCAGACCCTTGCCCTCGCTGGCCCCCTCGATGATACCGGGAATATCGGCCATCACAAACGAGCGGTTGTCGCGATACGAGACAATGCCCAGATTGGGCTCGAGGGTGGTAAAGGGATAGTCGGCAATCTTGGGACGGGCTGCCGATATGGTAGAGAGCAGGGTCGATTTGCCCGCATTGGGGAATCCCACCAGACCCACATCGGCCAGCAGTTTCAGCTCCAGAATCACGGTGCGCTCGATAGCCGGCTCACCGGGCTGGGCATAACGCGGAGTCTGGTTGGTGGCCGACTTGAAATGCCAGTTGCCCAAGCCTCCCCGGCCCCCTTTGAGAAGCACCAGCTCCTCGCCGTCCTGGGTTACCTCGCACAGGAACTCGCCCGTGTCGGCATCGAATACCGCCGTACCGCAGGGCACCTCGATGGTCTTGTCCTCACCATCCTTGCCGAAACTGCGGTTGGCCCCGCCGGGCGAACCATTGCCGGCAAAGACGTGACGCGAATATTTCAGGTGCAGCAGAGTCCACAAATTGCGGTTGGCCCGCAAATAAATATTACCGCCCCGGCCGCCGTCGCCGCCGTCGGGACCGCCTTTGGGCACATACTTGGCCCGGTACAAGTGCATGGCTCCGGCACCCCCTTTGCCCGAGCGACACAGTATCTTCACATAATCTACAAAATTCGACTCTGCCATATTCTTCTCTTATTTTTATTATCCGCTGCAAAGATAGTGAAAGGCGAGAGCAGTGGCAAATGAAAACTTTGTTTTCAAATTTGACCATGCCGAGCCGCCTCCTGTCTTCTACAAAGATAGTGAAAGGCGAGAGCAGTGGCAAATGAAAACTTTGTTTTCAAATTTGACCATGTCGAGCCACCTCCTGTCTTCGTGTAACAAACGATAGTGAAAAGTGGTCGGAGAGGCAAACCGAAACAAAATTTCGAGTCTGATTATCCCGAACCGCATCCCATCTTCTATCCATAAAGATAGAAACAAAAAGTCAAACCCCATCGGGTTTCAGACACTTTATCTTTTTTAAATAGGAATACCGATTTGTACAGCGATAGTCCCTTATCGAGATTTCAAGTAAAATCTACCGATAAGAAAAATAAATAAAAATTCACAATAACTCTTTTTAATAAAGATTTTATGTATATATTTCCATATATTATGGAAACATATACCTTTGCAGTCGTATTAACTAAAACAGGTATAACTATGAAGAGATTTCTTACTTTTTTTGCTCTCATTACAGCTCTTTGCCCGTTCCAGTCCAAAGCCGCAGATGCTACAACATTTGAGGTAAATCGAATCCAATACACCGTTACCGGCGAGAATACGGTAGGCGTGTCGGGATTTAACGAGACGTATGGATCGGACGAAACCCCGATGACCGAAGTTATCATTCCCGAATCGGTCGCTTACGAAGGGAAAAACTACACCGTGACTTCGCTCGAAGAGTATGCCTTCCAGTGGTTGTCGGACATTCGCAAAATCGAAATGCCCAACACTGTAACGGCCCTGAAAAGCAACGCCATCTACTACAACTACGATCTGGAAGAGGTAGTACTGTCGCAAAACCTCACCACACTGGGAGCCTATGCCCTGGCTTCGAACAGCAAACTGAGCTCGCTGGCTATTCCGGCCGGAGTGACCGAGATTCCGCAAAGTTGTTTCTTCAATGACCAGGGACTGACCACTATCACCTTTGCCGGTGACTTCACCTCGATAGGCAGTGGAGCCTTCTACAAGACGGCCATTACCGAGATTGAGATTCCCGGCAGCTGCAAGACGATTGGCAACAATGCCTTCCAGCTCTGCCCCAACCTGGCCCGGGTAACTCTGGGCGAAGGAGTAGAAGTGCTGAGCGAAGGTGCCTTCAGAGAGTGCAGCAAACTGACCGAAATAAACCTCCCTGCCAGCCTCAAGTCGATAGGAGAATATGCTTTCCTCGATGACTCGTCGCTCGCTTCGGTAACCATCCCGGCCGGCGTAACCGAGATTGGCGACGCGGCCTTCTTCTACACGGGAGTAACAGCCTTCGAAGTAGAGGCCGGCAACACCGTATGCCAAGCCATAAACGGGGTATTGTACTCGTCCGACGGTAAAGTGCTCATGGCCTATCCGACAAAAGCCGAAGCTACCGAATACACCATTGCCGACGGCTGTCTGGGTGTGGGCGAAGGTGCATTTGCGCACTCAAACGTACAGAAAATAGTTGTGCCCGATGGTATGCGTGCCTTCGACGACAACGCCTTCTCCGAGTCGGCCCTGTCCGAAATCAACTTCCCCGCATCGCTCGTACTGATGGGTAACCAGGCTTTTGCCTTGACGCAACTGACCACACTAGTTCTTCCCGAAAACATGACTGCCGTGTATGAAGGGACCTTTGCCCAGTGTACCGCTCTGAAATCGATAACGATTCCCGCAAGCATCCGCGACATCGAGGCCTACGCCTTCAACGGCTGCACCGCTCTCACCGAAGTATTCTGCCTGGGTGCCACCCCTCCCGTACTGAACTATTACGAGGGTTACGACCACCCCTTTGGCAACCTTGAAGCCTCACAGGTAACCGTGTATGTTCCCAAAGGCTGCAAAGCCGACTATGAGGACAGCGAGTGGGGCTACCAGTTCGACCACATCGTCGAGTCGGCTACCGGAGTCTTGGCTTACGAGAGTGTGCTCCCTGCCAACGATTCGGAGCTCGAGACCCTCGGCACACTCGAAATTACCTTTGCCGACAACATCTCGCTCGTGCAACAATACCCCGAGGTAACCGTCGTAAAAGGCCAAGAGCTCTATGGCGAACTAGTCGTGAACGAGGGTGGCTGGATGGCCTATGCCAGCGGAAAAACGGTAAATGTATTCCCGGCCGATGAGTATCAAGAGGGCGTTCAACCCATTGTCCTGGAAAGCGGCGAAGAGTATTATGTGACTATCCCGGCCGGTATTGTCGAAAATGCCGACGGCGACCAAAATCAGAAAATCGTGCTCCACTACACCGGCAAGGTTCAGTCGGGTATCGAACAACTCGAAGGCAATGCCTGCTTCGTAGCCCAAAATGCCGGCATGCTGCAGGTGGTATTGGGCGAGCTGAGCAACTGTACGGTCGAGCTCTTCAACGCTACGGGCAACCTTGTCGATCGCATCGACGGGGCTCAAGGTTCGGTTTCGTTCCAACCTGCTGCCCAAGGTCTCTACCTCATTCGGGTAACTTCTGGTGGAACTGTCAAAACATTCAAAGTGGTCAAATAATTTTCCAAACACGCCACTTGCAAAAGAGGGTGCCTTGTCAAGTCATCGACTTGAGGGCACCCTCTTCTTCTCTATCGACTCTTCCCTACACGGGCAATTGAGGCAACACCAGACACAAAAAAAAGGAGCACCCCGTCCGGGGGCACTCCTTTCTGCCGGCTTGCATGCGGTTTACAAGCTGGCAATCTCTTTCTTGATGCTCTCGAAAATATCGTCGATGCTGCCCATGCCGGGGATAGCACGATATTTCTTCTCTTTCTGATAGAAGTCCTTGAGCGGTCTGGTCTGGTTGTGGTAGACATCGAGACGTTTCTGGATAGTCTCCAGGTTGTCGTCGCTGCGGCCCGATACCTGTCCGCGTTTCAGCAGACGGTCGATCAGCTCCTGCTCCTCGACCTCGAGACCCAGCACCACATCTACCTGAGCCTGACGCTCGGCCAACATGCGGTTCAAAGCCTCGGCCTGTGCAATGGTACGGGGAAAACCGTCGAAGATGACGCCCTTCTTGGCCTCTTCGTGCGAGTCGAGTACATGAGCCAGAATATCGACCATCAACTCGTCGGGAATAAGCTGACCTTTCGAAATATACGAATCGGCTGTCTTGCCCAGTTCGGTACCTTTGGCAATCTGCTCGCGCAATACATCACCCGTAGAAATATGGAACAGACCATACTCCTTGATAAGATTCTCGCTCTGAGTTCCTTTACCCGAACCCGGAGCGCCAAAAATAACTACATTCAACATTTTACCTTAATATTATCCTATTCAACCTTGTGTTTGTTCAATCTTCGACAACGACATAAATATCTTTCAGATTACGCCCCTGCTCGTCATAGTCGAGGCCATAACCCACGATAAAGGCGGGGGGAATCTCGAGCGCCACATAGTCGGGCTTTACATCGCACTTGAGCGACTCGGGCTTGAACAGCAGCGTGGCCACCTTCACCTCTTTGGGATTGTGGGCATAAAGCTGCTTGAGCAGCTGCTGGATGGTGAAACCCGTATCGACAATATCCTCGACCACCACTACCGTGCGGTCGGTAATATCTTGTTGCAAACCATAGATTTGTTTTACTTCGCCCGTCGAGTGCATGCCCTCGTACGATTTCATGCGGATAAACGAAATCTCGGAATCGACCTTGATTTCGCGAAACAGATCGGCGGCAAAAACAAATGCACCGTTCAATACGCATAAAAAGAGGGGGTTCTTTCCGGCCAGGTCTTCGTTCATCTGCGAAGCGACACGAGCCACAGCCTCGGCAATCTTTTCTTTCGAAATATAGGGCGTGAAAAAACGGTCCTTAATCTGAATCTTTGTGTCCATTGGTGTTATTCTGAATGTTGCACAAAGTTATAATAAATCGCAAAAACTCCGATAACGACACACTATATTTTTGCAGAATTACCGTTTGCATCGCCTCTTGACCTGCCAAAATATTTCTTAGCCCGTTTTTTTCGCATGTTTTCGAAGTAGACAGAATATGCTTCAATATAAAAAATCAAGCAAACTAGCTCTTCCTCTTTCGACTTTCGCTCTCTTTATAGATGATAAGATGCAGTTCGGCATAAATCAAAAACGAAAACTTCGTTTTCTTTTTGTCTCTGCTCTCACCTTTCACTATCTTTGTAAGACTCCTCCCGGCCCTGTAGCCGAGGGTAAAACCTGTACGACATGAAACTGTTTACGACCCAATCGACCAAGTTGCTCGACCAACTTACTTTAGAATACGAGCCTATCGACTCGATCGACCTGATGGAGCGGGCAGCCGAAGCTCTCACCGAAGAGATCAGTAAAACCGTATCGCCCGACCGCCGCCTCTATATCTTTGCCGGCCCCGGCAACAACGGGGGCGATGCACTGGCTACGGCTCGCCTGCTGCTGGGATTGGGCTATCAACCGGCCGTCTATCTGTTCAATACCATACCCAGCCATCGCCTGTCGACCGACTGCGCGCGCAACTGCGACCGATTGAGGGCTACCGGCATCACCCAGTTCTACGAAATCACCAACCAGTTTACTCCGCCCGAAATACAACGAGGCGATGTCATCATCGACGGCCTGTTCGGGGCCGGACTGCACGACCCGCTTTCGGGCGGATTTGCCTCGCTGGCCCGATATATCAACGAGTCCGAGGCCTTTGTCATCTCCATCGACATCCCCTCGGGCCTCTTCGGCGAATGGAATCCCGACGCCTCGCCCGACCGTGTGGTCAAAGCCGACCTCACCCTTACCCTCCAGACTCCTAAACTGGCTTTCTTCTTTGCCGAGAATACCCAGTTTACCGGTCGGGTCAAGGTGCTCGACATCGGTCTGCACCCCCGGGCTATCGCCGAGACGGCCACCGACTACTACCTCACTACGGCCATCGATGTAGTCCGCCACCTGCATACTCGGGCCAAATACACCGACAAGCACGACTACGGCCACCTGCTGCTTGCCGCCGGACAATACGGCATGGTGGGAGCTTCGGTTCTCGCCGCCCGGGCTGCCCTGCACAGCGGGGCCGGTCTGGTATCGGTCCACGCGCCTCGCTGCGCCAACCTCATTCTGCAAACAGCTGTACCCGAAGCGCTCTTCTCGCCCGACAAAGGCGAAGAGCATATCGAAGAGATTCCCTCGAACCGGCGTTACACGGCGCTGGCCGCAGGCCCGGGCATGGGGTGCAACGCCACCTCGATAGCGGCTCTCAAGCATCTGCTTCAGGAGGTGAAGCAACCCCTCGTGCTCGATGCCGACGCGCTGAACTGCATTGCTCAGGACCCGAGCATTCTGCAATCGCTGCCCTCCCACACCATACTCACCCCGCATGTCATTGAACTGGAGCGCATGTTCGGCCCGCAAACCAGCGATGCCGACCGGCTGAAATGTGCCACTCATGTAGCTGTCAAATACGATATTATCGTGGTGCTGAAAGGGGCCCATACGGCCATAGCCATGCCCGACGGCTCAATCTACTTCAACTCCACGGGCAACCCCGGCATGGCTACCGCCGGCAGCGGCGACGTGCTTACCGGCATCATCGGCTCTCTGCTGGCCCAAGGCTATTCCCCCGAAGAGGCGGCTATCATCGGAGTATTCGTTCATGGTACGGCCGGCGACATTGCCGCCCGACAGGAGGGCGAAGAGTTCGTCACAGCCGGCGACATCGTGGCCCGTCTGGGACAAGCCTTCAAACAGATAAAAACGGAGCGAATGCAATAAATTTCAAAACATTCGCTATCTTTGTAAAAGATAGAATAACCCGGCGAGGGGAAAAAGCCTATGTACGGCTCCCGACTCCGAGTTCTCCCGAATGTAAACCAACAGCAAAACAATACAAAGCTCTATGAAATACGCCCTCTTATCCCTCTGCCTGCTCTTCACGACCAGCATAGGATTGGCTCAGGAGACGAAAAGACTCACCGCCGACAAACATAACGAGTACGGACTCATATTCTCTTTGCCGCAAACTCACCTCGACCTCGAGGTCGTAGCCACAAAGACCATCCGCAAGGCAGGCCCCTACTATCAGTATGCCGAGAAATATCTGGGCATACCGGGTGCCATCACCCAGGACTCCGAATCGTGGAGCCTCACTTCGGTCAAGGTCAACCCCTACGGAGTGCCCGACCCCGAGGAGCAATACCTCATGCAGTTCAAGTCGGGTAGCGACGGCTACATCGTACTCGACGAAAACGGCCTGTTGCTCTCGATCAACACCGAACCCGTGGTCGACACGATTGTCCCCATCGAACCTAAAGCCAAAAAGAAGTCGCCCCTCGATAACCACGACTATGCCAAGGTATACTCCGAAGAGCTGCTCATGTCGGCCTCGACCGCCAAGATGGCCGAGGTGGCTGCCAAGCAGCTCTACCGCATACGCGAAAGCCGCCTGAACCTGGTTACCGGCGAGGTGGACGAGCTGCCGGCCGACGGCGAATCGTTCAAACTCGTCATCCAACAGCTCGACGAGCAGGAGGCTGCCCTCACCGCCCTCTTCATGGGTACGACCCAAACCGAAACGGTGGTCAAGCACATCGACTATATCCCCGTAGCTGAGGCAACCAACGAGGTGGTGTTCCGCATCTCCGACCTCTATGGCATAGTCGACTCCAATAACCTGAGCGGCGCCCCCATATACCTCAACCTGCAAATTACCGAGGAGGGACAACTCCCCGTCGACAACAAGGGCGAGGTGAAAAAGATGCCCAAGAATGCCGTGCCCTACGCCATTCCCGGCAAGGCCGAGGTGACTCTCACCGACGGCAAAAAAGCCCTGTTCAAAGGCGAAGTGCCGGTGGCCCAGTTCGGCGTTATCTTCGGGCTCGACCCGTCGCTCTTCACCGACAAGAAGAACCCCACCTGCGCCACCTTCTATCCCCAGACCGGGGCTATCCGTCAATTAGGGAAATAACCGAGAGAATATGTTGCTGCCCTACATGAACAGCGGAGTGGTCGAAGCCGGCTGCGACGAGGCGGGTCGCGGCTGTCTGGCCGGGGCGGTCTATGCCGCAGCCGTGGTGCTGCCACCCGACTTCCGCAACGAACTGCTCAACGACTCGAAAAAACTGACCGAGAAACAGCGCTATGCCCTGCGCCCCCTCATCGAAGAGGCGGCCCTGGCTTGGGCTGTGGGGATTGTCACCCCGCAGGAGATTGACCGCATCAACATTCTCAACGCCTCGTTCCTGGCCATGCACCGGGCCATCGAGCAGCTGCGGGTCACCCCCCAGCATCTGCTCATCGACGGCAACCGCTTCAAACCCTATCCCGGCATTGCCCACACCTGCGTGGTGAAGGGCGACGGCAAATACGAGGCCATTGCCGCCGCCTCGATTCTGGCCAAGACCTACCGCGACGACTACATGAACGAACTGCACGAAAAATACCCCATGTACGACTGGAAATCGAACAAGGGGTATCCCACCAAAGCTCATCGAGCAGCCATTGCTCAATACGGGCCTTCGCCTTACCACAGGCTATCGTTTCAGTTGCTCGAGCGGCAACTCTCCATTTTCTGATTACGGAACTCGTTTATGCTGCGGGCGAAAGCAACCACCGGTCGAGCACACGGTAGAAGGGGCTCACCATATGTACAATAGGGCCCACAAGCAAGGCCGAAACCACCGTACCCAGCCCTACGCCGGTAACCGTCGACGAGAAGAGATACGACATGATGCAAGCTATCAGCACCAGCGTCACGTCGAATCCCAGTTTCACGAAACCAAAGGGATGCTTCAACCGCTGGGCTATCACCTTCACAAAAAACTCGCCGGCCGTCATGGCCACATTCACCTTCATCTCGAGGGCAATACCCATGGCCAACACACAACAGCCAATAAGCAGATAAACAATCTGTTGCACAAAATTGACGGGGGCTACCCAAAACAACATGTTCATACCCCAGTCGATAAAGATACCGAAACTGAGCGAAATGGGTATCTGCAGCAGGTAGGGACGCAAATCTTCCTTGAACGACTCGTGCGTCATGAACGGCAACTCAAACAGCATGAACAGGATATTGACAATAATCGTCCATTGCCCCATCGTGAGCGGCGTAAACAGACTCAATACATAATTGACACCGGTAATAGGCGAAGTCCCCAACAAGGCTTTTGTAATAAAGTCGATACCCAAGGCGTTGATAAACAGCGAAACAACAAACAAAAAGCAACGCCTCAACGAATAAACATTCATCATAATGTGTAATACCTTAAAAAAACGGTGCAAAGTTCGCCCTATTTCCGCAATGTGTGCTCATAAAAGAATAAACAACTTTGGTTAAAAACGAAACAGTTCTTACCTTTGGTAAAAAATTCGGCTCATGGACATTTTGCTACTCGACCTGCTTCGCAAGATACCGCAAATCGGAGCTTTCGCCCACAGGCAAGGGCTCTCACCCCACGACCGGGCAACCATCGGCAAAGGCTTCTTTTTCGTTTTCGTCGAAAGTGGAACAGCTTTGCTCACCGACATGCACCAGGACTACGCGATTAAGGGCGAAGATCTGGTTGTACTCTCGCCCAGCCTGACAGCCACCCTGCACCATGCAAGCCCCGACTTCACCTTTACCTGCATCTGCCTCGTACCCGAATACTTCGACAGCCTGCCCGGCAGCCAGCCGCTCTACAGCCAACTGGCCGAGTTCATCCAGGCCGACCACCTCCCCATCGTGTCGTTGAAACCCGAGAAAAGCCGCTATCTGCGACAGACATTCGCCCTCTTCTCGAGCGACCTGCGGGGCTTCAAAATCTACCCAAACGGCATCATCGACCACCTGTGCTGCCTGCTGCTGTTGCAAACGGCCGATACCTTCTGCCAGAGCAACCGCCACATGCCGGTCTACGTAAAACGCTCGGGCGAGATATTCCGCAAGTTCCGCAAACTGTTGACAGCCCATTACAGGCAGCACCACGACATCGGCTTCTATGCCGACGAGCTGCACATCTCGACCACCTACCTCTCGCGAATAGTCAAGCAGACGACCGGCAACACCGTGCGATTCCTCATCTCGGAACTCATCTGCGCCGATGCCCGCCGCATGCTGGTATGTACCGACCTCGACATCAAGGAGATTGCCTCGCAATTGGGCTTCTCGGACCAGTCGGTATTCGGCAAATTCTTCGTCAAGAAGACGGGGCTCTCGCCTCTGAAATTCCGGTTGCGAAAAGAGCTATGAAACAACAAGGCCCCCGGGAGCACTTTCCCGAGAGCCTTGCCTTATAAGGTGTTAGACGTAAACAGGCGCACTATTCGGCCACCCGCTCCAACCACCGGAGCATACCCAGCATTACGCCCATCGAAATGAGACATACCACCAGGAATACCGTCCAGCATTGCCAGATGGGCCAGGCGTTGTACATGAGCGGACCTACCCACAACAGCAGGTTACCTGCGGCAGTGGCTCCCAGCCAGAGGCCCTGGCAGAGACCCAACAGGTGCTTGGGGGCCACCTTCGAAACGAACGACAGCCCCAACGGAGAAATAAACAACTCGGCCACCGTCAGGAAGAAGTAGGTCACAATCAGTACCCACCAGTGGGCCTTGCGAGCCATTTGCTCGGCCACGGGGAGGAGCTTGAAGTCGTCGGCCGAAGGATAACCTTTCATGGCCGAGAAGATGGCCAGGAAGAGGAAGGCCAACCCGGCAATGAACATACCGATGGCAATCTTGCGGGGCGTGGAGATGGCTTTACCCCGGCGAGTCAACCAGGCAAACAGCGCCATGACAATAGGGGTGAGCGTAATTACAAAGAAGGGGTTGATGGCTTGCCAGATTTCGGGAGCCACGGCACTCGAGTCTACGAAGTCGCGAGCAAAGAACGAGAGCGACATACCGTTCTGGTGGAACGAGAACCAGAAGAAGATAACCACACCCAACACGGCAAACAGAGCGGCCATACGTTGGCGAATCTCCTTGGCCATGGCCCGCTTCTCTTCGGCGGTATAGGATTGTGACTCGACTTTGGTCTTCTTGCCCGGAGTGGGGAACCGACGTTGGTAAGCCACAAAGATAACCAACGAGATGAGCATGGCTACCACCGAAGCGATGAACGAGTAGTGGATACCCTCGTTGAAAATCTGGAGGTAGTTCTGGCTGGCGCTGGCCAGGTCGGTCACGTTGCCGCCGGCAGCCGCCATCAAGGCATTGAGGTTATCGAGAGCGGCCTGACTCATCTGGGCACCGTTGTTGATAAACTGGTGGCACAGGGCCGGCAACTGGGCATTGTAGGCCATACCGTTCGCACCCAGCCACCACTCGCGCAGCAACGGAGCCACAAACGGGGCAATGAGTCCGCCCACGTTGATAAATACATAGAATATCTGGAATCCGCTGTCGCGTTTGCTCTTGGCCTCCTTCAAGGCTTCGGGGCCCTGCTTGGCAGCTTCGGCCTCGAAATCGTCGTAGAGCTGGCCCACGATGGCCTGCAGGTTACCCTTGAACAGACCGTTACCGAAGGCAATGAGGAAGAGCGAGAAACAGGTGAGCGGGAGCAACCATGCCACGTTTCCGCTGGTAGCCAGGATAGGAATCGACAGCAACACATAGCCTGCAGCCATGATAATCAAACCGGTCTTGATGGTACCTTTGTAGTTTTGCGTACGGTCGGCAATGATACCGCCTACCAACGCCAACAGATAGATACCGGCATAGAAGAATGAATATATGGTACCCGAAGTCTCTTCGCTCAAACCGAATTTGGAGCATAGAAACAGTACCAGCACGGCATTCATAATGTAATAGCCGAAGCGTTCGCCCATGTTGGAGAGTGCCGCAGCTATCAAACCCTTAGGATGTCCTTTAAACATAATGTTAGATTTTAAGTATTAAATGATTTAGTTGTTTTTCACTTTGAAGGCCAAGGCATACATGCGCATCTGCTTGACCATGGCCACCAAACCGTTGGAACGGGTGGGCGACAGGTGCTCGGTGAGCCCTATCCGGTCGATAAAGTAGAGGTCGGCGTTGAGAATCTCGTCGGGGGTACGGCCCGAAAGCACCCGCACCAGCAGCGATACGATGCCCTTCACGATGATGGCATCGCTCTCGGCCTCGAACCAGATGCGGCCGTCGCGGTAGTCGGCTTGCAGCCACACCCGGCTTTGGCATCCTTCAATCAGATTCTCGTTGGTTTTGTATTTCTCCTCGATCGGGGGCAGACTGTTGCCCAGGTCGATGAGTAAGGCGTATTTATCCATCCAGTCGTCGAAGACCGAAAACTCGTCTATAATCTCGTCTTGTATTTCGTCGATACTTTTCATATGGGTAGTTTTATCAATCACTCTTCATAAATGACCGTCAGCACGGTTTGCCCCACCGCCTTCAGCGTGGCGGGGTCGATATTTTTCATCGTGTCGTCTACGGTGTGCCAGTAGGGCGGGAATCCCGTAACCGTCTCGCGCGAGCAGGCGATGATGTCGACACTGGGTATGCCGTAACGGTTCACATACACATGGTCGTCGGTCACATAGCCCCCCTTCTCGTCCACGAAATAGTCGCCGTAACCCAGCCGACGGGCCGTCTCCCACACCTGCTTCACGATGCCCGAGGCGTAATACTCCGAAAACATCTCGCGGCAGAAACGGGCACCCGAGCCCCCCACCATGTCGAGCAGAATGCCGAACCGGGCGCGGTAGCCGGGCTTGTGCGGACGGCGGGTCCAGTATTGTGTGCCCAGGGCCCAGGTATCCTCGTCGTTCGACGTGCTCCAATAGGGGGCTCCGTAGTCCTCGGCATCGAAGAAGGCAATGTCGACCCCCGCATCGGGGAGCTTCTGCCCCACCTGTCGGGCTATCTCGAGCAACACGCCCACCCCGCTCGCACCGTCGTCGGCACCGGCAATGGGCTGGCGATGCTTGCTCTTGTCGGCATCGTTGTCGGCATAGGGGCGGGTATCCCAGTGTGCAAAAAGGAGTATGCGGTTTTTCTTCTCGGGCGAGAACGACCCGATGATGTTGCGGATGGCCAGCTCGCTGCCGTCGTAGGCGGTGACGGTGCCCTCCTGCACCTCGACCGTGGCTCCGTGACGGGCCAGCTCGGCAGCCAGATAGTCGGCCGTAGCACGATGTGCCGGCGTATTGGGCACCCGGTATCCGAACTCGACCTGACGTTCTACATAGGCATAAGCGCTATCGGCATCGAACACGGGAACCTCGACCGACACGGTATCGGTCGCCTGAGTCTCACTGCTGCTCCCCGATTTTGCCGAACAGGCCATCAGTCCTATAATCAGAAATAAATATATCAGTTGGCGGTTTAGCGTTTTCATCTTGCTCAAAAGTACGCATTCTGACAAAAACTCGCAAATATCCCGCCTATTTTATACAAAAAGAGAGGTCGACCGACTCTTTACCGACCGAGAAGAACACCTCGGCCCCCTCGATGAGAGGCAGATTGTCGGAGACATGCCCCACGGGGAAGTCGAAACAAACGGGGTAGTCATACTCCTCGACCAGGCGATAGATGAGTTCGTAGAGCGTACCACCCAGCCCCTCGTTCTCGGTATACTCGGTGAAGCGGCCTACAATCAGCCCCGAGAGCGAAGCCAGCCGCCCGGCCAGTTTCAACTGGTAGAGCATGCGCTCGATCTTGTAGGGAGCCTCGGCAATATCCTCGATAAAGAGCACCGAGCCGGGCCGGAATATATCGTAGGGGGTCCCTATCAGTCCACACAGTACCGCCAGATTGCCGCCCACCAGCATACCGCGGCCTTCGCCCTGCCGGTTCAGCGGGTGAGTTTTCTCGTGATACTCGGGTATCTGACCGAAGAGAATCTGCCGCAGATACTGCGTGCAACGGTCGTCGGCCGGCTCGGCCGTGAGGTGCTTGCACATGGGCGCATGCAGCGACATGATGCCCCGGCTCACACACAGGGCGTGCAGCGCCGAAATATCGCTGAAACCGATTATCCACTTGGGATTACGGGCCACATCGTCGGCCAGCCGGTCGAGCAGATGCACGGTGCCGTAACCGCCGCGGCTGCACAAGATGGCTTTCACCTCGGTGGTATACAAGGCGTTACGAAAGTCGTCGGTACGCTCGTCGACAGTACCCGAGTAGACCCCCGACTCTCCCAGACAGTGCAGCGATACCGACACACCCAGCGGCCAGGATTCGAGCCGCTCGACGGCTCCTTTCACATAATCGGGGTTAATGATACTGGCTGGCGAAACAATGGCGAGTCCATCGCCGGGAATCAGAAAGGGAGGTTGTGTCATCATCTCTATCGTAAGGCTTAAAAGGTTGTACCCGGCCCCTCATCGGGCGAGCGTCCTACAAATGTAACGAACTTTCGCCAGCCTTGAAACAAATAGCCCCGGAATCTTGTAAAAAACTCCGGGGCCAGTGAACGATAAGGTATCGCTTGTTTCGTTATTTCTCGCGCATGAAGATGTTGATGGGGGTTCCGCTGAAGTTCCACGTCTCGCGAATCTTGTTCTCGAGGTAGCGCTTGTAGGGCTCCTTCACCCACTGGGGCAGGTTGCAGAAGAAGACGAATGTGGGCACATAGGTCTCGCGCAACATGGTCACATATTTTATCTTCACATACTTACCCTTGTGTGCAGGGGGCGGATAGTTCTCAATGGCGCTGAGCATCACCTCGTTGAGTTTCGAGGTGGGTATCTTGCGCTGGCGGTTCTTGTAGACCTGCACGGCGCTCTCGAGCACCTTGAAGATGCGCTGCTTGGTCAGGGCCGAAGCGTAGACGATGGGGAAGTCGACAAACGGAGCGAGGCGCGCCCGTATGGCATTCTCGAAGGTCTGTATCGCCTTGTTCGACTTGTCTTCGACCAAATCCCACTTGTTGACGCAGACCACCAGCCCCTTCTTGTTTTTCTGTATGAGGGAGAAGATATTGAGGTCTTGCCCCTCGATGCCGCGGGTGGCATCGATCATGAGGATGCAGACGTCGGAGGCCTCGATGGCCCGTATCGAGCGGATTACCGAATAGTATTCGAGGTCTTCGGTCACCTTGCCCTTCTTGCGGATACCGGCGGTATCGACCAGATAGAAGTCGAACCCGAACTTGTCGTAACGGGTATAGATGGAGTCGCGCGTGGTACCGGCGATGTCGGTCACGATGTAGCGTTCCTCGCCGATGAAGGCATTGATAATGGACGACTTGCCGGCATTGGGACGTCCCACGACGGCAAAGCGAGGTATATTCTCTTCGATTTCGGGCTCCGACTTCTTGGTGAAGCGTTTCAGAATCTCGTCGAGCAGGTCGCCCGTGCCCGAACCGCTGGCGGCCGACACACAGAAGGGGTCGCCCAAACCGAACGAATAGAACTCGGCGGCGTTGTATTGCCAGTCGTTCGAGTCGGCTTTGTTGGCTACCAGAATCACCGGCTTGGACGAACGTCGCAAGATGGCGGCCACGTGGTCGTCGAGGTCTACGGCTCCGGTTCTCACGTCGACCATGAACAGGATGACATCGGCCTCTTCGATAGCCAGCGCCACCTGCTTGTTGATCTCTTCTTCAAAAATATCTTCCGAATTAACGACCCATCCACCGGTGTCGATAATGGAAAACTCCTGCCCGCACCACTCGACCTTGCCATACTGGCGATCGCGAGTCGTGCCGGCCTCTTCGTTGACGATGGCCTTGCGGGTTTGCGTCAAGCGGTTAAACAGGGTCGACTTCCCTACGTTCGGGCGTCCTACGATTGCTACTATATTTCCCATAATTTCTCTTTCTTTTTTACGGCTGTCACAGCCATCGGGTTTTACTCGGGTATGTATCCAAATCCTTTCAGTTTATTCTCGCGGCTCCGCCAGTCTTTCTCGACCTTGACGTAGAGCTCGAGGTAGACCTTCTTGTCGAAGAATGCCTCTATATCCTTGCGGGCCAGCATGCCCACCTTTTTCAGGGCCGAGCCGCCCTTGCCGATGATGATGCCTTTCTGCGAATCGCGCTCGACATAGATCACCGCCATGATGTGTATGCGCCCCTCTTCCTCCTTGAACTGCTCGACAGCCACCTCGCAGGCATAGGGTATCTCCTTGTCGTAGGTGAGCAATATCTTCTCGCGGATAATCTCGGTCACGAAGAATCGGGCCGGCTTGTCAGTGAGCGCGTCCTTGTCGAAGAAGGGCGGCGAGGGAGGCAACAGCTCTTGAATGCGCTTGAGCAGATAGTCGAGGTTGAACTTATATTGTGCCGAAACGGGTATCACCTCGGCCTTCGGCAACAGGCGTTTCCACTCCTCTACCAGCTTTTCGAGCGACTCCTGCCCGCCTTGCAACAAGTCTATCTTGTTGATGACCACCAGCACGGGCACCGTCTCCTCGGCCACTTTGTCGAGGAACGACTGGTTTTTGGTGGGAGTCTCTATTACGTCGGTCACATAGAGCAGAATGTCGGCATCGACCAGGGCCGACTGCGAGAAGTTGAGCATCGACTCCTGCAGCTTGTAGTTGGGCACGAGTACACCCGGCGTATCGGAATAGACAATCTGCATGTCGTCGGTATTCACGATACCCATGATGCGGTGGCGCGTAGTCTGCGCCTTCGACGTAATGATCGAGATGCGCTCGCCCACCAGCGAATTCATCAGCGTAGACTTGCCTACGTTGGGATTTCCTACAATGTTTACAAAACCGGCCTTGTGCATAGTTTTATCGGGTTAGTTTGCCAGACAATATATAGACGTTTCTCTTATTCTATTGTCCCCAAAGGTAGTGAAAATATTCTACTTGACGAAACAACCGCCGTCGGCTTTTGTTCAAAGACAAGAAAAGACGCATCTCTTGCTACAAAAGATGCGTCTTTGTCTTATTCTCGCAATGTTTATTTCGCGTTGTATCCCCACACGAGGTAGAGAGCGCCCCAGGTAAATCCGGCACCGAAAGCCGTGAGTACCAACTTGTCGCCGACTTTGAATTTATCTTCAAATTCGGCCATGCACAAGGGGATGGACGCTGCACTCGTATTGCCATACTTCTGGATGTTGACCAGCAACTTCTCTTCGGGAAGTTTCATACGGTCGGCGATAGCCTCGATAATACGCAGGTTGGCCTGGTGAGGAATGAAGTAATCGATCGTATCGACCGTGAGGCCGTTACGTTCCATCACCTTCTCCGACGAGGTGAGCATGTCGGTTACGGCGTGTTTGTACACGGCGCGACCCTCCTGATAGACGTAGTGCTCGTCGTTGTCGACCGTCTCGTGCGAAGCAGGATGAACAGCACCGCCAGCCTTCATCAGCAGGTGGGGCAAGCCCATACCGTCGGTATGCAGCACGGCATCGACGATACCTACCGGTTCGTCGGTGGGCTCGAGCATCACACAAGCGGCAGCATCGCCGAACAGCGGACAGGTCGAACGGTCTTTGTAGTTAACCATCGACGACATCTTCTCGGCAGCCAGCACCACTACGTGCTTGTACAAACCGCTCTTGATGTAAGCGGCACCCGACTGCAAGGCTACGATAAAGCCGGCACATGCAGCCTGGATGTCATAACCATAGGCGGTCTTGATACCCAACTTCTCCAATACGATCGAAGCCGTAGAGGGGAAACGATAGTCGGGGTTGGAGGTTGCACAAATGAGCAGATCGACCTCTTCGGGTTTTACGCCGGTCTTCCGCAAAAGCTCGGCCACGGCTTTTTCACCCAAATCGGACGAGCCCGTACCTTCACCTTTCAAAATTCTGCGTTCCTTGATACCGACGCGAGTCGTAATCCACTCGTCGTTGGTATCGACCATGTGCGACAGTTCGTCGTTGGTCAGCACATAATCAGGGACATACGAGGCTATCCCCGTTATTTTAGCATTCATAACTATAAAATCGGCTTAGTGTGTGAAAAAATGCCCTAAATCGCTTTAGGGCTCTACATATCGAAACTTAGACTGCAGCCTCTTTTTCGATAGCCAATTTTCCTCTGTAATAGCCACACTCGCCACATACGGTGTGATATACATGCCAAGCGCCACAGTTGGGGCAAACTGCCAAAGTAGGAGCTACTGCTTTGTCGTGAGTTCTTCTTTTGGCTGTTCTCGTTTTAGATTGTTTTCTTTTAGGATGTGCCATTTTTCTATTATTTAATTATTATCTATTATTTTCTTCAATTCGTCCCAACGGGGGTCGGTCATTGTCTCGCCTTCGTCGGGTACCACGTCTGCGATGTCCTCATCGTCAAACGCATCGAGGGCCTCGTCGTCGCCATCGTCCAGCGAGCGGGCCGTATGTTTGCGCAACTTAGCACTCATCGACTTGTTGCACTTCCCTGCCGGGTGAACGTGCTTCAAGGGAATTGTCAGCGCCACAAATTCGTACAAGAACCAGGCGATGTTCAACTCCCCGTCGCTCTCGGGAATCACTACCACATTGTCGCTCTCCTCGCTGTATTCGCTACCGAATTTCACGAAAAGCGTCTCGTGGGTTTTTACCTCGTGATCCATGTCGTCGAGACAGCGATCACACGGAATCTGAATCACTCCTTCCAAATCGAAATTCAATTCAAAAGAAGCCGCAGTCCGCTTCACGGTCAGCTTCACATTTACCTTCCCTTTTTGAACATCTTCTCCTTCGATATTCTTAAAGAACTCATTATCCAATACATACTCAAAATTCTGAGTACCTATCGGCATACTCTTGAGCGGTAATTTATAAGCACTAAATCGTCCCAATGCTATTTGTCGTTAAAACTGCGCAAAGGTATAAAAAATAATCGTTATAAATCAATCTTTTCGGGAGTTTTTATTTCATATTTAAAATTTTTCAATCCCGAAAGGGCCCGTTTCCATCGGGGAAGCGAAGCACAACGCTCGTCACTGTCGACCGATTGGGGAGTCACAAAGTCAGGCTACGCGCTTCAGCTCGATTCGGAAGGTAGTACCCTTGCCTACCTCCGACTCCTTCACAAAAATCCGACCGGCATGATACTCCTCGATGATGCGCTTGGCCAGCGTGAGGCCCAACCCCCAACCGCGTTTCTTGGTCGTATAACCGGGATTGAACACCGTCTTGAAGTTTTTGCGGGCAATACCCTTGCCGGTATCCTTGATGTCGATATAGATCTGCTGCCTCTCCGAGGTCAGATATACATCGATGCGCCCCTCGCCGTTCATGGCGTCGACCGCATTCTTGCACAGATTTTCGATAACCCACTCAAACAGCGGCAGGCACACCATGGCCCCCTCGGCATCCGATGGCAGATGGGTTGTTATCTGTACCTTGCTCGAGACCCGCCGACGCATGTACTCGGTGGCATTCTCGAGCACCTCGTTCACGTAAACCAGCTCCATCTCGGGCTTCGAACCTATCTTGGAGAAGCGCTCGGCTATGACCGAAAGCCGCTTCACATCCTTGTTCATATCGGAGAGCAGCGCCGGGTCTACCCCCGAAGCCTCCAGCAAATCCATCCACGCCATCAGCGACGATATGGGGGTGCCCAACTGGTGAGCCGTCTCCTTCGACAGCCCCACCCACACCTTGTTCTGCTCGGCCTTCTTCGTGCTGATAAGTGCAAAATAGACAATCAGCACAAACAGCACCATCACTCCCAACTGCACATAGGGATAGAACGAAAGCCGTTTCAGCAGGATAGAGTCGTCGTAGTAGAGATACTGTTTCTCGTCGCCACCCAGATTGATTTCGATCACATTCGAGCCACTCTGCAAATGAGCCAGCTTCCGCCGCAAATATTTCTCGGGATCAGTCTCAGGAAGATTCAAGTTGACATACTGATTTATCTCGCCATTCCCATCGACCAGAATAGCCGGTATCGAGGTATTGCTCTGGATGACCTTCAGGATAAGCTCCATGCTCATCTCGGTCTTGTCGCTGGCCAACTCGCGAGTCGCCTCGGCCCAAATCTCCATCTTCTTGCGCTCCTCGACCGAGAGGTCCTCGACCAGGTCGTTCGACACATAGAGCACCCCGCCGACCAGCAGCACCGATATCAACAGAAAAATCAACTTCCCTTTTTGCCGGAGATCATAAATATTTTGCATAGCCTCAAACCGCATTATATACATGTAATATATATAAGAACGGTGCGACCCGCCAAATATTATCCGACTGCTCATTTCGCACCTCCATACTCCCGCGCCCGGATGGCCTCGACTATCCAACGGAGATTGCGACGCGTATACCCAAAAGAGACAATCGAACTACGTCGGTCGAGATTATTCACGCTGTTGAGCCACACCCGACCGCTGTCATAGACAACAAATATATGTTCGCCCCAAGTGAAACTCCACATCGAGGGATTGGTATGGGCTACGATACAGTCGTACCCCAGGTGGTCGATACTCCACTCGTGTACCTCGGCCAATTCGATAAAGAGGTTACCTATCTCCTCGATCGAAAGGCGGGTTGGCACCTCTTCGAAGTCAAGCCGGTTGCGCTGCACATGAAACAGCAACAACGCCAGCAGTAACGGTATGCACAAAACCCATAAGGGCAACAATACACCCCAGGAATAAATCAGGGAGAAAAGGTTGAACAACAGCATACAACACAAAATAAACACCATCAAAGAGGGCAGGGCATAGTGAGTCGTGGCCCAATCGGTCGTAAGCGGCAAATGCCGTGTGCGCAACACAAAGTCGGCCAGCGGTTCATCGCCCTCCTTATGAAAGAACAGCCAAAACAAAAACCACTCTGCCACAATACAGAAGACGACAATGCCCACTAATATCCATCCCCACTCTGTGCCGGAAGCAGGAGTGTCGAAATCGTGATTTACGCGATAGCCCGACGGGGTAATATCGAGAATCACCATTCCCTGGTCGTAAGCAATGTTGTCGAACGAAAGGTCTTTGCAACGAAACTCGTAGTGTCCGTCTGTCTCGAGTCGCAACGGATAAAAATAGCGGTAGCACGAGGTCGTCTCTCCATTGCTGTAAACGGTTGAGCTACTGTTGCTGCGAGGGCGTATCGACCGGCCGTTGGCCACGATAATCGGGGGCTCGGCATCGGGCCGACGGTTGCACTCCAACACAAGCATGATGGCACTGCCTACCCGCAGGCTGTCGCCCCTGACTGAGAGTTCACACATTACCGAGGAGTCGACCGAATCGGCAGGCAGTATCCGGGACGAATAGGCTTTCTGATAAAGATCGGAAAAACCACTCAAAAAGTTGGCAATGATGGCCGAGTCGGACTCTTCGGCCCGAACGAACACCGTCCAAACAGCCAGACAAACAACGACTATACACCGTTTCACGCTTCTCATCTTTTTATCGGTGACGAATCGAGCAGAACTTCCTGAGGCAAATCGGCACACTCGCTCCAAAACAGGCCTTCTTCCTCATCGTCAATCCAATAGAGAGGCAACACCGTAGCTTCGTAACCAAAGATATAACGCTCGTTGGAAAGACGGGGTATCAACAATATTTCGGCATTCTCTTCCATACGCTCGTCATAAGCGAACTTGACGGAGTAATAAATATACTCAATATGATTTGCCCGGGTCTCCACGTCGACCGAAGAATCTTCGCCGCAGTCGGAACCGCCCTTTTTCTTGTGGGTTCTCGAGTCGAGCGAAAGGTTACCCAACTCCATCATCCCTTCGGGTACATGAAAAATCATATCAACCGAGTAGAATTCCTTTTTCCATATCGCCTTGTAGGGAATGGCTACGCGCACCAATACCCAACACGAGTCGGCCGTCTTGACCGCCCGCTCGACAGTATACCGCACCTGCGGACGCTCAAGCGGTTTGAGTTTCTTATGCAGTTTCAATATCTCGGGGCTTACATCGTAGTCCATCCCCTCCACCGCCGTTACCGGCTCGAGCGGGGCGGTTGTTCTGCACCCCGCACAGAGGCACAACAGAACGACTACAAGCCAAACACTCTGTTTCATCGCTTTCTATTTTTTGAGGGTGTCACTTCTCTTATCATCCAATTTACCAGGGATATTTCACCCACGGGCTGTTCGCATCGGCCAGCAGCTTGTCGGCGGTATCTTTCATCACCGAATTATAGGCCCGCTTACCGCCCCACAACGAGCGACCTATCACGTAGCTCAGGGCCAGTTCCCGCCACGACGAGAACGCTCCGTGGGCCAGTTCGTTTGCCACATCTACATATTGCCAGGCCTCGGTCTCGGTAATATAGCCCATCTCGCAGCAGGCCCGTGCCAGAAAACAGATGCGTCCGGCATCCCACCCGACCACGCCATAGCGACGCAGGTCGTCTTTCACGGCAATGACTTTGCACGCAAGCAGTTCGTCGCAGGTATCCTGCAGGTTCTGGAGTTGAACGGTTATCTTGTCATAATCCTCCTGCGAGGTCATGTTTTGCTGGAAGACCTCGTCCTGCTGTTTCGGATCGGTCAACAAGAAGGCCTGCCACACAAAAGGAAAGTAGTAGCGGTAACCTTTCTCGCACAGGTATTGCAGCTCTTCCACGGCCTCGGTACGACAGGTGATGCCCCACCACTCACCCAGAATCTTGGGCAGTTCGCTGCGGATACCCGTCTCAAGCGAATTTTGATAGGCCCCCTGTTGCGAAGCATAGAGAGCCCCCACGGCCAGCTTCCGACACTGCTCGTCGCTCAAGGTCGAACGAGGATTGAGACAGACGGTCGTGAAAGCCCGGCGCAACTTGCGCACGGTACCGATAGCACTTTTGCTCTTTTTATAAATCCATATTCCACCACTCACGACAGCTATCGTGAGCATGATGTAAAATTCGTTACTCATCGTCCATACAGTTTTTCGATTTCGCATTCTCTATTACCAGGCTATCTGCCGCCAGGGCGAATCGTCCCGACCGAGCAGCAGCGATGCTATCTCATAGGCGGTGTCGCAGTCGTCGGTATCGTCGTGCCAAACGCCGCGCCCCAACGTGTAGCTGAGCCCAAACTCCTGCCACGACGAGAACTCCTGCCGGGCCACCTCGGCTCCCACCTGCATGATGTGCCACATCTCCTCCTCGGTGACATAACCGCACAGGTAGGCCCAACGCCCCAGATTGACGACACGAACCAAATCCCAGGCTATCGCCGTGTGGGGGATTGTAGTCCTGTCGCAATATTCGTTCTGAATCATGTAGGCAACCATCTGACGCACCTCGTCAAGTTTTTCGTCCAGTTCAGGGTCGGCATCGACCTCCTCGTCACTCAAGAGTACGGCCAGAGCTTCATCGGCATCGGCGTGGTGCCCTTCGTTCAACAGCCAGTTGACCGTCTTGACGACCGAGTCGCGGTCGGCAATCTCCCACCAGTTTTCGAGTTGAGCCTTGATGGTATCGATCTCGATTTGGCAATCGAGGGTATCGACACACTCGTCGTTATAGACCAACAATGGTGCGGCCAAGGCCAGCACACGGAGTTGCTCGGGTGTCAACCGACTGTCGCCGCTGCGGCGTATCGTCCAGTCCTCTCCCAAGGAATCGAGAGCGAGATCGTTCATCTCACGGAGCTCCTGCTCCAGCGACCCATCCTGCATCTGCCGGTAAAAGTCCCCGGCCTGCGCCATATTCGCACGGGCAGTTTGTGCCACAGTATCGGCATCTACACCACCCAATGTTCCCATCGCGGCCTGTTGCCTCTGAATCTCTGCCAAGTTGGGTACGGCTGCCTGCATCTGGGCCATAATCTGCGCCTGCATATCGCTCATGTCGGGCATTTCAAATCCCGGAATATTCCCATACATCGACTGTATCTGTTCCATCGCCGCCCGCACCGAAGCCTCTTGTGCAGCCCGGGCTATCTCCTCCGGCGTGTGAGGGGTGTTCAATTCATCTTGTGCCATATAAATAAGTATTTTAAGGTTCTGTTATCCTTCGGCTCCGGCATATAGCAGAGTTTCGACAATCTCGTTGAAACCCCGCTCGCCGGCATAATAGAGGGCCGTGTGTTGTAGGTTGTCGGCCACATTTACGGCAGCTCCGGCAGCTATCAACAACGACACCATCTCGTTGTCACCCAACCGGGCGGCCTGGATGAGCGGAGTCTCGCCCCGACTGTTGCGGGCATCGACATTTGCCCCTGCACCCAGCAAAGCCTTGCCTATAAAACGGTTGCCCGACAAAACGGCAGCATGCAGCGGAGCAGTCCCAACCAGCGAAGCCCGGTTGACATCGGCTCCAGCCGCAATCAGCAACTCGGCCAGAAAGAGGTTGCTCCGACCACAAGCCAACAGCAGAGGGGTCTCCCCTTTGTCGTTCATGGCATTGAGCTGAACCTTCGAATCGGCCAACAGGGTACGCACCATCTCTCCCTGGTCGTTATGGACCGCCTGATGCAAAGCCGTATTGCCCCGGCTGTCGCAAGCGGAGGTATGACCCAACAACGACACCACCTCGCGCAACCCATGTGCGGTAGCATAGTCGAGTGGAGTATGCCCCGACTGGTCGGTCTGTCCGGTATCGGCCCCCAACCCGATGAGATAAAGAGCGGCATCGGTGCGTTTGTAATCGAGCAGCACCATGAGCGGCGTGCGTCCCTCGCGGTCGGTCGCATTCAAGTCGGCTCCATGCCGGGCCAGCAAGGCCACAATCTCCTTGTTCCCACTCTGTGCCGCAGCATGCAGGGGGCTTTCACTACGATTGTTGATCAAAGAGACATCGGCTCCCCGATCGAGCAACAGAGCCACCACATCGCGGTGCCCCTGCCGACAGGCGTAATAAAGAGGAGTATTCCCCTCGCCATCACGCTTATCGAGATTGACACCTCCCTTGTCGAGAAAAATGCGCACGATGCTCTTCTGTCCGTTGCGACAGGCATTGAGAAAAGTCAGGTTATTGTCCATCGTTTGAGATTAAGCATATTTCAATAAAAGTTTCACCAGTCCTTCGTTGTTTCGGCGGGTGGCCCTGTCGAGCGGAGTCTCCCCCGCATTGTTGACAGCGGCAACCGACGGAACCCCAAAATCAAACAATAGTCGGGCCGCCTGTTTCGCCTCCGGGAGCGAATAACAGTCGGCGATATAGTGCAAGATGGTATTCCCTTCGCTGTCGACCGCCTGCACATCGGCTCCGGCTTCGAGCAAAAACTCCTCCATGGAACCACTGTGGAGGCCGCAGGTCTGACGGTTGAAGAGGTGCATCAACGACACCCGGCCCCGACAATCGCGGGCATTGACATCGACACCCCGCTCGAGCAGACGGCGCAGGGCATAGAGAGCCAAGTCGTCACTCTCGTAACAGCATACAAGCATCAAGGCAGTCTCCCCTTTACCATTCACCGGGGCATCGGGGTTCCACCCTTTTTCCAGAAAAAGATTCAACAGAGGTCCGAAGGTCTCCATCCCAGAAGCATGCCGGCACCCTTTGTCGAGCCACTCGACAAAAGCAGTCTCGCCCCGCGAATTGCGGTAGTTGGGGTCAGCTCCGGCTCGAAGCAGCATCACAGCCGCTTCGACATTCTGCCAAGTGAGCGCACAAGCCAGCGGCGATTTCCCGTAAAAGTCGTTCATCTTCTCATACCCGCACTCGGTCTGCAGCTCGACACCCCATCGCAACAGGGCCGTGACCGCCGCCAAATCCTTGTAATACAATGCTTGGAAAATATCCATGCCTCCAGTCTCTTCGAGCGGTTCGCCCGATGCAGAGTCCTTACCCGAAAGCAAGGCACTCACCCGCTTGGCGCCCCCTTCCATGGCCAGGTCGAAAGGTGTCCGTCCATAACTGTTCTTCTCGTCGGGGTCTATTCTCCCGTCGACCAGCAGAAGAGAAGCCGTACGATAGCAGCGTTCGGCCTCCTCGAGCTGCTCGTCCCGCTCGCGCAGAGTCTCCTCCTTGCGTCTTTCAGGGACCCAAGTATCTGCAAAGCGTGCTATCCCCGACTCCAACCGACGCAAACAAGCGGCCGTATCGACAGCCACACGGCATACAACGTGCAAAGCATTCTCGCCGTTGGAGTCGACCGAGTCGATACACCGTGCCGAACGGACCAACAGTTCAACCAGACGATGATGCCGATTCCGCACCGCCTCGATGAGAGCGGTCGTATTGCAGGCCGATCGAGTCACACTGGCCCCTTGCTCCAACAATAACCGCGCAGCCTGACATATCCGTTCGCCCGAAAAAGTTCGCTCGCCTCGCACGACAGCCAAGGCATGCAACGGAGTATGACCTTGCGCGTCGCGCACATCGACCTCGGCCCCTCGCATCAGCAACAGCTCGATGGCCTCGACATCGACTTGCTCGGCAGCCAGATGCAGAGCCGTACGGTCGTAAAAGTTGTCGTCCCGGTCGTCGAGTGGAACTTCGGCAAAAGCCTCCAGCAATTCCCCTCTGGGGACCTCGCAATCATACAGTTTATAAATGGCTTTGACTGTCATGGTCGATTTGTTCAATGAGGTTACAGATGTGCCGGTATCTACCGCCCAGTCGGGCGGCAATGGCCCGTACTTCGTCGTATCGCCTCAGCCGGAAAGCAGCCTCGGCCTTGAGGCGAAGGAAAAGGGTATCGGTCTCGGGAGAAAAGGGTGTAACAAGCATGGGGCACAAGGGCAAGGCGCTCTCATGCTCCCAGTCGAGCAGGGATTGGGGCAAAGCCGAAGGCGCGGAACAAGGGCGTACCGGCAGCAAACGGTCGGCCTCGCAGAGCAAAGAATAGCACCGCTCATAATCACCCGCCCCGAAACAGCACACAGCCTTATTGTAAACGACCCGCAGGTCGTCATCGGCAAGCCGGTCGAAACAGGCATAGCCCAGGGAATAGGCCCCGCAAGCGAGATAGCTCACCCCGGCCTCGAACAGCCGGTCGGCCCCGGCACCTGTAACGACCGCTTTATCTCCGAGCAAATTCACCCGTCATCCGTTTTACTCGAACTCTACCTGCCCGGCCTCGTTCACCCGGAATGGCACAGTGTAGTAGTTGGTAGTGAGTAATCGGCCGTTCATCTCGGTCTTCTCGCCTTTCTTCGTGTAGTTCAGCGAGAAATAGGCATATTGCTTCTGGCTGTCGGCCTTGTAGGATTCGTCTCGGTTCCAACGCTCCACGTCATTCAGCCCGACGGGCAAGGTATAAAAAGTGTAGTTTTCGACCGATTTCAATTCATATTGGTCGCCTTCTTCCTCGGCTTGCAACAGATTATTCCCCTCCTCGCCCCACTTTTGCAACTTCGCTGCGTCGATAGCATTCAGGTCGAGTGTAGCCGTTGGTTCATAAGCGTATGTTTGGCGGTTACTTTTCGAAGGTTCATCGGCTTTGAAATCGCCGCCATCCTTGTTAATCGTCAATACGTAATCGCTATTGTCGGGAGTAATATAAAACACGATTACCTGGCTCAACACATTCTCGAGCTTGCGGTCGCCACGATCTTCGTTCATCTCGACTCGATAGACTTTTGCATCAGCGGGTACATGAGTTTTCACGAGTTCCTTCACTTTGGCCACAGCCTCTTCAGAAGCCATACCCAAATCATTGCCCGACGAGCAGGACGACAACATGGCCACGGCAATAGCCACAGCCGTTAAGATTCTCATAACTTTTGTAATCATGATATAGATGTTTTAGTTGGTTGTCATATACTAACCGAGCAGAGCACGAAACTCTTCGTACTGCTCCCACGAATCGAAATAGGGAATTTCGAAAACCAGGTATCGGTCGGGCAGACTCACCTTGCACTGGCTCTCCTTCTCGTCGTACTTGATATACTCGATGTCGCTGATGGAAAAGGTGTCGTACTCGACCCGCCCCGACTTTACCGTCGGGTAGGTAACCCTGTTGCCATCGACCGTAATCATGGCCCCCTCGCGAATGAGAGCACGAGCCTTGCGCATGGCCAGCCAGGTGAATATCAGCAACACAATGCCACCGATAATGAAGATGGTCGAGAGTACCGCCGGCGACAGAATGTGCAAACGACGAATGCGCAACCCGAAAGGCCAGATGGCCGGGACGACAATCATGCCGATACCGAATGCCAGGTTGGACCACTGGTTGGTGAAAATGCTCCCGGGGGTATAGTTGAATGTCTTGTGAATGCTTGTAAATCGCTCCTGTTTCATAAATATTACCGTTCGGTCATTTTTAACAGGAGCAAAGATAGAACAAAAAAAATAAAAATATGACCAATGGGTCATATTTTTATTTTTTTATGATTATCCCTGGCGATTAGCGCTTCAACTGATTATAAATATACCGGAAGTGTGCGGCCAATCGATTCACATCGAGCCCCTCGTAAAACGACATTTCGAACGACATGCCCACAAACGTGAGGCGGAACTGGGCCACCGCCTCCTCCACATCGGTCTCCCGATTGATTTCGCCGCTTTCGATAGCCCGACGGATAACGCTACGCCAATGGTCGTACTCCGATTCAATCCAGGCATGCAACTTGGCCTTACCGTCTGGATAATAGAAGAGTACCTGCTGGAAGAGATGAAAATAACCCGCATTGGCCGACTGACCGGGCATGGCCTCCTGACGGACATTACCCAACCGTACAATCTCGGCCATCGTACGCTCTACTCCTGCCACGTATTTATCGATAAAATCGGCCAGCGTACCATCCGACTCCTCATACTTGCGCTTCGGGTCCTGGGCGTTGAACAGATATTTGTCGGCCACAGCCACAAACAAATCGAGTTTGGTAGGATAGTAATTAAAGATACCCGTCTTGGTCAGCCCCACCATGCGGGTAATCATCTGCAGGCTCACCCGCTCGTAATTCATCGACATGAACAACTGTAGCGCGCTTTGCAAAATTTCTTCTCTATTGGTTTTCATACACTCTTTCCTATAATATTATCAAAGATACAGGCTTATTTTTGAAAAATCAAATGAAAAAATTCCGGGGCTGTCGCTCCCGACCAACTTTTTGCGTACCTTTGAACAGGAGAGAACAACGCATACACCATGAAACACCGTATAGTTATTTTACTGATACTCTTATTGATTGCCATGCAACCGACCCGTTCACAAACGACACCCGACAACACCCGCGTAATCGAGCTCGACCGAGGGTGGAGCTTCTCCGCCGAAGGGGATAGCCTCTCTTACCCGGCCGTGGTGCCCGGCACCGTGCATGCCGACCTGCTGCGCAACGGGCTGCTCGACGACCCTTTCTACGGGACGAACGAGGAGAAGGTGGCCTGGGTCGAAACGAAAGGGTGGAGCTACACCACCACCTTCACCGTCGATGCCGACGACTTGGCCCGGTACTCCTGTGCCCGCCTCATCTTCGAGGGACTCGACACCTTTGCCCGCATCGTTCTCAACGGCGAGCCGGTGATGCAGACCGACAACATGTTCGTGGCCTGGGAGAAGGAGGTTCGGGATAAAATCGTTGCGGGCGAGAATACCCTCACCGTGCACTTCGCCTCGCCTCTCAAGGCCGTAGAGCCGATATACCGCCAGACCGGCATCGACTACCCTGCCGACAACGACCGCAGCACGCCCCACCTGAGTGCATACGCCCGCAAGGCTCCCTATCACTACGGGTGGGACTGGGGTATCCGACTGGTGGGTTGCGGCATCTGGCGACCGGCCCGACTGGTGCTCTACGACGGCTGCCGCATCGACGACGCCTTTACCCGCACCCTGCACATCGACAACGACCGGGCCCGACTGGCTACCGACCTGACCATCGTCAACGAGAACCGCCAGGCTGCCGAAGGGGTCGAAGTGCTGCTCACCATCGCCAAAGCGGGCCAGGAGGTGGCCCGCTCGACCCGTCGCTGCACCCTGCAACCGGGCGAGAACCGCATCGGCTTCTCTTCCGAAATCGAGCAGCCCCAACTGTGGCAGCCCAACGGCTGGGGAGAAGCGCATCTCTACGATGTGGATATAACGCTCGTGCAAAACGGTCGAACCCTGGGGAGCAAACATTACCAGACCGGGATACGCACCATCGAGTTCGTCAACGAACGGGACTCGCTGGGGCGCAACTTCTACTTCCGCATCAACGGCCAACCGCTCTTCGCCAAAGGCACCAACTACATACCCCAGGACATCATTCTCACCCGCGTCACCCCCGACGACTACACCCGGCTGTTCCGGGCCATGAAGCAGTCGCACATGAATATGGTGCGGGTTTGGGGCGGCGGCGTGTATGAGGATGAGCTCTTCTACCAGCTGGCCGACCGCTACGGCATACTCGTGTGGCAGGACTTCATGTTTGCCTGCTCGGCCTATCCCGGTGACCCGGACTTTCTCGGCAACGTAGCCCGCGAGGCCCGCTACAACATCCGCCGCCTGCGCAACCACCCCTCGCTGGCCCTGTGGTGCGGCAACAACGAAATCTACGAGGGACTCAAATACTGGGGGTGGAATCGCCGCTACACGCCCGAGACTTTCGAGAAGATGCGGCGCGACTACCACACCCTCTTCCGCGACACGCTCGCCGCGTATGTGCGCCGGTACGACCCGCAACGCAGCTACATACACACCTCGCCCGACTCGGCCAACTGGGGGCGCCCCGCTACCCAGACCCAGGGCGACATACACTACTGGGGCATCTGGTACGGACAGGAGATGTTTGACGCCATGGACACGCTCCAGCTGCGGTTCGTCAGCGAATTCGGCTTCGAATCCTTCCCCGAGATGAAAACCCTGCGCACCTTTGCCGGGCCCGACGACCTGAGCATCGACTCCGAGGTGATGACCCACCGCCAGAAGAGCAGCATCGGCAACGACCTGATAAAAACCTACATGCAGCACTACTACCGCATGCCCCGCAACTTCGACGACTTTGTCTACCTGGGGCTGCTGCTCCAGGGGCACGGTATCGCCTACGGCATCGAGACCAACCGCCGGCAGCGCCCCGTGTGCATGGGTTCGCTCTACTGGCAGCTCAACGACAGCTGGCCCGCCATCTCGTGGTCGGCCATCGACTATTACAAAAACAAGAAGGCACTCTATTACCACGCCCGCGATGCCTTTGCCCCTCTGATGCTCTCGACCTTCGTCTGCGGCGACAGCCTCGAGATTCATGCCCTCTCCGACCGGCTCGACCGGCTCGACCGGGCACAGATTGTCGTGGGCATCGACGACTTCCACGGCAACCGGCTGAACACCGTCACCCTCGAGCGCACCATACGGCCCAACGCCAGCCAGAAGATGGCCACCCTCGCCCTGGCCAACCTGCTGAAGGGATACCCCGCCAACGAGGTATTGCTGACCTGGCAAATACACCACGACGGCAAAACCCTCGCCCATGGCCACAAGTTCCTGGTGCTGCCCAAGGAGCTGAAGCTACCCCGGCCTCACCTGACAAAAGCCATCGAGACAACGCCCCAAGGTATCGCCCTCACCCTCTCGACCGACTGTCTGGCCAAGGATGTATTCATCGAGATACCCACCCAGGGAGCCGACCTCTCCGACAACTTCTTCGACCTGATGCCGGGCGAGCGCAAGGTGGTGACCATCAAGAGTGCCGACATCACCCCCGACGATATAGCCCGTATCCGGATACGTACCCTCACCGATACGTATGAGGGAGAGTGATGAGAGAATTTGGGAAATCTGACTAAAGTCGGAAAAGAATAAAGCACTTAAAAAACAACAAATAAGAATTGTATGGAATTATCTTATTGGTTCAAAGGATTTGAAAAAGGACTTGCCCGCCTGTCGGACAAGCAGCGGAGTGAACTATTGGCCGAGTGTAGCAAAAGTTGCGTGAGGCAAGGCACATTCTCGATTTACCAAGAGCTCTACAACCAGGCTCATGGCAACTTGGATCAATTCTTTGCACAAGCCAACGAACTGCCAGGAGTACGTTGCGAAATCGTAGAAAGCGAATCGGTGTACCATCTATATTTCGAGAGTTGCACCTGCGAACTGTGCACAAAAGGCTATGTGTCTACCCCTCTGCTTTGCGAATGCTCCCGACAGAGCATTCTCTATGTTTTGTCGGAGCTGTGGAAAGAAAAGCGCTTCCAGGTAACGCTCTGCCATTCGATTCTGCAAGGGGCTTCCACTTGTAAAATGCGAATAGAGACCGACGAATTGAAGATATAATCAACTTATACGAAAACCTCCAGTACAACCCGGCAGTCTCATCTCTATCTGTTTTTATAGCCCCACCCCGATACACGCGTCCCCGGTTTTGCGGCACTGCAAAACCGGGGATTAACGTTAGTTGATTTCAGAAACTATATATCAGGAGAGCATATACCCCTTGTTCTCCTTTTTGAGTACGCCCTGATTGACCAGTTGCAGGATAGCTCTTGAAAGAGAGGGACGGGCCACCCCGAGAATGAAAGCAACCTCCTGCAGGTTCTGTATGGTTCCGTTTTTTTCGATGTAGCTTATAATCCTCGACGAAAGCGTCTGCAAGGCAAACTCGTTCAGACGTTTACTCAAGAACACGCTGTGGTCCGATATGACCGTCAGATAATTTCGCAAGACCAAAGAGTCTTCTTCGATAATTTTCAACAGGCTCTCCTTGTTGACAATCCAAAGGCTACAGTCACTATTGGCCAATATGGTAACGGGGAATATCCCCTCGGTACTGAATAGAAAGGAAGAGGCCAACACATCGGGAGCCGAGAGGGTATCCAATGTCAGCTCCTTACCCTCCTCGCTAATCATTTTGGCATAAACACTGCCTTCGCACAGAATATACAGCGAACGGCACACATTCCCTTGCATGGCTATGGTTTCTCCCTTTTTGTAATGCACATAGCGGCTGGGGTAATCGTGCATGATTTTTTCGATAATTTCTTTATTTCCGCCTTTGAATAAAGGCATTTCATAAATATCATTATTCATTGTAGCCCAATCCATATCTTACCGATTTTTCCTTGCGTAACAATTGTTACCGATTATGACCATACAATCTGGTACTTTTGCACCGGTCAAAAAGATTTAGACAATTTGTAACAATAGGTAACATCATACACACTTATCAACGATCAAAATTACCCATTTTGTTCTGTTTAATCTCTTTTTTCCCAACAAAATACAACTAAACGAACCCGAAACAAAGAAGTGTTCATAAAATGAGAAATATAATTTATACTCTTTTAATCGGCATCATTCTGCTTCCGGCCTGTGTCGAAGAAGATCATCTGGATTCCGTCTCTTCCGGGAACGGGTTCGGCGATTTTTCGTTCCGACTGGTACCCGAAGAGTACGAGGGGCTCCCCGCCGAAAGTTTGCAAAAAGGCCATCGTCCTCAACAGGCATTTGCCACCACCGAGCGACAAACCCTGTCGAACTACGATCGGGTAGAGTTTGTGGTAGTCGATGACGACGGATATAAGGTGAACGGTGTCAAGGGCCTGTACGACAAAAATACCTCGGACATGCAGTTGGAAGGGTTGCACGAAGGCTCTTACCGCATTCTTATCCTGGGCATACGAGGCGACCTGACGGACGACAACGCCACAATAAACCCGATCAATCACATATCGGAAGTGTGGCTCTCATTTCCCGAAGAGCTGGCCCGGCCTTTGGCTTGCGAGTACTTCTATTCGATAACTCCCTTTACCGTCCGGAAAGTCTCCACCGCTCTCGGGAACGAGGTTGTAGCCGAGATTGCCGAAAAGATTGTACAGCGCAGAATTGTGGGGCGGATGGATCTGATTTTCTCGTACAACAATCCATACGTCGAAACGGCAGTCACCTCGAACACGGTTGCCTTTAATGCCAGTAGCAGGTTTTATACCCGACTCTCGGGCGAGGGAACATTCTCGGGCGAGAGCAACGGCGAAATGAAGGTCTTGGATATGGCCGAATACACCGAATATCTGTTCATGCCAACGATTGAGGGAAGCTCGGTTCAAGGAGAGGTGACCCTGTTTACACGCGATTATCGGGGAAATATGACCAAACGCTACTATACCTTCGATTTAGACTCGGTCGTAGAGAATCACATCGGCCGGGTTGAGATAAATGTCGTACACCCCGACGATGAAATCGGGACCATGTTTATCACCAATCGGGCATACACTCAGGGGCAACACGGTCTCATTCTGCAAGACGATGAACCGCATACCATATACACCGACAAAGAGCTTCGTAACTTCAATACGACCAGGCCCTTGCAGCTATCGGTCACCAGCGAGGGGCAACTCCATGCCCGTTTTTACTCGCCGCGGAGCCTAAGTCAGGTTCTGGTAAAAGCACGCATCCCGGCAGCAGGGAACGAATATGTAGACTTTGCCTATTTCGACAGCATCCCTCCTTTTGCCGATTTCTATGAAGCAATCCCGCTGTTGCAGAAAGAGCTCTATTTCCGGGCCGAATCGGGGAAGATTGTCAAGATACCCCGGATGCAGGCCGACGAACTCGCCGGAATAGAATTCAAGATTGAGTCCGACGACCCCTATCTGGAGAAACTGAAAGGCATCATACACGGCTGGAACATACGGTTCCACCTGTTCGACGGCGACCCTACCAAACCCGACGGAGGCCCCGTAGGAAACTGGATGGGTATCCGCCCCGTGCATTGTCGCGAAGCCGTAGCCTTCTTCCTGAACTTTACCTACATGATCGATATGCCCGAGCATGAAGAGATACTGAGAGCCAACGAAGACCGGCTGTATGGCAACGGCGGTGTAAACGACAAGGTGAGCCCCGATGTCGTATTGCGGCAGATGAGACAGGAACGTACCCTGAACGTAGGTCTGGTATACCCGGGAAACGGTGTTATCGGACTAGGGGGAGGTTCTTCCTACGGCGTATGGCAGACGGGCTGGCTGAGCCACTACACCAATACCTATGCCTGCGAAATCATGTTTCACGAGCTGGGCCATGTGATGGGATACAACCACAGCAGCGCCTTCACGTATGGTCCCTGGGCTCAGGAGCTGATGAACCACTTTTATGTCAACCATCTGGACGACATGCCCATAAACTCGTCCAGCTACCTCAACAGCAGTAAAAATCCGAATCTGTATTAGTATCCGTTTTTGACTTGAAATGAATACAAGAATATTTAAATACGTCTCCCTGTCTATTGCCCTGCTTTGGGGAATAACGGGATGCAATGAAGACCACAACCTGGTGGCATCGGGAAATTCGAAAGCAATAACCGTACGGTTGGCTGCCGACAACTCGACAGGCACCGGCGACGAATCGGCCATCCACCGAGTAACCGGCTACCGGTTTGTCGACGGCACACTCGCTGAGGTAATCACCCCCTCGCAAGCCAGTGCGGAAAATCTGTATACGTTCGTCCCGGCTTCGTTCTCGGGGACTCTATACATAGTAGGCAATGCCCGGTTACTGACGGGGCTCGATGCACTTACTCCCGAGAGTTCGACATTGGACGATTTTCTCTCTATCGAAGGGAGCATCGGCGAGATGACCGGCGAGGGATTGCTGATGACCGGCAAGAGCGACCTCCAGAGTACAGCCACCTCCGTAGTAGTACCGATGTCCCGCAGCGTGGCCCGGGTCGATATTGAATCGTTCGAGAAAGGGGTAGAGGTGCAAAAAGTGGTCGTTCACAATCTGGCCGACAAAGGCTATACCATGCCTCGGGGAACGGTGGAGACATCGGCATCGGCTTCCACCTTCGACTTTACCAAAGAGTATGCCGACGCTCCGCTCGCAAACGGGAGCGAAACACTGCTCTATATTCCCGAGCAGGCCAACCCGGCTATCCGGGTCGAGGTCACCATCCGATTCGGCGAAGGGCAACATCTGCTGAAAGCCAACTTGCCTTCGGTTATCCGGAGGAACGAGATATACACCCTCGCCATCCAGGGCAAGGGGGCCGAAGCGCAACTGGTTATCGAGGCAGACGGCTGGGGGACTGGTGCCTCTACCGAGTCGAACCCTTCGATTCAAGGATTGGTCGACGTGGAAAACTCTCTCTTCTCCGACGGCGTTCGGGTAAACGAAACGAGAGATACCGTCTTTGTACCGTACCACGGGAGCGACTTTATGCTGGCACTTCTGGCCGAAGCCAACGCCACGGTAACGGTAGACGGCTCGGTAGAAGGTGTAGAAGTAAACCGGAACCTCGGTAAAGGGCGATCCACCTTGCAAAAAATAGCCGAGCTCTCCGTTCGCAGCAGTCTGCGCATGCCCGGCAGAGACACCGAGAGGTTTCACTTGGATATTCAAGACCCCTCCTCCACCAACTTAGGACGCGTGGTTCTCGTTATCGAAGCCAATCCTATACAGATAGAGGGGGCTATCCACTTCGACAAAGAGGCCACCTGCGACTTCAAGGAGTATGTCGAAGGCGAATTGGGAATCATCCGTCTGCCGGCCAATAAGGTGCTCCGGGTAGAGTTTGATACCGACGAATCGGCCTGGATGCAAGCCACGGAAACGGAATCGATTACCCGCACGGGGCTGTCGGGCAAGAGCTATCGGATTGTCGGTGGCTGGAAACCCAACGACCCCCGAGCCGATGGACGACCTCAAGAGGGACGGATTGTCATCTCGAACGAAGATGGGACCCACAAGGAGACCTATACCGTCCGCCGCATAAACTGGGGATTGCCGGTGGTGAAAATTGGCGAGACCTGGTGGTGCAAATACAATTTGCGGGGAAATGTAAAATCGTTTGAGGACCAGATAACCATCCCCAACGACCCGGCACCGCACTACGACCTGCTCTCGTATCTGACCACCGTATCGGAAGACGAACTCCTGAACCTGTTGGGCGACCAGTATCAGGGCGGCAACAAACAGGGTCTGCCTCTGCGACACGACGGAACGGCATTCTACCACGAGGGGGTTGCCGCAAGCGCTCAAAACTTCGGGACACTACCGCCTGCCGAAATGGCTCCACCGGGGTACCAGATTCCCGGCTACGACGATTATCTCGCCTTTTCGAAAAACGGGAATTTCAACCTCGGTGGCGTAGGTTCCAGAAGCTACCAAAACAGCAAGGGACAGATCATACAGATTACGATTGTAGAGCGAGACGTCAATTTTCTGGGCCATAACTATGGCGTCATATCGTTCTACGATTTTGAAATAGACGGCGCCCACTATGTGCTCAACGGCTTGGGCCACCAATGGAACACGGTTCATGGCAATATAGCCAGGATGAACCTGCTCCTGGCCACCTATGGCAACAGCAGCCAGACCTGGGTCATGGAGGGCTATGAAAGCCAGGTAAAGCCCAATGAGAACTGGATCAAGTACACCGCCAACAATTCGACCAAGACACGGCTGATACGGTGTATCAAGACTCCCGTAGAGTATACCTACGATTGATAATGACAATAATCATAATAAAAACAAATGTTGAATTTTAACCAAAACACAATGAATAAAACAAATCTTTTTTTTGCAGCATTCGCCTCTTTGGGCGTATTGGCATCGTGTAGCAACGACGACGCAACCACCCCCTCTCGCCCCGGCGGAGAAGAGACCAGAACTGTAAAAACCTCTATCACCCGTTACGAAGGCTTCGGACAGGCTCTGGAAAACGATATCAACATCACCGACATGCAGGCTTGTATATTCGAAGGCGGAAAGATGACCCAGATCTATACCGATCTCACCCCCTCGAAAAGCAGTTTCGACATTCGCATCGAGAAACATGCCGGTACGTTATATGTATTAGCCAATACTCAGGAGCAAATCAACCTGGAAGAGTTGAAGAGCCAAAACATCACCGAAGAGGAGTGGTTGAAAAAGTGTATGACGATGAAAGATAATGCACCGGTACAGTTCTACTCGGGCAGTCTCAGTCTGAACGACATGAGTAACTCTCAAACGGTGCTCCCCGTGAATCTGAAAAGAGGTTTTGCCCGTTTCGACCTCAACTTGAGAACGGCAGGTGTGGCCTCGGTAAACAGCATTACGCTGAAGAATGCGGCTCAATCGGGCTTTCTTTTCCCGGCTACCCCCGAACTCTCTTCGAAGGAGGTGCAGATCAAGGATATGACCGTATCGTTCGACTCGCCGCTCACGACAGATACACCGGCCGTACTGTATGCCTATGAGCAACCTCAGGGAAGTCTCGAAATCAGTGTAGATGTAACGATTGACGGCAAGCCGCAGACACTGACCAAGGCGCTCGGCTGCGACCTCAAACGCAACACGATTTATACGATAACCGTACGCAAGGATGTAATCGACGTAACGGTCGAAGTATCTTTCGACGAATGGGAAGAGGGCGAAGATACCGAGCTGGTTCCCCAAGCTCGGCTCTCAGTCCAATAAAAAAGGGAGATGAGCGACGGGATACATCTGACAATTATCGGGATTACACATGGAAAAAGAAATAGAAGTCATGAAAAGAATATATTCAGTTTTGTTTTTTATACCAGCCCTTCTCTTCTGTTTATCGTGCAACGACCAGCTCGATAAAGAGAACCTTTTCGATGGTACCGACCGAATAGTTTGTGCAGAGGTATCCCGTCTTTCTTCCGACAATTCCGTCGACGACAATGGCGAAGAGACGATAGAAAGCATCCGCGCATACCTGTTCGACGAAGGAGTACTGGTCAAGAAGTATACCGACATCAAACACTCGGGAAACAGGTATGAATTCCCGCTCGAAGCCCTGAGGGGCAACCTCTATATCGTAGCGAATGACTCCCGTCTGCCCGACTTCGGTTCGCCCGAACCGGGCTACTCGGAAGAGGAGTGGAAAGCGACCGTCATACACTCGACCAACGGCCAGGCCGAAATGGTCTATACCGGGGTGGTCTCTCTGGCCGACTACACGGCTGCCGACCGGCTAATCCCGGTATCGCTGAAACGGGTAGCTGCCCGGTTCGATTTACGCATGGCCGTGGCCGGGACTGCCGAGGTAAAGAGCATCACCTTCAAGCGGGTACAGAAAGCGGCCTATCTCTTCCAACAGTCAACGGTTGCCACTCCCGAGGGCAGCTCGGCGGTCGACATCCCGCTTGTTCCGGAAGAGCCCTACACCGCCAGCAAAAACGGAATCCTCTACCTGTACGAGCAGGACAATGCCGATTTGAAAGTAGCGTTGAATGCCTCGATAGATGGTAAAGAGTATTCGCTGGAGACGAATTTGCCTGAGAAAATATCGCGCAATACCGTCTACTCCATAACCCTCCGTAAAGATGTAATCGATGCCGAGGTGCAACTAACCGTAGAGGAGTGGAAAGAGGGCGGCGACACGACTCTGAAACCGGGCATAGACGACCGGCTGGTCATAGACTCGGCCCTGACCGAATTGCCCGGGAATGTAACCGTCGCCAACGAGGGAAGCATGCTCATCTTGCCGCATCTGGCTACCGATTTTATCGTGGCCATCCAGAGCGACAGCGAATTGGAAGTCTTCCCCGTAACCGACCCCTCGCTGACCGTGGAACCGGTCTCGCCCGGAGAACTGAAGGACAAGACGACCCGCTCTCTGGCCGGAATCAACCTGTTCAGAATCCGCAAGAAACTCTACTCCCCCAACATGAAAACCGTCGATACCCAAGTCTATTTCCACCGAAAAGGATTGACCCACTCCTATCCCGAGGACAATATTCACATACGAATGACGGGAAATCCTACCACCAGCCAAGGGGCACTGGAGTTCGGGACAGACACCTATACCCACGACTTCAACCGCTATATCGATAACGAATTCGCCATCTTTACCCTCCCCGCCGAGAAAGAGATGCTCGTAGAATTTGCCGATGGAGAAGACCGTTGGATAAGAATCGACAGCGAGAGCGGCAGCAACACCTGGCGGGTATTGGGTGGCTGGCGCCCCAACGACCCCACGGCCAACGGGCGACAACAGTCGGCCACGCTCGTCATACGGAATAAAGCCGACCAATCGGACAGAGAGGAGTATACCGTCATCCGACGCAATTATGGCCTGCCCGTCACCTTTCTGCATGGCGTATGGTGGTGCAAGTACAACGCCATCAAAAACTCAAAGGCCTTTGACGACCAGATACTCTCCTCGGCCGACCCGGCGGTGCAAGCCAACAAAACCCTCTTCCAGTATCTCACCGACTGTACGCCGGACGAATACTACAAGCTTTGGGGGTGGGCCTATCAGGGCAATAGCGGACAAGGCATGCAGGTAATCGAAAAAGACAGTGTCATCGTTCTCGAGAGATTCACAAGAGACGAAAAGGTACACATCAACAAACTGCCGCCCACGACTCTCTCGCCCGACGGATACGAGCTCCCCTCCATGGAGGAGTTCAACCGGTTGTTCGATGCCACCGACTATGTCTGGATGATGTACAACGGGACCCACACCCTCAGAAATCCGTGGAACGGACATTCAAAAGTAAAGCGTCAACAACTGCGTAAAAACGGAATACAGGTAGGCTCCATGACCATTTCGAATCTCATCTACATTGCCCTGTCGAGCCCCGACTTCCTGGAGCATGAACCGCTCGTCTGGTATGGACCGGCGGCACAATGGAACGACACCGGTATCCTGCACTCCGGCCACTACAACAATATACTCTTCGGAGTCTACTCTCCCACCGGCGAAGGATGGTATATGAACGGAGGCATGGGCAACCTCTACATGATCAAAAACGGAGCCAGCAGCTACGACACCCGCATCCTCCGCTTCAAGAAGTCGGACGTCGAATATATCTACTGACATTATGCCATAAGCATATATACCCGAAGGGATAAACGAGATACTCAAGCTCGTTTATCCCTTCTCTGTTATCATACGGTAGAGAATGATCCGGAAATGCGACACATGCAAGAACAGCACGGCAAGCAGATACGCAATCTTCAAGGAATACACAATCAAGAGCTTGAAGCCAAAGACAGGGAAATTTCCCGGCTGAACACCTTGCTTGAAAAGGCACACAGATGGTTTCCGATGTTCAAAGAGATGTTGAGAATGGAAAAATTATGCGCTGTTATCGGGTTTACCAAAGACATGATAGAAAGCCTCTTGACAAAGAAAGAAGCCATACAATGTAGTGGCAAAATTTATTCCGAAGAACACAGACGGAAGTTTGACATCAAGAACGATATTTTCAGGGTGGAGAAACATCCGACTGATAGCGGTAAACTCGTATTGACCATAAACAGGCAACCGATTGGAGAATGGTTCAAAGAACAGTTTGATAAATTACGGCAAAGTTTACGAAGACCGACAGAAGAGCCAAGAAAAAGCAGAGGATTCAAATTGTAATTGTTAAATCGCTCAAATTTAGAAGAAAGAAGTAATCAAATAGCATTTTGGTTACTCTCTTTTTAATTGTTCAAATTGAAGAAATAGCTGCTGAATAATTTGTTAAGTTAAACAATCAACATAGTCAGTCAAATATAATATGTTGCATTCTCGCAGCGTTAAAGTTGATATTAAATCGTAGAGTATCAAATACTTTTTATACTTTTAGAGTCAATTAAAAAATTGACTTTATATATGATAGCATATTCTGATGATAACGAAAAATTGATATCTTGTACTACCGATATGATAGGTAAAGTTGTTATTCCCAACGGAGTAAAAACGATTGCATCCCAAGCTTTTAAGGATTGTTGTGAAATTACAGAGATTGTATTGCCTGAAACTATTTCCAAAATACAATCTCAAGCATTTCAAAACTGTATATCACTTGAAGAGATAAATATTCCAAAAGAAGTTAAAGAAGTGCCCACAGAATGTTTTAGTGGCTGTATAAATCTTCATACTATTTCTCTTCCGTCACAAATATTTGAAATTGCTTCTGGCGCATTTAATAATTGCCGTTCATTAACAACTATAAATCTTCCAAATTCAATAAGAAACTTGGGAGGTAAAGCGTTTGCTAATTGTAATAATATTAGTCAAATTCTAATACCTAGTGGTATTACTTACATATATTCTGAAACATTTTCAGGCTGCGAGTCTCTCTCAGAAATAAAGATTCCACAAAATATAAGATCAATATACTCCAATGCATTTGAAAATTGTAATGAACTTAAATGTGTAATTATTGAGTCTAAAGATATTGATATTGATCCAACAGCTTTTATTGGTTGTGAGCATCTAACAAGAATTTATCTTGGAGACTTCACTCCTATAAAAGTCCTTTCTGCATTTCCTGATTGTTCTAATATAAAATATATAGCTCCATTAGAAGATTATTCAAAAGGTTTATCAAGAAAAACTATATCCCTAAGCTCTATTCAAGAACAATTATCGAATGAATTGAAATACATGAGTTTATATTATCGACTGTTTGGTATGAATGTAACTCAGATGAAATGGTCAGAATGCCCCAAGAGGAATAAGAAATCATTTAAGGAGCCAATAGATACTGACTGGGAGTCCTATAAAAACATATCACAACCATTAGACTACTTATTATCTTTTAATTGGGAGAAATCATCAGGAATAGGTTTGGTCCTTGGATATAATCAATATCGAGCATTAGATATAGATATTTCAAGTATTTGGATAAGTGAGATTATGTATCCTGATGAAGGGTTAAATGGTTTCATTAATGAGATTCTGGGACTGTTACACTTACCCATAGATTATCCATGGGTAGTGCGCAGTGGCAATGGATGTGGATTTCATATTATTTTTAAAAGTGAAGATAATACAGCTACGCAAAATATAGATTCGTTATCATTTGAACCTAAAGACAAATATTGCGATTCAGATTGTAAGCTTTTTTACAGAATGGAGCTGAGATGGTGTGATCATTTGGTGTTGCCACCTTCAATACATGCTAGCGGTTTACAATATCGTTTTAGAAACGGGATTTTACCAACGATTATTCCCTCAAATGTTACTTTAGCAGAGGTTGATTCTGTGATAAATAAATTCTGTGGTGAAAGAATATTTTTTTATGCTACTTATAAAGATATCAAAATAGAATTGACTGAGATCAATAAAATAAAAAGCCGCCATGATAGTTATCTTTCTCCTCACGAACATCAAATAAATACAATAGAATGGCTTATAGAAACTTCATCTGATGAAAGCAAAAATTCCCTTGCGTTGTGTTATCTTTTAGGCAAAGGCACTTCTAGCAATTCTAATTTAGCGATAAAATACTTGAAAGACTCTGATTCTCAATCTGCAAAATTTAATTTATTACAATTATACGCATGTGGATTTATTAAATATGATGCTGAAATTTACAATAATTTACAGAAAAATTTAGATGAAAAACTTTTTGATAAGCACTTAGATATTTTACATAATAATGCTAATAAGTATTTGCCAGAAATAGACCGGTATTTATTTTTTGATACGGAAACAACAGGATTGCCTAAAAATTATAATGCCCCATCTTCCGATATAAATAATTGGCCTCGGATCATCCAATTGAGTTGGATAATTACAGACCAATTCCAAAATATATTAGTAAAGCATAATCATATAATAAAACCTAATGGATTTATTATTCCCAATGAGTCTGTTTCTGTACATGGTATATCTACTGAATATGCCAATAAATGCGGAGAAAATTTGAATGAGGTTTTGAGCTTTTTTGAATCAGATATAAAAACAGTAAAATACATTGTGGGACACAATATAGATTTTGACAAAAAAATCATAGAAGCAGAATTTTATCGTGAAAATAAAGTTTTATCATGGGATGGAACAATAAGTTTGTGTACTATGAAAAGTTCTATAGACTTTTGTAAGTTGAAGAATTTTTACGGATACCGCTATCCTAAATTACAAGAACTATATAATAAACTGTTTGATTCTGACTTTGAAAATGCACATGATGCATTTTCTGATATATCCGCTACAGTTAAATGTTTCTGGGAAATGGTAAAACGAGGAATTATAACAATTCCACAAACAAAAGCAGAAGCCCCAACTAGCACAGATGACGATGACCTGCCTTTTTAAAGGCAGGTCAATTATGCCACATTATTCAAGAAAAACACCCAACTTTACATTCTTGGGTGTAAAATTGGGTGTTTATTTTGCAATTCCTTGATTTTCAAGACTTATGCGGAGAGAGAGGGATTCGAACCCCCGGAACCTCTCAGTTCAACGGTTTTCAAGACCGCCGCAATCGACCACTCTGCCATCTCTCCATAGTCGATGCCTTGTTGAGCGGTGCAAAGATACAACTTATATTTGAGATATAAAAGCAATTTTATACTTTTTAGGTTGAATATTCCAACCTCATGGATAACGAATATTCCCTTGCCTCTATTTCCTGGATGCTACGTCGAGGAGCAGCATACCCCGGCACGTCACCCCGCACGTGATGCGGGGTCCAGTTCATGGCATAAAAGGAATAACAACGGGGACTCTCTCCCCCAGATATTTCTGGATACCGCGTCAAAGCGCGGTATGACTAAGGGTGTCACCCCGCACAGCGATGCGGGGTCCAGGAAAGAGAATCTTACGAGTAAACTTGCCGGTATTCCCTGGATTCCGCATCAAAATGCGGGATGACCAGATGACCGTGTCGGGGGCGATGACTAAAGCGCGAAGTCCTCCGGCCTATGGGAGAAAGCGGAAAGAAAAATGGCGGAGAGGGACGAACGTGGGAAAAAGATGTTTGAGCCGAAGTGTATCGGTCGAGAACCTGGAGCTGTATAGCCAGCCGAACGGCTGCTGCAAAGCGAGCTCGGCGAGTTCTTTTTCCCCGAACCTCGCAGCCATTTTTCAGCTTTCGGACATCAGCCGGGA